>DATJUC010000315.1:0-19119 GCA_035502675.1 Candidatus Acidiferrales bacterium | reverse complement strand
GGCTACGCGGCCGACGCGCGCGGCAACGGCATCGCCTACGTGCGCGCCGGTGCGGCGTCCGCCGAACAGCTGGCGCGCGTCCCGTTCCGGGTAAGGCGCCACGCCCAGCTCCAGGGTCACGAGATCGGATACGCTGCCGTGCGCGCCGTTTTGCGCGCGCTGCGCGAATGGAACGTCTCTCGGATTCGCATTTCGCTCGAAGACGCGCGTCTCGTTGACGAGCTCACCGGTCGCTGCGACGTGGCGAGCGAGATCGTCCTTCCTTACGTACGGTTGCGATGCGCGCTCAACGCCTTCGACGCGGCCGCCGTCGTCGTCGGCGGCGACGCGGATCTAACGCAGCGTGCGCGCGCCGAAATCGCCATGCACGCTGCCGCTTGAGCGGCTTCATCCGGGCGACCTTCCGGTCGAGTCGCGCGCGCTGGCGCGCGCGCTGATCGGGTGCATTCTCGTTCGCGAAAGCCCCGAAGGAACGTGCGCCGGCCGCATCGTCGAAACCGAGGCGTACTTGCCGGGCGATCCGGCGTGTCACGCTTACACCGGTCCCAGCGCGCGTAACGCTCCGCTGTTCGGACCGCCGCATCGCGCGTACGTCTACCTTATTTACGGGGTCTCGCACTGTTTCAATCTTTCGAGCGAGCCCGACCGGGTCGGCGCCGGCGTGCTGGTTCGAGCGCTGGAGCCGCTGGTCGGGATCGAGCTGATGCAAAAGCGCCGCGGCGGCGCCCCGCCGTCGCAACTCTGCCGCGGCCCGGGCCGGATCTGCGCGGCGCTTGCGATCGACCGGAGCATGAACGGAATCGACGTCTTTACCGATCCGAAACTTTGGCTGGCCGCCCCGATTGGGCGCCGGCCGCGCGTGCGCACCAGCCGCCGCATCGGCCTCAACCGCGCCGCCGAGCGCCGGCTACGCTACTACGCCGTCGGGAGCCGGTGGCTCAGCGGCCCGGCTCATCTTAGTCCCGGGCGTTCTTGAACGCGACCGTGTGGTGTGCTATAGTTGTGACCGTCGCGCACGCCGTCAGCTCGATTGATGGCCGCGGCACCTTGACATTCCCCACGCATTCGTCACCGATCTGATTCGCGGCAGCCTCGCCGTTGGATCGTCGAAGTTGCACGCGTGCGGCTCTACGAGAGAGATACTCCTCTGCAAACGGAACATCGCCCCAGCAACGACATGCGCCCCCCGGGGGGCGGGGGACGCCGGCGCCGTTCGCGCCGCCGTCACCACTTCAACCAACATCCGGGCCAGTTTCACGAACAGTTTCCTCAGCCCGATGCCGGTCCGCCGATGCTCACCGCCGAGCAGCTCGGCGAAAAGACCAAGACCGAACTCGTCGATCTCGCCAAGGAGCTTGAGGTCGAGATCCAAAGCCCGGCCAAGCTCAAAAAAGACGAAATCGTCGCGCTGATCGTCCAAGCGCAGACGCTTCGCTCGGGCGTCGAGATGGCGAGCGGCATCCTCGACGTGCTTCCCGAGGGCTACGGATTCTTACGGCGCGGCGGCTACGTGATCGGCAACGACGACATCTACGTCAGCCAATCGCAGATTCGCCGTTTCGAGCTTCGGCGCGGCGACATGGTCGAAGGCCAAGTGCGCCGGCCCAAAGAGAGCGAGAAGTACTACGGTCTCATCCGCGTCGACAAAGTCAACGGCTTGGAGCCCGAAGCGATCCGCGGCCGCCGCACCTTCGAAAAAGGTACGCCGATCTATCCGCAAGAGCGCTTCAAGCTCGAAGTGCGCTCGACGCAGCTCTCGACGCGCGTCATCGACCTGTTCTGCCCGATCGGAAAGGGTCAGCGCGCCTTGATCGTTTCGCCGCCGAAAGCCGGTAAAACGACCCTGCTGAAGAACATCGCGAACTCGATTTCGATCAACCATCCGGAGGCGCACATCATCGCGCTGCTCGTCGACGAGCGCCCCGAAGAAGTCACCGACATGCAGCGCACGATCGACGGCGAGGTGGTCGCCTCGACCTTCGACGAGCACCCGGAGAACCACACCGCCGTCGCCGAGCTGACGATGGAACGCGCCAAGCGGCTCGTCGAGCTCGGTAAGGACGTCGTGATCCTGCTCGACTCGATCACGCGTTTGGCGCGCGCGTACAACCAAGTCGTCCCGACCTCCGGCCGCACGCTCTCGGGCGGTCTCGATACGGCGTCGCTGCACAAGCCGAAGCGCTTCTTCGGCGCGGCGCGCAAGATCGAGGAGGGCGGCTCGCTTACGATCATCGCGACCGCGCTGATCGAGACCGGCTCGAAGATGGACGACGTCATCTTCGAGGAGTTCAAGGGTACCGGCAACATGGAGCTCAACCTCACGCGCAAGCTCGCCGAATCGCGCGTCTTTCCGGCAATCGACATCAAGCGGTCGGGCACGCGTCACGAAGAGCTGCTGCTGGCTCCCGACGAGATGCGCAAGCTGTGGATGCTGCGCCGTGCGACCTCCGTTCTCAACACCGGCGACATCACCGAGATCATTCTCGACAAGATGGCGCAGACGCGTACCAACGAAGAGTTCCTGGGTTCCGTTACCAAGGAGGCTTTGTCGATGGCTCGCGGCTACGAAGACGGCGGGAACGGGAAGTACTAACACTTCGCGTCGTCCATGATTCTGTGGTTGACGCGTGACGGTTTCTATGCCGGCCTCCTCGGGGTCGGCATCGTCGTCGCCTTCGTCGGTTACAATACCTATCGCTCCCTGCGCCGACGCTACGCGGTAGTGCGCCGCCGCCGTCCGTGAGCGACGGCGTTCGTCTCAACAAGTTTCTCGCACAGGCCGGCGTCGCTTCGCGCCGGGCGGCCGACCAGTTGATCGCCCGCGGAAAAGTGCGAGTCAACGGCCGCGTCGTCCGCGAGCTCGGGACGCTGGTTTCACCCGGCGACGACGTCGACGTCAGCGGCACGCGCGTGCGCCCGTCGGCCGAACGCCTCTACTTCGTTATGAACAAGCCCGCCGGCGTGGTGACGACCATGCGCGATCCGCAGGGACGCCGCACGGTCGCGCACCTTTTGCCGCCCGGTCCGCGCGTGTTGCCGGTGGGGCGCCTCGACTACGAAACGTCCGGCCTGCTGCTGCTCACCAACGACGGCGATCTCGCGAACCGCGTCCTGCACCCGCGATACGGCGTCGAAAAAACCTACCGCGCGACGCTGACCGGAAGACTCGCGCCCGACGACGTGCGGCAGCTTCTGGAGGGCGTCGAGTTCGACGGTCATCGGGCCGCCGAAGCGAAGGTCCGCGTCGTCGCGACGCGGCGCGATCACTGCGTGGTGGACATCACCGTTCACGAGGGGCGAAACCGCCAGGTGCGCCGCATGTTCGAAGCGCTCGGTCATCGCGTGCTGGCGCTGGTCCGCATGCGCTTCGGGCCGATCGCGCTGGGCGCGTTGCCGGGCGGCGCGGTTCGTCCCCTGACGGAACGGGAGCTCGCCGCCCTGCGGCGCAGCGTCCTGCCGGATGACGGACGCTCGCGCGCGAAGCGTTGAGCGATGCCTTCCCGCAACGGTCCTCTCGCCCATCGAACCGCGCGCGCCGAGCGCACCGTCGTACGGCTGCGCAACGGCGCCTCCTTCGGCGGCGACGCCCTGGCTTTGTGCGCGGGCCCATGCTCGGTCGAGTCCGAGTCGCAGATCGAGCAAACTGCGGCAGTCGTCGCAGCAGCCGGCGCCAACGTCCTGCGGGGCGGCGCTTTCAAGCCGCGGACCTCGCCGTACTCGTTCCAAGGCCTGCGATACGAGGGGCTGCGCTTGCTGCGCGCTGCGGCCGACCGGCACGGGCTGGCGGTCGTCACCGAGGTCCTCGATCCGCGCGACGTGGAGGGCGTCGCCGCGCAAGCGGACATGCTCCAGATCGGTGCCCGCAACATGCAGAACTTTCCGTTGCTGCGCGAAGTCGGGCTGTCGGGCCGCCCGGTCCTGCTCAAGCGGGGGCTGGCGGCGACCGTCGACGAATGGCTGATGGCCGCCGAGTACGTTTTGCTCGAAGGCAACGAAAACGTCGTTCTCTGCGAGCGGGGAATCCGGTCGTACGATCCGGCCACCCGCAACTTGCTCGACCTTTCGGTCGTTCCGCTGCTGGCTGCTACGACGCACCTCCCGGTCATCGTCGATCCCTCGCACGGAACGGGATTGGCGAGTCTCGTCGAATCGATGAGTCTAGCAGCCGTGGCGGCGGGCGCCGACGGTCTGCTGGTGGAAGTGCATCCGGAGCCGGCAGACGCCGCCTCGGATGGACCTCAGTCCCTGACGTTCGAACAGTTTCGTTCCCTCGCGGGACGGCTGGCCGACGTCGCCGCGGCCGTCGGCCGCCGTTTACCCGCCCCCCGGCTTGCGGTATAACAACCGCCTCCTTGAACAGAAGCTCGCCGATCAGAGGTACTATGAAACGCTTCCCCGCGATCGCGTCATCGCTTTTCGTGCTGAGTGCTCTCGTCGCCGCACCGCCGGCGCGCGCCCAGTACTCCACCGAGTTCACGCCCGCAAAGCTGGTCAAACAAGGGACGACCTCGCAGAGCGTCGCCGGCAGCGGCACCGTCGTGGTGCAGGTGCAAGTCAACGCCGACGGCAGCCACAAGGCCATCAAGGTCATTCATTCGACCAACGCCGGCGACAACGCGGCCGCGATGGAAATCGCGCAGAACTCGAGCTATCGGCCCGCGCACAAGGGCGCCACGCCGGTCACCGCGTTCTACGACTTCACGCTCAAGTTCAACGGCAAGTCGGTCGCGCAGAGTACCGAGCAAGGCGGCTCGATCGCGTCGATGAGCCCCGAGGCGGAAAAGATCGCGTCGTTGATCAAGGCCAAGCAGTACGCGCAGGCCAAGTCGCAGGCCCAGGCGGCGCTGATCTCCTCGCCCGGCGACGCCTCGCTGCGCGAGATGCTCGGCATCGCGGCTTACGACGACAACGATCCGCAGACGGCCGCACAGGCGTTCGATCACGTTCCGTCGGTCGGCAAGCAGTATCAGCCGATCGCGGCCGCGAGCTTCGCGCAGGCCGCCGTGGCGATGTCGCAGACCAACCCCGAGCAGTCCCTTGCCTACGCTCAGAAGGCCTACGCGATGACGCCGGACACCAACACGCGCTTCGCGCTGGGCGTCGCTCAGCTGGGGAACAAGCAGAACGCCGACGCGCTCGCGACGCTCAAGGGCGTGCGTGAAGCCGCCATGAGCGACCCCAAGACCTCGACCGCGGACAAGGTCCACATCGACTCCGAGCTACTGAGCGCTTATCTCGCCAATAACGACACGCAGGGTGCCGCGACCATCGCTGCGGAGATCAAGCGGCTCGATCCGACGAGCACGATCCCCGGTCGCGTGGTCGGCAACCAAATGCTTCAGGCCGGCGTCGACGCGGCGACCGCGAAAAACTACGACGAGGCGATCAAGGACTTCGACAACGCCGCGTCTCAGGGCGACCCCGAGGTGGCCGTCACAGCGTACGACCAGGCCGCGTTTACTGTTGCAAGGATGGACCACCCGGATTACAAGCGGATGCAGTCGTACGCGGACAAAGCGCTGGCCATCAAGCCCGACGATGCAGCCGCCAATTTCGCCGAGGGTGTGGCGATCGTCGGCTCGGGCGGGGACAAGACCAAGGCGTTGGCATCCCTGCAAAAGGCCGACGCCCTTGCGAAACAGCAAGGGAACGAAACGCTCGCACTCAACATCGAGAACTTCATCAAGCAGCAGAAGTTAGGTCCTACGGGTCCCTAGGGATTTCAGCGTAAACCTTACCAGGACTTTACCCGGGGGTGGGCCAATGGGTCGCCCTCACGAATCCACGTTAAGCGGAACGGAAGGGGTCGGAACAGCGTGTTTACGGGATTTATGGAGCTCATGCGCCAGGGCGGCTGGGATATGTGGCTGCTCTTGCTCATCTCGGTCGTCGGTCTGGCCGTCGTCATCGAACGGCTCGTGTTCTTCTGGTCGCAGCACGGCGACACCAAGGGCCTGCTGCGTCAAATCGGCAACAAGATCGCCGCCGACGATCTCGACGGCGCCATCAAGATCTGCCAGCAGCAAAAGGGCATGCTGCCGCGCATTCTGGAGTTTGGGCTGCGTCGCGGTGAGAAGAATCGCGCCGACATCACCGACGCGCTCTCGATCGCGTTGATGGAACACCTCAACGCCCTCGAACGGAATCTGCCGATCATCGGCACGATCGCCGTGATCGCGCCGTTCGTCGGTCTGTTCGGTACGGTGCTCGGCATCATTCGCGCCTTCCAGGACATCGCGCTGAAAGGCAACTCGACGCCCGCCGTCGTTGCCGCCGGCGTCTCGGAAGCGCTGGTCACGACCGCCGCCGGTCTGATCATCGCCGTCATCGCGGTCGTGTTCTTCAACTACTTCAAGTCGCGCATCAAGAACTATAACCAGGAAATGATCGTCGCGGCCAATCAGCTCGCCGAAATGCTGCACTTCCACAACACCGGCTCGCCGATTCCGACGGATCTGTACTCGCCCGCCGGGAGCAAGCCGGCAGCTACCGGCAAGTAAAGAAGCCCGGTACCCGTCGTGGGATTGCTTTCGGCGAAGCAAGACGAAGAGGTGATGGCGGAGATCAACATCACGCCGTTTACCGACGTCTTGCTCGTGCTGTTGATCATCTTCATGATTCTGGCCGCGCTCGTGGCTCCGCCCGGCTTCGAGAAGCAGCTGCCCAACAAGAACAACAGCAATCAATCGAACCAAAACAAGAACAAGAACGACATCGAAGTCGACGTGAACGACAAAGGCATCATCTTCGTCGACGGCACGAAGACCGACACGGTCGGGATCTATCGCGTCATGTACGACGAGTCGAAGAAGAAACCGCGGCATCACGTCGCGATCGTCGCCGACGCCAAGGCGCCGTACGGCGTCATCATACGCATCCTCGACGCCGCCAAGCAGGCCGGCTTGGAAGACGTCGGTTTCGTAACGTCTTAAGGTTGAAGGAGTAGACGTGGCCGTTTCGACTGGTGGTGACGAGGAGGTAATGGCGACGATCAACATCACGCCGTTTACGGACGTGCTGTTGGTCCTGCTGATCATCTTCATCATCCTCGCCTCGGTAACCAAGGAGCCGAAGCTGCCCGACGCCTACAACAAAGAGAAGGTGCAGCCTTCGCAGATCGTCGTGATCGTCGACGAGAAGAACAACATCCAAATCGGTTCGAACCAAGTGACGATCAGCGGCGCAAAGGCTGCGTTCGAGGCGCTCCAGGCGGCCACCGACTATAAGTTCACCAGCGTGATCATCAAGGCGTCGCCGCAGGCGAGCTACGGCGTGATATTGCAGATCATGGACGCGGCCAAAGGCGTCAACCTGACGAACTTCGGACTCGCCAATCACGTACAAGGTCTTCCTCAAGGCGTGAATCAGTAGGCAATGGCAAGCAGCAAGTCACCGTACATCACGACGGGCGAACGCGTTCGCAATTTTCTCGGAATTGCGTTCGTTCTATCGCTCCTGGTGCATCTCGCCATCGGCGCTTTGATGCCGAACGTGATTCAGCACCACGAGGAACAGGAAGTCGAGAAGGTGACGATGTCCAAGAAGACTCGCGTCGTCATCCCGACGCCTCCGCCGCCGACGCCGACGCCGCCGCCCACTCCGACTCCGCCGCCGCAGACGACGCCGCCGCCCAAGAAGGTGCAAGTCGTCCAGCCCAAGCCCCTCAAGGTCAATCTCGTTCACACCACGAGCAACGCGGCCGGTTCCTCGACCGAACAGACCGTGAGCCAGCCGAAGACGGGCAGCGAGAACGGGGCTCCCGGGGGGACCGGTACGGCTGCGCCCGCGCCCGTCGCGACCGGTACGCCGAAGCCGGCGTGTGCGAATCCCAACGTCGAGGCGACGGTGACCAATGCCGTGCAACCGGACTACCCCGAGTCGGCCAAAGACCTGGGGCTCGGCGAAGTCAGCGTTGAGGTCGAAGTGACGGTCGGCGCGAACGGCAACTTGGAGAATGCGTCGGTTTACAAGAGTTCGAACAACATGGCGATCGATCAGGCGGCGCTGCGGGCCGCACGCGCGTCGACCTATTCGCCGAAGCTGGTCGACTGTAACCCGACCACCGGACAGTACCTCTTCCGGGCGGACTTCCAGCCCGACTCGTAATCCCACCCGCGCCCGGTCGTCGTGACGTCCCGCCAGGCGCGGCGCCTGCTGATCGTCGCCTTTGCGCTCTCGCTGTTGATCCATCTGACCTTCGCGATCGCGTGGCGGCGCTTACCCAACGAGCAGCCCGGCGGTACGGAAGTCGTTTCGATCGAGCACCGCCGGACCGCGATTCTGCACATGGCGACGCCGCCGCCGCGTCCGAAGGCCACACCGGTAGCGCATCCGCGCCCGGCGGCGCGGCCGCTGCCGCATCCCGCCAGGCACGGAACGCCCGCGCGTGCCGGCGCCGGGACGGCGGTGGCCGCGAGTGCGCCGCCGCCGCCCGCCCCCACGCCGGTTGCGACCGCCGCCGCCGCCGCATGTGCGAAAAGCAATGCCGGCGCCGCCGTGCTCGCCTCGCCGCCTCCGCCGGAGATTCCGGCGGAGACGCGTGCCCAAGACGTGTCCGGCATCGCCGTCGTCGACGTCAAGCTGGACGACCAAGGCGACGTTACCGGCGCGAACGTCACCCAGAGCACCGGGAACTCCTCGTTGGATCTCGTCGCCGTGAGCATGGCGCGGAGCGCCCGCTACGCGCCGGCCACGCACGACTGCAAGCCGGTGGCCGCGACGTATTCCTACAGCGTCAAATTCGTCGCATGGTGAGACGCGCTCAGAGCATGCCCATGTCGCGCAGCAGATGCAGCGTGTCGATGTACCGCTGTAAGTGCTGGCGCATCTCGTCGTCGACGTCGAGAAAGGCCACGCCGGTCCGGTAGCGCTGCAGCAACGGGTCGTATCGCGACCAGCGAATGACGCCGCGCAAGCGCAGAATCGGTTGCTGATCGCCTCGCAGCTCGAGTTGCACGGCGATCGGAGCTTCGCGCGCGAGCTCGGCGTTGGTCAGCATGGCCATGCCGCCCAACGCGATGTCGTACGTTTCGGTGAATTCGGGCGCAAAATCGTCACCGATGCTGTATGAAACCAGCAACGTATCGCCGACTCGCGGAAAGCGCCGCTCTTCTTGCGGCGACGCCCCCTGCCCGTTTCGGACCTGCTCCACTAACGGCGCCCTTAGCCGCGGCCTGCGTCAATCCTGCCCGGGGAGCGTCGATGAAGGCGGCACGCACCGCCGGGCGTAACGAGTGCGCCGTGACCTTTAGCCAAGCACTCATCCTGGCGTTGCTGCAAGGCGTCAGCGAGCTGTTCCCGGTGTCGAGCCTGGGCCACACGATCCTCGTCCCGGCGGTGCTGGGCTGGCACAACGTCGACCGGTCGGCTCCATCCTTCCTCGCGTTCGTCGTCGTTCTGCATCTCGGTACGGCGATCGCGCTCGTCCTCTTTTATCGCGACGAATGGGGACGGATCGTGAGCGCCGTAGTCGCGAGCGCGGTGCGCGGCAAGCTCGGCGGAGACCGCGACGAACGCGTCGGATGGCTGCTGGTGGTCGGCACGATTCCCGTCGGCCTGCTGGGCTTGGCGCTCGAGCGTCCGGTTCGCGAGTTGTTCGGCTCGCCTGCCCCGGCCGCGGCTTTTCTGACGGTCAACGGGCTGGTCATGTTCGTAGGCGAGTGGCTGCGCCGCCGCAGCGCGGTTTCGGCCGCAGGAAAACCCATCGAACGCTTGTCGTACGCGCAGAGCGCCGGCATCGGGCTCGCGCAGTCGCTGGCGCTTTTGCCGGGTATTTCGCGTTCCGGCATTTCGATGGTGGCGGGTTTACTCTGCCGGCTCGATCACGAGGAGTCGGCGCACTTTTCGTTTTTGCTCGCCACGCCCGTCATCGGCGCGGCGGCGCTGCTGGAGCTTCCCAAACTCTTCGCCCCGGGCGCACACGTCGTGCTCGTTCAAGCGATCGTGGGCGGCATCGCCGCCGGTATCGCCGCTTACCTTTCGGTCGCGTTTCTCACGCGCTACTTCCGCTCGAACGACCTCCGGCCGTTCGGCTGGTATTGCGTCTTGGTCGGAATCGCCTGCTTCGTTCTCGCACGCATAGGAGTCATCACGTGAAAGCTTTGGCCCTGATCCTCGCCGTCGCGTTCTTCGTTCTCGGAATGCTCTACGGTCTCGGGAAGATCAACTTCTTGACCGCGTCCGGCGGGGCCCACGAACATCACGTTTCGCACCTCATCATCCTGTGGTTCCTCGCGCTCCTCTGTTTGATCTGGTTCCGCTTTCAATCGCAACCTGCAACCCGGCGCTGACGCCTCCGCGCCGGATGGAAACCCATCCAAGGCGGGGCGCTATTTCGTAGCGATGAGGTAGATTTCGTAGGGGTGCGGGGCGAGGATGCGTACGTTGGCGCGAGCGTTGCGAACGATGCCTTCGACGTCGCCCAGGCGTTGTTCGGTCGTCTGGACGACGACCAGCGGATACGCTTCGGCGTGCGACAGCACCCCGGCGAGCGCGCGCGAATACGCCGGCGGGTCGGCGGCGCGGGCGCCGAAGAGCGAGTCGCGATACGCGTGCTCGATGGTGAAGTACGGATTGCCTTGCCACCACGCTTCCCACATCCAGATGCGCGCGTCGGCGCTGCGGAACGAGTTGCGTGCCGGCGGAGCGAGAAAGAGGGCGTCGGCGGTTTGCGCCGCCATCGTCGTGAGGACGTCGCTTTGGCGCACCGTGTTGCGGCGCATGTTGGCGTGCACCCACTGCTCCGTCTGGCGAATGTACGACCACGCGAGTTCGCTGGGCGGGACGTCCTGCATGTCGTCGGGATACTGCGTCTTCTGCATCCAGTAACAGAAGACGCGCCATAGACCGAGAATCGCGAGCCCGGTCTGCCCGTCGCTGCGCAGGTTGCGCACGTTGTCGTGCCAGACGCCCAGATAGAGGCACTGCTCTTCAGTAAAGAATACGCCTTCCCAGGCCTTGAACGTGTCCAGCGAATAAATGCGCCCCGGCAGCATCTCGACGATCTCCGCGACTTCGCTTTCGCGCAAGATCGTGAGGTCGTTGACGACGATGCCTTCTCCCACGCGCACGAACCACTCGAGCAAATCGCCCCCGTGAACGGCGATGCCGTGGCGCTTGAGGTAGTTCAAGTGCGTCGGCATCCCCATGAACGGATCGACCAAGCTGGTGCAGCCGTGTTCGAGCAGCACTTCGTGCAGGCGGGAAGGCGAGATGCGCCGCGTGCGTTCCTGCAGCTCGATCATGCCAGCGCCCGGGCGGCCTCGAGAACGGCGCGCACGCTGTGCGGATCGAACTGCGTCCCGGCGGCGGTGTCGATGCGATCCTTGTGCGCGAGCGAATCGTAGGCGATCGCCGCCGCCAGCAGCAAGGCGGGTGCCGGAATGGCGCCGTGAAACAGCTCGTCCGGCTTTCCCGTTCCGTCGTACCACTCGGAACGCGCGCGAAGCACCGGCGCGGCGATGGTGAAGCTGGCGACGGGCTCGACAAGTGCGGCGGCGGCGACGGCGTGCGCGGCGCGTTCGTCGATGCCCAGTCGTGCGAGCGGATCGTATTTCGACTCGGCAGCCTCGCTCTCGCCGAGCTCGCCGGCGCCGTACGTGCGCACCGCAATTGCGAGCGCGCGTCGCGACTCCGCGTCGAACCCGCGCAAGGCCGCCGCCGGTTCGGTCAGGCGCGCGATGCGACGCCAGCGCCCCGGCTCGCCGACGTGCGCGTCGACTCGGTCGGCGATACGGTCGAGCCATTCGCTCGCGGTCCCGGCCGGTGCGCCGTCGAGCGCGTGCAGCGGCGGCTCGCACGGGTCGAGCTCCGCGCCGGTGGAGTGATACCACATCGTGAACGCCCGAGCCACCGTCGGGCCGAACGCGCGCCCGCTTTGTTCCGAGACGGTTGCGAGCGCTTCCTCCGGATCGGCCGAACGCACGAACGTGTCGGCGAGCAGCAGCATGGCGGCGCTCTCGGGAATGCCGTGCCAGCGCAGCTGATCTGGAAACCCCGTGCCGTCCCACCATTCGCTTTGCCAGCGAACCACGTCCGACGTTGCGGCGGGCAGCCACGGCATCTCCGCGCAGACGCGCGCTCCTTGCGCGGGAACGTCCCAACTTTCCATACGCGCTTGACGTTCCGAAAGACGCTCGCCCCGCCGGTAGGCGCCGTTACCGATCGCGCCCACCGAATGTAAGAGCCCGGCGAGATAAATTGCGTCGACGTCGGCGCCGTCCAACGCCACCGTCCGAGCCAAGGCTGCGGCGGCGGCCGCCTTTCTCGCGGCAAATCCGGGCGGGTTTCCGGCGGCAGCGTCCCCGAGCGCCCCGTACAACGCCAGGACGTCGGCGAGTTGAGCCGCGCCGGCCCGAGGATCGCCGCCGGTGTCCAGGAATAGCGTCATCTGTCCAGCCGATTATCTATTGCCGTGAATAAACCCTCACATATTTCCGACGACGGGACCATTTCCATGGTCGACGTCTCGGGCAAAGACGCGTCGACGCGTTCGGCACGAGCCGAGGCGCTGGTTCGCATGAGCCCGGCCGCTCGGACGGCACTGCGCGAGGCGACGCTCCCGAAAGGCGATGCATTCGTCGCGGCCCAAATTGCAGGCATCATGGCGGCCAAGCAAACCGCAACGCTGATTCCGCTCGCGCACGGCTTGCCGCTTTCCAGCGTCGAGGTTCGGTTCGAGTGGACCGCCGACGGCGCGCTCCGGGTGACGGCGCAAGCGCGCACGGTGGCGCAAACCGGGGTCGAGCTCGAAGCGATGATTGCCGCGTCGATCGCCGCGCTCACCGTCTACGACATGACGAAGTCCGTCGACAAAGGCATCGTCGTCGAATCGGTGCGGCTGCTGGAAAAGAGCGGAGGAAAGAGCGGTACGTGGACGCGGACGTGAAGCCGGCCGTCGCGTTGATCGTGCTTTCCGATCGCGCCGCCGGCGGCGCGCGCGCCGACGCATGCATTCCCGCGATGAGGGAGCGGTTGGGCGCGGTCTACGAGATCGTTCGCGAAACGATTCTGCCGGACGACTCGAGCGCGCTGCAGGCGGAGTTGATCGATCTCGCCGATTCGGGAGCCGCGCAGCTCGTGCTGACCAGCGGCGGGACCGGCCTTTCGCCGCGCGATCGCACGCCGCAGGCGACGGCGGCCATCCTCGACTACGAAGTTCCCGGCATCGCCGAAGCGATTCGCGCGGCGTCGTTGGCCATCGTCAAGACCGCAATGCTGTCGCGCGCCGTCGCCGGCGTTCGCCACAAGACCCTGATCGTCAACCTCCCGGGCAGCCCCAAGGCGGTGGGTGAAGCGCTCGACGTCATTCTGCCGGTACTGCCGCACGCAATCGAGCTGCTGGCCGATCGCGTCGTCGACGGATGAGCGCCGCGACGCCGTTCGAGCGAGCGGAGCGGTATCTGCTCGGCACGATCTCCGAGACGCTCTCGCCGCGCACGTCGTACAAGCTGGATCGCATGCGCGCGCTGCTGCGCGAGCTCGGCGATCCGCATCGAGCGTACCCGGTCGTACACGTCGGCGGAACCAGCGGAAAGGGTTCGACGGCGTCGATGATCGCGGCGGCGCTGCAGGCTTCGGGCCGGCGGACCGCACTGCATACCAAACCACATCTGCATTCGATGACCGAACGCGCCAAGATCGACGGCACGGCGGTCTCGGAAGACCGCTTTGCCGAGCTGCTCGACGGGATGATGCCGGCGATCGACCGAGTGACGGCTGCGTACGGCCGGCCGACCTACTACGAAACCTTGCTGGCATTGGCGTTTTCGCACTTCGCGCGCGAACGCGTCGACGTCGCGGCGATCGAGGTCGGCTTGGGCGGACGTTTGGACGGCACCAACGTGGTCGCCCCCGCCGTTGCGGCGATTACGTCGGTGGGATACGATCACACCGACGTTCTGGGTGCCACGCTCGAAGCGATCGCCACCGAAAAGGCCGGGATCGCCAAGCCGGGCGTTCCGCTCGTGGTCGCCGACGTGCCGCCCGAGGCGATGGCCGCGATCGAGCGGTACGCCGCCGGCGCCGGAGCGCGGCTCGTACGCGCCGGCGACGTCGCGTCGGTCGAGCGCGCGAGCGACGAAGCCGAGGGCCAGCGATTCGAGATTCGAACGCCGCGCGCGACCTACTCGATTCGCACGCCGTTGCTGGGTGCATTTCAGCGCGTCAACGCGGCCACGGCCGTCGCGGTGCTCGAGGCGCTGCCGGAATCGCTGCGCCCCCCGGTCGACGCCGTCGAGGCGGGGTTCGCGCGTCTGTCGATTCCGGGCCGCCTCGAAGTCGTTGCCGCGCGGCCGGCCGTCGTGCTCGACATCGCGCACAACGTCGAGAAGGCGCGGCATCTGGTCGCGGCGCTCGACGAGCGGTTCGGAACGGCGCGCCGGCACTTCGTCGTGGCGATCGGCGAAAGCAAGGACGCGCGCGAGATCCTGCGGGCGCTTGCGTCCCCCGGCGCGACCTTCCGATTCACGGCCTTCGAGCAACCGGGACGAAACGCGATAGCGCCGGCGCAGTTGTCGGAACTCGGCAAAGAGCTCGGCATCGAAGGAAGCGCGGTCGCCGCGCCGGCGGCCGCGCTCGAAGCCGCGCTGGCGAGCGCCTCCGCCGGCGACGTCGTGGTCGTCACCGGTTCTACGTTCGTCGTGGCGGAAGTTCGCACGTGGTACGCGACGACCGCGGCGCGCTGACCGTTCGCGGGGCGCGCTTCGTGTGGGGCGAGCGCACCTACGTCATGGGCATCGTCAACGCTTCCCCGGACTCGTTCTCGGGCGACGGTCTCGACGATCTCTCCTCGGCGATCGCGCACGGCATGGTGCAATGGGGAAGCGGCGCCGACCTGCTGGACCTCGGCGGCGAATCGACGCGTCCCGGACACCGGCCGGTCGACGCCGCGGTCGAAATCGAGCGCGTCGTCCCGGTGATACGGGAGCTTCGCTCGCACCTCGCGCACGCCGCAATTTCGATCGACACCTACAAGCCGGCCGTCGTTCGCGCGGCACACGCCGCCGGCGCCGATATCGTCAACTCGGTGTGGGGCGCGTCCGACGAACTGCTGGACGTCGTCGCCGAGCTCGATATGCCGCTGGTCGCGATGCACAACCAGCACGGCACCGGCTACGACGGCGACGTGGTCGACGCCGTGCTCGCCTATCTCGACGATTGCGCGACGCGGGCCGTGCTGCGCGGCGTCGCGCAAGAGCGAGTTCTGCTCGACCCCGGCATCGGATTCGGCAAGACCGCGGACCAGAATCTTGCGGTGCTGCGCTCTCTGGACCGAATCGCCGGTCTCGGCTTTCCCACGATGCTCGGGGCGTCGCGCAAATCGACGATCGGAAAGCTGACGGGACGCGAGCCGCGCGAGCGCGTCTACGGCACGGTCGCGACCACGGCGATCGCGGTTCGCGCGGGGATCGACGTGGTTCGCGTGCACGACGTTGCGGCCGCTCGCGATGCGGTGCGCGTTGCGGATGCGATCGTCCGGGATTGGAGGCCCGACGATTGGATCGAATAGCGATTCGCGGCATTCGCGTCCTCGGCCGTCACGGCGTCTACGAGCGCGAACGGCTCGCCGCGCAGCCGTTCGCCGTCGATCTGGTCGTCGAGATCGACGCACGCTCCGCCGAGCGCAGCGACGATATGAGCGACACGATAAACTATGCCGACCTGCACCAGCGGGTCGTCGAAGTCGTGGCCGGCACGTCGTTCGCTCTGCTGGAACGGCTAGCCGGCGAAATTTTGAGCGCGGCGTTCGAGGACGCGCGCATCGCGCGCGCGGAAGTGACGATCGGCAAACCCGAGATTCTCGGCGGCGCGACGCCTTTCGTGACGCTCGCGCGCGAGAACCCTCGGCACCGGGGTTGAGCGTGGCGCGCGTCGTCGTGGGCTTGGGCTCGAATCTGGGCGATCGTGTCGAGGAAGTGCGGCGCGGCTTCGAAGCGCTCGAGGGAATCGGGCGCGTCGTGCGGCGGTCGTCGCTCTACCGAACCGCGCCGTGGGGAAAGACCGACCAGCCGGAGTTCGTCAACGCCATCGCCATCGTCGAAACGCCGGCGAGCCCGCGCGAGGTGCTGGCATCGCTCAAAGCGATCGAGCGACGCCGCGGACGGGTTGCCGGGGAACGCTGGGGACCTCGAACGCTGGATCTCGATTTGCTGGCCTACGACGACGCCGTGATTGACGAGCCGGGCCTGAGCGTGCCGCATCCCGGATTGAAAGAACGCGCTTTCGTTCTGGTCCCGCTCGCGGAAGTCGACCCGTCGTACGCCGCCGACCGCGACGCGCTGCCCGAAAGCGAGCTCGCCGGCGTGGTCGGGCTCGGCTCGCCGTTCAGCTAGCCTTCGGTACGGCGGTCCGTTCGTAGATGCGCTGATCGATGAAAACGTCGAGCAGCAAGGCGTCGACCTTACCCCTATCCACGAACTCCTGGCGCAAGATGTCGAGTGCGCGCTGCGCGCTCATACCTTTCTTGTAGGGACGATCGGAGGCGGTCAGTGCATCGTAGACGTCGCTGATCGTCATCATCCGAACCTGCGGCACGATTTGATCGCCGGAAAGCCGGCGCGGATAGCCCGTACCGTCGAGGTGCTCGTGATGGCCGTAGGCCAGCTCGGCGACGCCCTTCCACGGCGTTTGTTGCCACGGAATTTCGCGCAAGAAGAGAAACGATTGGGTTACGTGCTCCTGCATGCGGGCGCGCTCTTCGTCGGAGAGCGAACCGCGCGCGATGGCGAGATACTCGTATTCGGCCGGCTCGAGCAGCGCGCGGGCGCCGTGAAGATCGCGATAGCGCCGCCCCAGCGCTTCGAGCAGCGCCTCGTCGCGCCGGTCGCCCACGACGTTGGGTTCGTTGGCGGCCTCGAGCTTGGCGAGCAGGGCCTCGAGCAGTGCGCGCTCTTCGTCGCGGTCGCTTTGCTCGATGGCAAGCAGGAAGCGCAGGCGGATCGTCTCTAGCCGGCCGTCGGGCAGCTTCTTCGACTTACCGAAGATGTATTCGGGGACCGCCACTTTTCCGAAGTCGTGCAGCAGCGACGCGTAGCGAATCTCCCGTACCTGATCCGGATCGAAATGCAGTGCGGCGAGCGGTCCCGCCTCGATCCGGTTGATCGCTTCGGCTTGTGCGACCGTCAATGCCGCGACGCGCTCGGAATGCCCTTGCGTCGATTTGTCGCGCACTTCGATCGCTTTGACGGACGCGTGAACGAACCGTTCGAAGAGATTTTGAATCGCCTCGACTAGCCGCGCGTTCTCCATGGCAATGGCGGCTTGCGAGGCCAGGGCGCTGAGCACGTTCTCGTCGTGGTCGTCGAACTCGGTGACGACCTCCTCGGTGTGCCTGGGCGACGTCAGCTCGAGGCCGAAATACGGCTTGTGATTGATGAGCTGGATGGCTCCGATCGTGTCGCCGCTGAGGTTGCGCATCGGAACGCAAAGAATCGATTTGGTTCGATACCGGTTGGTGTCGTCGAACCCGCGATTGAAGCGGTACGGCGTTCCCTCCGGGAGGACGTAAGCGTCGGCGAGCCGAGCTACCTGCCCGGTTCCGGCAACGTAGCCGGCGATGGAGGTCGTCGAGAGCGGCAGCAGCGTGTTCATCAAGACGCCGTCGTCCTTAGGGCCGGTCTGCGCGACCGCGAAGCGCAGCGCGCGTTCCGCGTCGCGCTCCTCGATGACGTAGAGGCTGCCCGCATCGGCATGCGTCAGCTCGCGCGCTTTGTGGACGATCAACCGCTGAAGGCTGCCTAAATCGCGCTCCGAGGAGAGCGCCCGCGCAATCGCGAGCAGTTCGTCGCTCTCGTAGGCCATGCGCCGGTACGCGCCCATGGTCTCGATCCGGCCGGCCGTGCGCAGCGCGGCGACCAGCGACGCGCGTGAGACGGGGGGATGAAGAATGGCGGCCGTTTCGACGTCGTCCTGCAGCCAGTCCAGCGCGGGATCGCCGGGGCTGACGATTGCCACCGCGGTCGCCGGCGGAGCACCGATCGACGGAAGGCCGCCGCGCGCGCGCAGCCGCTCGAAATCGACGCATAACACCGACACGCCAGCGTTGTTGAGGAGGCTGGCGAGATCGCCAAGGTCCGTCTCGTTCGAATGCAGGACGAGCGTGGCCACAGGACGCTCGCTTCGCCGCCGTGGGCTCGGTTGCCCCCGGCCGAGGTCCCCCGCAGCCCGGGTCGAAAGCGTAGCGCTCATGCCACCCGGAGAGGCCACCCTGCCGGCTCGCATCGCGCGGCTCGCAGCGTTCTTGAGCGCGAGCGACGTCGTGCGAGTTCGAATCGAGCGGGACGACGAGGAGATCGAGCTCGCCCGCGCGGCCCGTTACGTTCCGATGCCGGTGTCGCTTCCGCTCGCGGACCCGGGTGCGCCGTCCGCGCCGCCGTTGGCCGCGTTCGACGCGATCAAAGCCGACCTGGTCGGGATCGTACGCTTCAGCCGTCCCGCGCCGGTCGAAGGGGAAGTCCTGGATCAAGACCGCGAGCTCGCCTTCATCGAAGCGCTCGGCATTCGCAATCCGGTGCATAGTCTCGGCTCGGGACGCATCGCATCGATCGCGGTGAGCGACGGTGCTCCGGTCGAGTACGGTCAGGCGCTGTTCTACGTCGACCGAGGTTGAGCGAGGGCCCCGAACGATTTTCCGCAAGGTTTTGATCGCCAATCGCGGTGAGATCGCGCTGCGCATCAACCGGGCTTGCCAAGAGCTCGGCGTGCGCACCGTTGCAATTTTTTCGGAAGCCGATCGAGAGTCGCTGCACGTGCGCCAGGCCGACGAAGCGTTTTGCGTCGGTCCCGGACCGGTCGCGCGTTCCTATCTCAACATCCCCAACATCATCTCGACGGCGTTGATTACCGGTTGCGACGCCGTGCACCCGGGCTACGGATTTCTCGCCGAAAACCCGCGCTTTGCCGAGATCTGCGCGGATCACTCGCTCACCTTCGTCGGCCCTAGACCCGGCGTCATCGCCGCGATGGGCGACAAGGCGACCGCCAAACGCGTGATGCGCGACGCCGGCGTCGCGACCACGCCCGGAACCGACGTGCTGCATACCGTCGACGAGGCGAAGACCGCTGCCGAGTCGATCGGCTATCCCGTGCTGCTCAAGGCGACCGCCGGCGGCGGCGGCAAGG
>DATJUC010000314.1:0-3864 GCA_035502675.1 Candidatus Acidiferrales bacterium | reverse complement strand
GCGCTTGTTCGACTTCCGGCCCCGACACGTTGTAGCCGGCCGAGATGATCATGTCGTCGGTCCGTGCGACGTACCAGAGATAGCCGTCGTCGTCCATCCGGTACGCATCGCCGGGATAGTTCCAGCCGTTGCGCACGTACGTCGCCTGACGCTCGTCCTGCAGATACTTGCAGCCGGTGGGACCCTTTACCGCGAGCCGGCCCACGGTCCCGGCCGGAAGCGGGAGGCCGTCGTCGTCGTGAATCTCGGCGACGTAACCCGGAACCGGAAGACCGGTCGATCCAGCCCGCACGCGTTCGTGGGGAGCGCCCACGAAGATGTGCAGCATCTCGGTGCTGCCGATCCCGTCGAGAATGCGCAGGCCGGTCTTGGCGTGCCACTCGTCCCATACGGGTTTAGGGAGCGTCTCGCCGGCGGAGACGCACGTACGCAGCGTCCGCAGATCGCCTTCGCCGGCAAGGGACGTCATCGCGCGATAAGCGATCGGCGCGGTAAAGAGCGTCGTGACCTCGAACTCCGCGACGGCGCGCAGAAGTTCCTCCGGACCGGCGCGTTCGAGCAGGAGCGTCGCCGCTCCGGTGCGGCACGGAAACAGCAGCAGTCCTCCGAGCCCGAAGGTAAACGCGAGCGGTGGACTGCCGCAGAACAGATCGTCCCGCGACGGCCGCAGTACGTGTTTCCCGTAGGAATCGCAGGTCGCCAGCAAGTCGCGATGGTAGTGCATCGCGGCTTTGGGAATGCCGGTCGTGCCCGACGTGAACGCGATCAGCGCCACGTCCTCGGCGCCGGTTGCGACGTTTTCGAACGTTTCGGCTTTGTGCGCCGTCCACGCCTCGAGCTCGTCGCCGCCGTCGTCGAGGTAGTGCACGCGCCGCACGCCTGCGACGCGCTCGCAGGCCGCATCCAGTTCCGCGCGCAGCCGCGCGTCGCACAAGGCGATCTTGACTTGAGCCTTCTCCATGATGAACTGCAGCTCGGTACTGCGATAGAGCGGCATCGTGGTGACCGCGATGCCGCCGGCTTTGAGCACGGCGAACCAGCAAGCCGCGAGCATCGGCGTATTGGGCCCGCGAAGCAGCACCCGGTTACCGGTTTCCAGGCCGAGATCTTCGCAGAGAACGCGCGCGATACGATTGGCGGTCGCGCGCAGCCCGGCGTAGGTGATCGCCGGCCGCCCGGGGGCCAGCAGGCACCGGCGCTCGCCGTCTCCGGCATCCACGCGTTCGTCGAGCAGCGCCGTCGCCGCGTTGAGGTGCGACGGATATTGAAGCTCGGGCAGGTCGAACCGCAGTTCCGGCATGGCCTCGGGCGGCGGCAAGCGATCCTCGGCAAACCGATCGACGTGGGCGCTGAACTTCACGGTCAGGCTTCCAGCACGGCCTTAGCGATCACCAACTGCTGAATCTCGCTCGCGCCCTCGTAGATGCGTAACGCGCGTACGTCTCGGTACAGGCGCTCGACGATCTCGCCGCGCGTTACGCCGCGGGCGCCGAAGAGCTGTACCGCGCGATCGCAGACGCGCCCGGCCGCTTCGGTTGCAAACCATTTCGCCATGGCCGCTTCCCGCGTCACCCGAGCCGCGCCCGAGTCTTTCGCCCAGGCCGCGCGGAAGACCAGCAGCGCGCCGGCGTCGACGTCGGTCGCCATCTCGGCGATTGCGGCTTGAGTCAGTTGCAGCGCCGCCAGCGGCGCGCCAAAGAGCTTGCGCGCCTTCACGTGTGCCACCGTCTCGCTCAGCGCGCGCCGCGCAAAACCGAGCGCCGCGGCGCCGACGGTGCTGCGATAGACGTCGAGCGTCGCCATCGCGACTTTGAAACCCTCGCCTTCCGCTCCGATGCGCTGCGCGGCCGGAACCGCGACGCCGTCGAAACGGACGGTTCCGAGCGGATGCGGTGAGATCGTGTCGATTCGGGAATCGACCGAAAGACCGGGCGCGGACGCATCCACCACGAAGGCCGAGATGCCCTTGGAGCCCGGACCGCCGGTCCGCGCGAAGACCACGTACGCGTCGGCGATTCCGGCGTTCGAGATCCACGTTTTCTCGCCGTCGATCGTATAGGAATCGCCTTCGCGCCGAGCCGTCGCGGTCATCGCCGCGACGTCGGATCCGGCCTCCCGTTCCGATAGCGCAAACGCCGCGATGCATTGGCCGCCGGAAACGGCCGGCAGATACCGGCGTTGCAGTTCGGCATCGCCGAAGAGCGCGATCGCGCCGCTCCCCAGGCCCTGCATGGCAAACGCGAAATCCGCCAAAGCGCCGTGGCCGGCCAAAATCGCGCGCGCGATGCACAGCGTTCGAACGTCGAGCGTGGCGCGCAATCCGCCGTAGAAATCGGGAACGCACGCGCGCAGCCAGCCGCCGGCGCCGAGCTCGCGCACCCAGGCACGGCAGACTGCGTCCGGATCCGAACCGTCGTCGTCGACGGGCACGGTATCGAGCCAGGCTTGCAGCGCGGCCGCAAACGCTCGGTGTTCTTCGTCGAAGAACGGCCAGCGCAGCTCGTCCACGCTCAGTCGCCGGCGAACCGCGGCAGCCGCTTTTCGACGAAGGCCTCGTACGCCCGGCGAAAATCGTTGGTCTGCATGCACAGCGCCTGCGCGCGCGCCTCGGCGTCGATCGCGTCGTCGAGCGGCATCGCCCACTCTTCGTGGAGCATGCGTTTGGTCGTGGCGTGCGCTTGAGTCGGACCGCCGGCCAGCATTCCAGCCAGCTCGCGAGCGCGCCCGGGAAGCGCCTGAGGCTCGCAGATCTCGTTGTAAAACCCCCATGCCAACGCTTGCGGCCCCGGCATCGCGCGACCGGTGAAGAGCAGTTCGCTGGCGCGTCCGAGCCCGACGATGCGGGGCAGCATGGCGCACGCGCCCATGTCGCTTCCCGCCAAACCCACCCGCACGAAGAGGAACGCGACGTTCGAGCGCTCGGTGCCCAACCGAAGATCCGACGCCATCGCCAAAATCGCACCCGCGCCGGCGCAAACGCCGTCGACGGCGGCGACGATCGGCTGCGGGCAGGCGCGCATCGCTTTGACCAGATCGCCGGTCATCTGCGTGAACTCCAAGAGCCGTTCCGGCGATTGGGACGTCAACGGCCCGATGATATCGTGCACGTCGCCGCCCGAACAGAAATTCTCGTCCGCTCCGGTCAGCACGATCGCCTTGATCGCCGCGTCGCCGCCGCGCGCTCGAAACCAATCGCGAAGCTCGGCGTAAAGCTCGAAGGTCAGTGGGTTCTTGCGTCCCGGCCCGTCGAGCGTCACCGTTGCGACGCCGTTCTCCACGTCGTAACGCGCGGTCGTACTCATCTCGCGACAAGGTCGACAGCGGGAGTGCGGTTTTCCTGCCGAAAAGCTCCGACCCTATGCAGCCGCCGGTTCCCGCCGCCCCGGACCTCGCATGATTGGCGGAACGTTCTCCGTTCTCGCCCTGATCGCGCACGCCGCCGCCGCCGGACGCTACGGCTACTTTCGCGACGAGCTGTACTTCATCGCGTGCTCCAAGCATCTCGCCTGGGGTTACGTCGATCAACCGCCGCTGGTTGCGGTAGCCGCATGGCTGTCGGCGCCGTTCGGGTACGACCTTCTGGCGCTGCGCGCGTTGCCGATCGTCGCGGCCGCGCTGACCGTGGGCGTCGCCGTGGCGCTCGCGCGACGTCTGGGCGGCGGGCGGTTCGCCGCGCTGCTCACGGCCGTGGCGACGCTGCTTCTGCCGGCATATCTCTTGCTCGGCAACGTGCTCACCACGACGTCGTTCGAGCCGCTGTCGTGGACGCTGCTGGCCTATGCCGCGGTCGGCATCGTGCGCTCGGAAGGCCGCACGACGTGGTGGCTCGCCGCCGCCGCCGCGCTGCTGACGGCGGCGACCGTC
>DATJUC010000313.1:0-6609 GCA_035502675.1 Candidatus Acidiferrales bacterium | reverse complement strand
GTGGGTCGGACCGTTGGTACTGGTTGGGAATTGCGGGCCGAGGTAGCCGACGCTGGGCATCGACTGCTGCATGTCCAGCCACGTCATGCCGCGCGCTTCCAGCAGGTCGACGAGGTTCGTGCCTTTTGCCGTATCGCACGGGGACTGTTTGGGCACCGCGTAACAGCTTGCGTTGTCGTCCTGAATCCCGAAGTAGTTGCCCGCGATCAGCGAGAGATAGTTCGGCAGGCTGGGATGCGTCGTACCGAACGACATCGTCTCTAGCCCGTACGTGAACGCGAGTTGCGTGATGAACGGAGCGTCGAGAGCGTAGGCAGCGTTTTCGTGCCCGATGACGTCGTCGAAGCCTTGGTTCTCCATCATGATGTAGTAGATGTGCTTCAGTTGGGCGACCGGTGCGGCGGCGGCCGGCCGCAGCGACGCTCCGAGCGCGGCGGCAGAGAACGCGAACGCCAGCGCGACGCACGTCACGATACGTCGATGCATATGTTCCTTTCTAAAGATCCGAGCAGTAACGCGCTCTAGTATGCCAGCGCTTGGCTAACTCGTGCTTATGGGAGACTTAAGAGCGCCGTCGATATTGGAAGGGCTACGGCCGGCCTGGAGTGCGCCGCCATTGCAGCAGCGAGCGCCCGAGTGCGACGCAGACCAGCAGCATGATGGCCAGACCGGCCCCTTCGAGAAAAAGCACGGCCGGGCGGACGCGGCCGTCGGTGTCGACGGCACCGCAAGCGCGTGCCGCCGCCCCGAGGCCGGAGCGCAGCCAGAACGTGAATCTTTCCCAAGGGCCGGAGCCGAGCCCCTCCGCGTCGCGCACCTGCGCGACGACCTCGGGCGCCTGCCAGTCGTTTCCGTAAACCCTGGCGTGGAGCGTACCGTCCGGATTGACGATTCCCAGCGCTTCGCCGTGCACGATGGCGGATTCGCGGCGCTCCGTCGCTCCGACGCCGAACTCAAGCGCGATGGCGCGCATCGTCGCGGCGTTGCCGGTTGCGAGCACCCACGGCGGGTCGTGGGCGCCGAACGTGGCGGCGTAGCGCGTCAAAACCGGCGGCGTGTCGTATTCCGGGTCGAGCGTGAACTCGATCTCGCGCGCACCCGGCGGAAGGAGCGGCTCCATCGCCGCGAATTTAGCCGAGACCAGCGGGCACATGCGGGCGTCCCGGCAACGCGTGTACACGAACGAGACTGCGATCGCGTGCCCGCGGAAGTCGCGCCACGACCGCGCGCGGCCGTGCTCGTCGACGAACGCGGCGTCGGGCACGATCCAGCCCGGCCGCAACAACGGAACGAACGGCGCCGCGTCCGGCGCCGGCGGCGCCGCTGTCTGGGAGAGCACGCGAATGCTCCAGGGTTGCGTTTTTTCGTCAACCACCGCGACGATGCGGTCGCCGGCCCTCGGTTGTACGGTCCCATGTGGATCGACGCCGAAGGTCATCGTCATAGCGGGCATCCCGTCGAAGGCGCCGTGGCTAACGGTCACCAGGCGACGGCGCGGATCGCTCGCGACGACGATTCCGTGCAAGAGGATCGGGATCGCGGCCGCAATCACCGGAATCGGACGCGCACGAGACGTTCGTCGCGACCGCCCGCGGCGTTGCGCGCGATCACCGACACGACGTACCCGCGTTTGTAGAAGGGAACCATGTCGAGCACGTGTTGACAGAAACGGAAGTCCCCATAGCGGTCGCGTCCGGCCACGAACGAGAACGATTCGGTTCGGATTTCGACGCTGGCGACGTTGGTCGAGGTCACGATGCGGCCGCACCAATCCGACCCGCTCCGAATCGTGGTCTCGTTCATCCAAAGGGCGAGAATGCGCGGCGCCGCACCCGGTGGGGCGGTCATCGGCGTCGGCCACGGGTGCGGTGACGATACCACGGCGGCTCCGTCGACGAAGGTGCCGGCAGGCGGTTGCGAGCAAGCCACGAGCAGCATGAGGATCGCGATTCGAAAGACGCTGCGGTGGTAACGCGGCGACCCCAGCCAAACCTGCTTTACGACTGGGCCATGGCCGTCGTTGCGCTGTGGCTTTCGGGCGGGATCCTGATCGATGCTTGGTTTCACTTTCATTCGACCGTAGAGACGTTCTTCGAGCCGGCGCACGGTTTACTCTACGCCGGGCTCCTGGCCGCCTACGCGTTCACCGCCGTCCAGCTGGCCGTTAGCGTTCGGCGCGGGTTTCCGCTGCGAACGGCCCTGCCGCCCGGCTACGAGTCGACGCTCTGGGGCCTGGGCGTAACGCTGGCCGGCGGCATCCTCGACATGATAAAACACACGCTTTTCGGTTTCGAGGAGGGCTTCAACGCACTCGTAAGTCCGACGCACCTGCTCATCGGTGCGGGCATGTTTTTGATCGTCACCGGCCCGATTCGATCCGCCTTGGAGCGCACCCCGCCGCCGCGTTCGCTGGCCGCTCAGCTGCCCGCCGTCCTCGCCCTCGCGTCGATGATGGAGTTGATCCATTGGGGCACGCAGTTCGTCTTCCTCACGGGGGCCGAAACCGTAAACGCACCGCTGCCTCCGGCGAATTCCGCGCACGACACCCTCACGCTGATCGCGCTGCAGTATTACAAGCAAGGGATCGGGCTGCTTGCGGTCATGGTGCAAAGCTTGTTGATGATGGGCTTTGCCGCGTTCGTCACGCGCCGTATTGCGCTCGCCTGGGGCGGTCTGACGGTGCTGTTCGTCGTCGGGAATGCCTTCGTCGCCGCGGCGCACGCCAACGAAGCCGCTCAGTTTTGGGCCGTGGTCGTTGCGAGCGCGATCGCCGGCCTCTGCGCCGACGCATTTCGCTTGGGTCCGGCCGCCGCTTCGGCGTTGCGCTGGAATGCCTTTTCGTTTACCGTTCCGGTCGTCTATTGGACGACGGCGCTCGCGCTGCTGGCCGCGACGGCCGGCGGTCTGTGGTGGTCGCCCGACGTGATCTCCGGTTCCGTGTTCTTCGCGGGTCTGAGCGGTCTCTTCATCAATGCGATCGCAACGCCGGCACGGCGTGCCTAACCGTGAGACCTACACGCAGGTCGCGATCGCGTAGAGCTTTTGATCCCGCCCGTAGCCGGTCAGCGGCTGATTGAAAACGTTGAGCCAATAGACGTACCATAGCCTAACCGGCGCGCTCGCGACGTTGTCGTAGGGCCACGCGACGACCTGCATGCCCGCGACACCGAAGTAGCTGCCGTCGTGCGTCGCTACCGGCACGACCGTGTCGTTGAAGAAGCAATTGAGGCCGCTCGAGATGCCGACGACCATCTCGGCGCACAGATTGCTGTAGGTCGCGTTGTTCGACGCGGGGCAAAGAAAGCTCGGCGCGGGATCGTTGGGCCGAGCGACCGTCACCGGGCGTTCGCCGTTCCAGCCGACGCGGGCGCTGTTGGTATGAATGCCGACCCCGGCGCTGATGACGTAGCTGCCCGGGTGAAGGATCTGCGGGCGCTCGGCGGACGATGCGCCCAGACCGACGACTACCGCCAGAACCGGGCTGAAGAGCGTCACCACCGCATGCTTGACCTCCGTGGCAGCAAGCCGCCGCGATAATCTTATCTTAAGTAACCATAATCTGTCCTTAAGAGAGCGTTCCGAACGCGGTGAGGCGGGGTGCTCCGTCGAGGTCGTTTCGGCTCCGCATTGAAAGCGAACCAAACGTCGTAGCGCTTGACAGGAAGGCAGGTTTGCATGAGTCTCGGGAAGCGTCTCGCTGCCGAATTCGCGGGGACCTTCTGGCTCGTCTTTGGTGGATGCGGCAGCGCCATTTTCGCCGCGCTCTTTCTCAGTGGTACCACTCAGCTCGGCATCGGGTTCGCGGGCGTCGCGCTGGCGTTCGGTCTGACGGTGCTCACCGGGGTTTACGCGCTCGGCGGGATTTCGGGAGGCCATTTCAATCCCGCCGTAACGATCGGAATATGGTGTGCGCGCCGCTTCGAAACGCGGGACGTCGTACCGTACGTCATCGTGCAATGCGTCGGGGCGATCGCGGCCGCCGCGGTCCTCTATCTGATCGTTTCGGGGAAGAGCGGCTTCGCCGGAGCCGGTACCTTCGCAGCCAACGGATACGGGGACCACTCACCCGGCGGCTACGGGCTCGTCTCGGCCTTCGTCGCCGAAGTCGTGCTGACGTTTTTCTTTCTGCTCGTCATTCTCGGGGCGACCGACAAACGCGCGCCGGCCGGCTTCGCCGGATTGGCGATCGGTCTGTGCCTGACGCTGATCCATTTGATCAGCATCCCGATCACCAACACGTCGGTGAACCCCGCGCGCAGCTTAGGGCCGGCGCTCTTCGCTCAGGGCGGCTGGGCGCTCGGACAGCTCTGGCTCTTCTGGGTCGCTCCGATCCTCGGCGCGATCGTCGCCGGCGTCTTGTACGCAAACCTGTTCAGCGGGCAGCCGGTGGCGGCACCGGTACCCGAGGCCGAAGTGACGCCTCGCCAGCCCTAACGGGCCGGCCCCGCGTTAGAACGTCAGCGGATACGTCGCCGGCGCGCAGTTCGCCGGCGGCGCCGGCTGGCGCATGTCGATTCGAAAGACCAGGTGCGACGTTCCGTTTCCGGCTTGAATCGAGCGATCGTACGTGTATCCGAACGTGTAGGTTTGGCCTGGTTTGAGCGGTGGTATGCCGCGGTCGTTGAGCTTCTGATGCGCCGACGTGAAGATGTCGACGAACTGCAGTGTGTTCGAGGGTTGCGCCTTGGTGCCGTTGTTGATCACGGTGCCGGTGATCTGGTAATGATTTAGGCCGGCCGCGGACGTAACCGTCTTGACCGCAACCGATTGAAATGCCAATCCTCCGCAGGCTGGGGCCGCGGGTGCGCCTGCCGCTTGCGCGATCGTGACGGCGGCGGCGACGAGCATGGCGAGCATACGAGTTCCTCCCTTCGGAAAAAGCCGATGGTACACTATACCCCACTGCCTGCGATGGACCGCTTGCCGGCATTTAAGGTCTTTACGACGCCGGCTTGACGGTAGCTTTACGGCGGTCTTACGAAGGCCGAACGGTCGCTCGGCCGGTTCCCCTTGGGGTTCGTCTTAAGGACGCGATAAAATGCGGTCAAGGCGCGCGTTTCACTCGCGCTGCGCTGTTTCGGGCGTGACACCGCGGCACTCTCACCACTCGGCGCCCCTGCTGTCTTTAGACGGGGATGAGTTGATGTTTGTATCGTTGCGGTTTGGAATCGTCGCAGTTTTCGCATTGTCGCTCGTAGCGTGTGCCGCGCCGGCGCAGACTTCGCCGGCTCCCGCCGCGCCGAGCGGCGCGGCGACCGGTCCAGCCAAACACACCGGTCCGCGCGACGTGATCGGCGGCGGCCATCTAAACGTTCTCCTGGGGGATGCGTCGCTGCCCACCGGCAGCGGAGTGCAGGCCATCGATCTCGGCATCGATGCGATCGCGGTCACCGACGGAAACGGCAACGTCACGACGGTCGCGAGCTTCGCCTCGCCGCAAGTCGTGAACGTGCTGCAGTATCAAGGCGGCAATGCGGTCACCATCGGTCAGGGCAGCGTGCCGGAAACGACGTTCGCGTCGCTCACCCTCGTCGTGGATCGCGCGAGCAGCACGTGGGTCGACTCGAGCGGAACGTCGCACCCGTTGCAGCTCGTTAACGAAAAGACGCAGAGCTCGGCCGGCTTCGGCGCCGACACGGTCCTCAGTCCGCCGCCTTCGCCGAACTCCGGTGCCGTCGCGATCACCTTCGATCAACCGTTCCAGGTCGCCGGTCAGAGCGTAAACGTGAACGTCGACTTCAACGCGCTGGAGTCGTTCGCGCCGCAAACCTCGAGCGGCGTCTCGCGGCCGAGCTTGAGCGTCGCGCAACAAGCGTTCGAAGGCAGCATCTCGGGGACGGTGCTCAATGCGGCCGGCAGCCCCGTGACGCACGCGGTCGTCGTGGCCGTCGACGGCAACGGCAATGCCGACGCTACCGCAGCGACCGATCAGAACGGCAACTTCCTGCTGCACACCTTGAACGGCGGCACCTACCATCTGGCGATTTACAACACCTATACGACGGCGACCGGCTGGAGTATCTCGGCAGCCGGCGCGGACTCGACCGGGACGGTGGCCGGACCTGCGGCCGGGGTTTCCCCCGGAGCCACGGATAACGTCGGAAAGATTTCCGACTAGCCGATTCGCCGGAACGCATTACCGGTGATCAGGTTGGAACTCGACGTCGCGCAAACGCGGTTAGCGCAGGCCGTCGCCCATCGAGGCGCGGCGCGCTACCGCGATGCGCTGGAGCTGCTGGAAGGCTGCGAGGACTGGCATTCGCCGCATGCCGAGCGCGGCGTGCTGCTGCGCGCGACGATCCTCTCCCGGACGAAGCCTTTGGAGTCGCTGGCGATTCTCGCCCGCTGTCAGGATCTGTTCGAAAGCGACGAAGCGCGGTTCGGCTACTGCGTCGTTTCGATGCGCGACTACATCGTGACGCGCAACTTCGATGCTGCCAGCGAGATGGCGGTCAAGGCCGAGGCGCTGGCCGACCGCGTTCCGGCGCCGCAACGGTCCACGTTATGGTACCAGCACGCGCTGCTGGCCTACTGTTTGGGCAACTACGATACCAATCACGCCGGCATACGCCGGCTGCTCGAGAACAGCGATCCGAACGGCCGCTTTCT
>DATJUC010000312.1:0-4620 GCA_035502675.1 Candidatus Acidiferrales bacterium | reverse complement strand
AGGAACGTCGGGAAGGTCCAACGTTCGGTAAAATGCACCGACCATTCCGCCCACCAATGTTGAATGCAGATAAAGAAGATCCAGATCGCCCAAGCGATCGGCGGCCAGTAAAAGTCGACCCGCTCGCGAGCGGTGACGACGACCGCTAGGCGGTTCAACACGTTGGCGATCGCCAAACCGAGGACGATCGAGACGAGCACCGTCAGGTAGTCGAAGGTGTTCATGCCGCGAATCTCCGGCACGCAGCCCGGGAACCCTGGTGCGTCCGGGCGATTCGCCGCACGCAGATTCGCAACGCCGGCCGGCGCCGACGGTGTTCTGGAAACCGTGCGAGAGGAGACCGGTGCGTTGCTGCCCGCCATGGCGGAAGCCCGCGATCGTTTCATGGAGTTGGTCGCCGAGGTGCGTCCGGAACTGCACCGCTACTGCGCTCGGATGACCGGCTCGGTCTTCGACGGGGAGGACATCGTCCAGGACGCGCTGGCGAAGGCCTATTACGCCCTCGGCCAGATGCGGGAGCCGCCCAACCTCAGACCGTGGCTCTTCCGGATCGCGCACAACGCGGCGATGGACGCGCTTCGGCGCCGCGAACGCAAAAACGTCGAGCTGGTTCCCGATCTGCACGACCGTGCCGAGCCGGAAGGCGACGAAGTCGACCCGTCCCTGGTGGAAGCCGCCTTAACGGTTTTCGTGGAGCTGACGCCGGTGCAACGCGGAGCGCTGATTCTCAAGGACGTGCTCGGACACTCGCTCGAGGAAACTGCGGCGACGATGGATACTTCCGTCGGCGCCGTCAAAGCCGCCCTGTCGCGCGCGCGTGCCAACGTCGCGCGAATCCCGGCGGATACCTCGCCGCACGCACGGTCCGTTTCCGAGGACCGTCTGACGAATCTGCGGCGCTACGCCGACCTCTTTAACGATCGCGACTGGAAGGCGCTGCGCGCCCTCGTCGGCGAGGAATCGCGCCTCGACCAGGTGTCGCTGGTGCAGCGGCGCATGGAAGATGCCCGCTACTTCGATCGCTACGCCGAAATCGTCCCGGGCGAAGGGATCCGCGCGGTGCCCGGGCTCGTCGACGGCGTTGAAGTTATCGCGATGTTCCGGCCGGCATCGAGTGCCGATCCCGCCTACTTCGTGTTGCTGAAGTGGACGGATGGGCGAATATCGCTCGTTCGGGACTTCCGCTACGTGCCGTATATCGGCGACGAGGCCCGCTTTTCTGCGATTACGTAGGCCTTTATAGTCCGGGGCCGACGCGCCGCAGGTTCGCCACGAACGCCGGCTTCCACGTGTTGCAGCCGTCGCTCGAAAACTGGATTTCGAAGCGATGGCCGCCGGGGCGAATATGCGACCATACCTCCCGCTCGCATTGCATCGTGCCGGCGTTGGGCGCCGGGAATGCTACCAGCGTGCCTCGCCCGCCGTCGAACCCGCCGATCGCCGACCGTTCGAACGCTCCGTCCGAACGGTCGGCATAGGTCTGGCTCCATTGCCGGGTCTGCGGATCGTACAGGAAGAGGGTCAAGCCCTCGATCTTTCCCGCGCTGCCGGCCGCGTGGATTTCCTCCATGAGCGCCCGGCCGTCCCAAATCTTCCGAACGGCGACCGTGCCGCTATAGATCGACGAGCCGGCTGTTATCTGCGTCGCCCAGGTGCCGTAGTTGAAGTCGAAATCGTGCGACGCACCGGGTGCGGTTCGGCCGCCCTCCGACGGAGCTTCTAGGCTGGTTCGGGTCAAATGCGCGACGAAGTCGGGCTTCCAGGTCGCGCCTGCGTCGTCCGAAGCCGCCTGCCGGAAGTCGTACGAGTCCGGCGCAATGTCGAAAAACGTTTGCCGCACGAGCGCGATCTTTCCGTCGACGAACTCTTGGCCGTAGAAGACGCCGCGACCGCTGGAGAACGCACCGTACATGGGTTTCCCGAGCGTTCCGTCCGAGCTGCCGGCGCCGTTCAAGGTCCATTGCCGGGATTGCGGATCGTACGTGCGGACGTTCATGAGTTCGAGGTGGCTCGGGCCGTCGGCCTCGATTTCCTCGACGCTCGCCGCTCCGCCCCAGACCGGCCGCACCGTAACGACGCCGTCGTAAGTCAGCCACGCCGGCTTTGCGCCGGTGAAAGGATGTGCGAGCCGGCGGATGCGCGTGTGCCACGTACCAAAATCGAAGTCGAACCCGCGCGCGCCGCTCGGCGCCGGTGCGGTCGCGGCCGTCGCCTGCAGTTGGCCGAGGACGATGCCGGCGGCGGCCAGCGCCGCCGCGGAAAAGCGTTTTAGCGTTCGCACAACGGCGATTGTACGGGACGGCGGCTCCCGTGTAACGGGCCACTAACGGCCGATATCGGGGAGCCGGAGCGTCTGGCGTTATCGCCGGCCGCTCCTCGGCGGGAACCGCCGTTCTGCGGGGAGGCAGCCGCGCGCATGAAGATCAGAACGTGTCCGGTCATGTAGATCGGCACGAAGACCAGCGGGATAAGCGACCACGGCAGCGTCGCGATCGCGTCCGACCCGGCGCCCGCATGAAACGGCTGCAGCGGAGAGCCGTTGCGCGAAGCCCTACCAGCACAATCCCGAGCGATTCGAATATCTGCTGACCGGGAAAGGGCGCGCGTTGGCACCGGTCGTGCTGGCGCTGCGCGCCTGGGGGAAGCAATTCACGAAAGGATCCGGCCCGAGCAACGTCACGCACGAGCCCTGCGGTCACGACGTGACGGTGGAATTCTATTGCGAGAACTGCTCGCGCGCCATTACGGGCGACGAGCTGCGCGCCGTGCCTTCGGGCCGCGTATTGCCGGCGTGACGGATTCGGAACCGTTCACGCGCATTTGAAAATCGCGGCGAAAGCTGCGGCTCAGCCGATGCGCGCTCCCGTCCTCGAGCCGAACCTCGTAATCCCCGTTTCCGTCCGGCGTCACTTCGCAAACGCGCGCGAGATTCACGATCGTCGAGCGATGGATACGGCAAAACTCAAAGGCTTCGAGGTCGCGTTCCAGCTCGGCCATGCTCCGGCGCAGCAGGTGCGTTCGCCCCGCGACGTGGAGTCGAGAATAGTAATCTGCGGCCTCGATCCAATCGATGCCGTCGATACGGACGAACGAGACGCGCCCGTTCGACTTGACGGCGATGCTGCGACGCGCGCCGGACGGCGTTGCGGAGGCCTTGACGCGTTCCTTCGCGCGAGCGAGCGCGAGCTCGAACCGCGCGTCGTCGAACGGTTTGAGCACGTAGTCGAGTGCGCCGGCGTCGAACGCGGCGACCGCGTATTTGTCGTACGCCGTCACGAGAACGATATTCGGTCGTGCGGACGGGCCCAGCATCTCGAGCACGTCCAAGCCGTCGCACTCGGGCATTTCGACGTCGAGGAAGACCAAATCCGGAGACAAGCGCCGGATATCGGCGAGCGCTTCGGCGCCTCCTTCCGACTGGCCGACGACTTCGATCTGAGCGTCTCGCGCCAACAGAGCGAGCACGCTGCTTCGGGCCAGGGGCTCGTCGTCGACCACCAGGGTGCGGATCGGCATCAGCCGGTCGCGGTACGCAGCGGCAGGGTGATCGCGACCTCGGCACCGCCGAGACCGCGCGGGCTCATCGCCAACGACGCGCCGTCGCCGTAGAGCGCCTTCAGACGAGCGCGCACGTTGGTAACGCCGACGCCGGCCGCACCGGCATCCCAGCCGGGTGCCAGCGGCGGTCCGTCGTTCGACACGCTGATGCGCAGCCGGTCGTCTTGCGAACGCGCCGCGATGCGCACCGAGCCGCCCTCTCTGCGTTTGGCGATTCCGTGCTTGATGGCGTTCTCGACGAGGGGTTGAAGAATGAGATTGGGGATAGCGGCTCGCTGCAGCTCCGCCGGGACGTCGACGCTGAGTTGGAGCCGCTCCGAAAAGCGAACCTTTTGCGTGGCCAAATACCGGTTTACGAATTCCAACTCTTCGGAGAGGGCAACTTCCTGACGGTTCGAGTCCGAAAGCGTGTGGCGCAGGAAGTCGCTCAAGCTCACCAGCGCGGAGATCGCCTCGCTCGCCTTGCTTTCGCGGATGAGCCCGGCGACCGAGTTCAAGGCGTTAAAGAGAAAGTGCGGTTCGATCTGGCGGCGCAAAGCGCTCAGCTGGGCCTGCGCCAGTTGCTCGTTGAGCCGCGCCAGCTCGACGTTTTGCGTGACCAGGCGGCTGCGCGAATCGAAGAAGTCGTTCAACGCAAGGATCAGCGCGTAGAAGACGATCGTCGTGAGAAGATCGTCGTTGAACCCGCGCAGGAAATGCGGGAACGCTTGGCTGGGGTAATCAGGGCCGAACGGGCGGAACGTGACCACCAGGAACGTGGTCCACGCGGCGAAGGCCGCGTTGGTGCCGAGGGCGGTGAAGGCGTGGGCGCTCCAAGCCAGCGCGGCCGGTGCCGATCGCATGCGATGCGCGAGCCAAACGATGAACCAGGTTGCGAGCGCCCACGGGAGCCAGCCCAACACCTCGATAACGAAGAGCACCGTCCAGTTGTGATGCATCCCTTCCGCCCGCATCACCCCGACGGTCTTGGCAGCGTCGAAGAACGCCAGTGCGAGCCACCAGAGAGGCACCCAGAGCCGCTTCATCTAGGCTATTCTACGGGCTTTTTGGAAGAACGGCAAA
>DATJUC010000311.1:0-2614 GCA_035502675.1 Candidatus Acidiferrales bacterium | reverse complement strand
CGCCGATGGGATCGGCGATGCCGGGAATCTTGCCGTCGGTGATGTTCTCCCAGCTGAGACCGTAGTCGGTGCTACGCCAGACGCCGGCTTCGACACCGCCGAAGTAAAACAAGTTCGGATTGCTCGGCACGCCGGCAACCGCAACCGAACGTCCACCGATGTACGGACCGATGCTTCGCCATTCGAGCTTGCTCATGAGCTGTTGTGCGGGTGACGCCGTAGCAGACGCCCGAGCGTGAAGCGGCACGCAGAAAAACGGCGCCGCGAGGAGGAGCGGAAGAAGACGCTTCATGCCGTTGATATCGGGTTTTCGCGCTGCAAAACCCTGCGTGTGGTGCGCCTCTGTTCGATGAGGGGCGGCGAGCCGGCGGGCGCCGGCGGCGCTGAGGCAGCGCTGCCGGGCCGCTGACCGGGATTGACGTAAATCTGGTTCGTCGAATTGGATGGATTCGTCGTACCGTGCACGTCGAAGTAGAAGTCGCGCTCGGCCGTGCCGTCGGTGCACCGCGCCTGTACGATCGTGTAAGCGATCTGATGGGTAGCGGGGTCGTCTTTGAGCTGGGAACCGGTCTCTCGCCAGTGCCCGTTCGTGCCGCACGCATTCAACGCTAAATAGGCGCCGATCCAGACCGTATTCACGAGTATGTTGGACGGGCGAATCCAGATAGCCCGGTCAAGCGTCGTGCCGTCGCTTGGCGCCGTTGCGGGGCCCGAGGCGAACGCCGCGGCCACCGGCGGCGATACAATCAGCTGAATGAAGTCGAGTTTATCCGCGTGCAGCTCGTAAATCCAGGCGTATTCGCCCGAGCGGTACCAGAGATCGACAGAGCCGTCGTCGGCATTGGTCGACACGCGCGAGGGGACTCCAAGCTTCTCGCGCACCTGGTCGGCGCTCATTCCGAACGACGCGCCGCGCGTATCGGTATATGGAACGCCCGGGAGACGCGGGAGCACGGTCACGGATGACGCGACATTGTTCTTCACAATCACGTCGACGTAGACCGCGCCGCCGTGCTGGAGATATCGCCAGATAATGGCGCTGGGAGTCGTGAGAACCGCAAGAGGGTCGCCCAGGCGCGGCTTGAGGCCGGCGATCGGTTCGCCGAGCGTGATGCCCTCGAAAGCCATTGCGGCCGGCGACGGCACAGGCGACTGGGCGAGCACGGTAACTGGGCTAAGCGCGGCGGCGGCCGCGATGAGGAGAGACGGGCGCATGCGGCACTTCCTTCGGAGCTATATTAAGGACTCCGCCGAGCAGGCGCCGAACCGCTCGGCTCAATGCTACAGAGCCGGTTTTGCTTTTGGCTTGGCCTCGCAGCGCTTATCGCTTCGTTCTCCGGAACGCCTACGACGGGCCTCGGCGCGCCGGCCGCGCGGCGCTCGCTGCCGTGTGGGCCCTTGGCCGGTCCGCCCGAGCTGGTCGAGCCGCCGGACGTCGAGGTTTGGAAGCTTCCCGTCAACGCAAACGGCGAGCACGAGCTCGTTCTGACCGTTCGCGCCGACGGCAAGGGGGATAGCCAACGGTTCTGCTATCACTACGCGATCGCGGGCGTTGATTACAGCATTGCGCCCGTCCTCCGCGTGCGCCGGGGCGAGCATTTTGCGTTGCGCGTCGTCAACGAAATCAGCGGCCCGAGCAAGGCCGCGTGGGTGGCGTCGAATGCGATTCCGCAATGCATGCCGATGCCGATGCCGCCGGCGGTTACGAATCACTACGTCGGCTATTTGAACCATACGATCGACGATCGTTGGATGCCCGTAGTACCGGTCGATACGAACATCCATCTGCACGGCTACGAAGGGCCGGCATCGGAAGAGAACATCTTTCTCTCGACGCTGAGCACGCCGCTGCACGCGTGCGAGTTCAACATTACCATTCCGGCGACGCAACCGGTCGGGACGTTTATGTACCATCCGCACGCGCACGGCTCATCGGACGCCGAAGTATTGACCGGACTCGATGGGGTGTGGATCGTCGAACCCGATCGGCCGCCGCTCCCGCGGTCGGCGGAGCACGTGATCATATTGCGCTATCGATTCCCCTTCGTAAACGACAATCCGTACGCACCGGCCCTCGACTCTTTTGGATCGCCGACGATGGCGCATATGGCATCGCTCCGCCCGGCGCCGCCGGTTCCCTACGATCCATTCGATCCGCCGCCCTGGCCGGTGGCCTTTCCGATTCGCGCCGGCAACGTCTCGCTCGATCCAACCGGGTGTAACGGACTCTCCTCCGACATTTACGTCGATGCGAACGGTACTCATACGCCGGTCTCGCTGCAGCTTCCGCAGGGCGAGCCGCAGCTCTTGCGCGTCGTGAACGGAACGTCGGATTCGGCGACGCTGCTGCAAATGCGTGATGCGTCGGGCCACCTGCTGCCGATTCATCTCGTGGGGCTCGACGGCATCCCGGTATCGGGGGACTCGGCGCATCCGCTGGCGTCGTACGTAGCAACCACGAAACTGATGCTTACTTCGATGTCGCGCGCCGATATTCTGATGACGATGAACCCAGGCGAAAAGGCGACGATCTCATCGGAGCACTACTGCCAAGGTGCCGACGGATTCTATCAGCTCCACCACGACTTGATCAAAATCGCTGCTACCACTGCAT
>DATJUC010000310.1:0-4966 GCA_035502675.1 Candidatus Acidiferrales bacterium | reverse complement strand
GCGCGCGCACGCGGTTTGCGGTGCTGGAACGTGCCCCCGGAGCGCGGGTGGTATTCGCGGGCGACGAGACGTCGGTCGAGCTGGACCTGGAACGCGGGCTGGAGGCGCTGCGCGCGCATGGCATCTGCAGCGTGCTGTGCGAGGGCGGTCCGACGCTGGCCGCGCGGCTGATCGCCGCCGGCTTGACGGATCGCCTCTATTGGGCAATCGCGCCGGCGTTCTTGAGCGGAAGCCGTTCGGTCCCGGTGCTGGCGGGAATCGATTTCGGCGGGGTGGACCGCAAGCTGCGCTTCGACCGCGTCGAACGGATTGGTTCCGACGTGCTGATCTCGGGCGCGTTCGCCGGTGCGGAGCGGAGCCGCGATGTTTAGCGGACTGATCGCGTATCGCGGAAAGATCGAAGCCGCACGGGCGCTGCCGGGAGGCGGGATGACGCTGTGCGTTCGGGCCGAGGGCGTCGCCGGCGAGCGGCCGGGCGTCAAGGACTCGATCGCGGTCGACGGCGCCTGCTTGACGGTCACGTCGGTCGACGGCGACGCGCTGACGTTCGACGTGATTCCGGAGACGCTCGCGCGGACGACGCTCGGCGAACGGCGCGCGGGCGACGCCGTGAATCTGGAATACGCGCTGCGCATCGGCGACCGAGCCGGCGGACATTTCGTCTACGGCCACGTCGACGCGGCCGCGCGCGTGCTCTCGCGTCATGCCGAGGGCCAAGGCGAACGCGTTCGTATCGAGCGGCCGCACGCGCTGGCACCGGCGCTGGTCGAAAAGGGATTCGTAGCGCTCGACGGCGTCAGCCTCACGATCGCTGCGGCCGGTGCGGACTGGTTCGAGATCGCGCTCATTCCCGAGACGCTGGCGCGCACCACGCTCGGAGAGCGCCCGGCCGGCAGCCGCGTGAACCTCGAGGTGGATCCGATCGCGCGCTACGTCGCCGCAGCGCTGGAAGCGCGCGCGTGACCCGGTTTCGCGACGAGTTGCCGCGCGGTGCCCGAACGTTCGAAGCTCGCCTGCAAGTGCAGTGGGCCGACGTCGACATCGCCGGCATCATGTACTTCGCGGGCTATTGGCGTTTAGCCGAGTACGCGGAGATGCGCATGTTCGCCGAGCTCGGATTCCCGTACGACCGCGTCTTCGAGACCTACGATTTTTGGCTGCCGCGCGTGCGGGCCGAGGCCGAATATCACGCGCCGGCGCTGATGAACGACTGGCTGCGGACGCGCACGCACCTCGAGCGCGTGGGCGGTTCGAGCGCGCGCTGGCGCACGGCCGTCTTCAACGAACGAACCGGCGAAGCCGGCGCGGTGATGACGCTGACGGTGGCGTGCATCGACCGGCGGACCAAACGAAGCCGCCCGATGCCGCCGGCGATTCGAAGCGCGTTGTCAGCTTGCCTCGCGCACGAGGCCGGCTAACGGCCGACGATGTGCGTCGGCACGTAGTAGTAGTTGACGAACGGCACGCCGTAGTACCCGTACGGGTAGAATCCGCCGAAGCCGAACCCGAACGTGCCCGGACCGCCGTACGGATAGTAGTAGCCGGCCGGCGCGGGCGCGTAGTGATACGGCGTGTCGATCTCGTTGGCAGCGAAGGCATCGCCCTGGCGCTGTCCGTAGATCGTAACCGGGAAGCCGGGCTGCAGCGTGATCCCGGTCGGGTTGATGATCGTGCCTTGGTGGAGCTGCACTCGATGCAACGCGCCGTTGCGCGTGCGCACCTCGATGGTATACTTGCCGGGAATGCTCGAAATCCGGCCGCGCAGGGTGGGGTTGTAGGTATAAGCGGTCGTGGAACCTCGCGCGTACACGGCGAGCGGAGCCGCTGCGAGCGCGCTCGCGAACGCGACGGCGATGCATCGGCGAGCGGCGGCGGAGAGCGTAGTAAACATGGCAACTTTAGAAACCCGCGGCGCGCTCGCAGCGTTTCGCTCACACGTCGACCATGGTAACGGGCGCAGGCTCGGGCAGCGGAAGAACGGCGTCGTCGGCTCGCGTGGTCACGCGCAGCGCAATCGCTAAAGCGACGATCAACATGGCGGCCGCCAAGTAAAACGGTGCGCCTTGCAGAGCGAGCGATCGCCAGGGTCCGGTAAACTGCGCGAAGACCGGCGCAAAGACGAGCGGCCCGATCAGCATCGCGATGCCGCGCAAGGAACCGAGCGCACCTTGCAGCTCGCCTTGTTCGGATTTGCCGACGCGCTGCGTCATCAGCGACTGCATCGGCGCGTTGTAGATCGAGAGACACAAGACGACGATGCCGGCGACCGCGACGTAGACGTTATTCGAGGCGAAGAGCGCGCAGCCGAGCGCGAAGGTCGCGAGACCGGCGACCAGCGTGCGCCGTTCGCCGAGCTTGGCGACGACCGGACCGACCAGCAGCGCGGCATTGAGCGACGAGATGACGCCGACCAAGGCGAGTCCCAGACCGATGGCGCGTTGATCCCAGCCGAACTGCGCGATGAGATAGAGCACCCACAAGGTCGGCATGGCTTCGTGCGCGATCAGCGCGACGAACGTGACGGTGGCCAGTCCGTAGAGCTCGTGATGCCGGCGCAACAACCGCAGCGAGCCGACCGGGTTGGCGCGCTTCCAGTCCAGCGCCTTCGTGCGCAGCTCGCGCGGGAGCGACTCGCGTAGTACGAAGGTGCCGTAGAGCGTATTGAGGACGCTCAGTCCCGCGGCGATCCAAAACGGGAGCCGCGGATCGCTCATGCCGGCCAGGCCGCCGATCGCCGGACCGATCACGAATCCCAAGCCGAACGCGCTGGCCAGCATTCCGTACGCGGCCGCCCGTTTCTCGCCCGGCGTGACGTCGGCGATATATGCGTAGGCCGCCGTCATGTTTGAGGTCGCGACCCCGGAGAGCAGCCGCCCCGCAAAGAGCCACCACAGGTTGGGCGCCAGCGCCATGATCGCGTAGTCGATCGCGGTGACGGCGTTGGAGATCAGAATCACCGGACGGCGTCCGACGCGATCCGAAAACATTCCCAGCAGCGGCGAGCAGAAGAACTGGCAGATCGCCCAGATCGACGCGAAGACGCCGGTGACCAGCGCCGCGTTCGCGAGATTGCCGTGCAGCATCGAGGCGATCAGCTTGGGCAGGACGGGCGCGATGATGCCGAGCGCGATCATGTCGAGCGCGACGGTGACGTACACGAAAACCAGCGCGCCGGAACGGCGCGAAGCGTCAGGCTGCGGCATCGGCGTAATCCAGCAGCGAAAGCCAAAGATCGACGGCGCGGTCGACGCGCGCGCGGTCGCCGGTCGCGCACAGATCCAGCAGGAAACCGCGATAGCCGGCGACGATCACGGTCGCGAACGCGCGCGCGGCGTCGCGGTCGAAGCCGGGAAGCGTCGAGCACGCTTGCAGCGGGTCGAGCCAATCCTCGACCGCGCGTTCGAGGAATCCGGGGAACCGTTGCGGCGCTTGCATCGCCAGTGCGTAGACTTCGAAGAAAAGGCGCATCAGCGGCAGCCAGCGCGGATCGGAGAACCGGCGCCAGAGCTCGCGCGACACCTCGCGCGCCGACATGCCCGGCGCGAACTTGACCTCGGCGAAGGTCTCGCGCTGGCGGGCGCGTCCGCTTCGAATGATCTCGACCACCAGCTCCTCCTTCGACCCGAAATAGTAGAGCAGCACGCGGGGGCTGGAATTCAACGCCTTGGCCAGCGGCCGCAGCGACAGCTCGGCGAGCCCGTGCTGGAGCACGTAGTCGACCGCGCGCTCCAGGAGTTCCGCGCGGCGTGCCTCGTCGGCCGTCCTCGGCATGGCCGCAGGATAGCATACTTGAAACAGTCGTTTCAAGTATTGCCGACTTGCCGATTACCGCAACGCCGGCTGCCGGAAAGCGCCTTGACATTTGTAAAGCGGCCGGGGTAGCGTCGGAGGTATGGAGACCTTTGCCAGCCGCCTGAACGCCGCCATACGGCACGACGGCCTGTCGGCGGCCGAGCTGGCCGAGCGGACCGGTCTTACCGAATCGTCAATTTCGCTGCTGCGCTCCGGGCGGCGCCAGCCGTCGTACCGCTCGCTCCAGCGGCTGGCCGCCGCATTGCCGGTTTTGCGCGAACAAGAAGCCGCTGAAGGCAACGTCTTCGACTCGATCGAGTCGGCGATCGCCGACGTTCGGGCCGGCAAGATGGTGGTCGTGCTCGACGACGAGGACCGCGAGAACGAAGGCGACCTGGTGATGGCCGCGCAGCTGGTGACGGCCGACGCCATCAACTTCATGCGCAAAGAAGCCGGCGGCCTGATCTGCGTTCCGATGCCGGGCCGCCGCCTGGACGAACTGCAGATTCCGCAGATGGTGAGCGACAACACGGCCGTGCACGAAACCGCGTTCACGATTTCGGTCGAGGCGCGCGGCGTGACGACGACGGGAATCTCGGCGCACGATCGCGCCGCCACGATCAAGAAGCTGCTCGATCCGGACGCGCGTCCTTCCGACTTCTTGCGCCCGGGGCATACGTTTCCGCTGCGCGCGCGCGAAGGCGGCGTGCTGGTTCGCGCCGGACAGACCGAGGCGTCGGTCGATCTCGCCCGGCTCGCCGGCCTCTATCCGGCGGGGGTGATTTGCGAAATCATGGCCGACGACGGCACGATGGAGCGGCGCGACGGCCTGCGCAAGTACGCCGATCGCCACGGCCTCAAGCTCGTTACCGTCAAGGACCTGATCGCGTATCGCATGCGCAACGAAAAACTGGTGCGGAGGATCTCGGAGTTCGCGCTTCCGACGACGATGGGCAACTGGAAGGGCATCGCCTACGAAACCACGATCGACGCGAACACCCACGTCGCGCTGGTGATGGGCGAGATCGGCGACGGTAAGAACATCCTGGTGCGCGTTCACTCGGAGTGCCTGACGGGGGACGCGCTGCATTCGATTCGCTGCGACTGCGGGGCGCAGCGCGACGCCGCGATGCGCTTGATCGCGCGCGAGGGGCGCGGGATTCTGCTCTACCTG
>DATJUC010000309.1:0-33297 GCA_035502675.1 Candidatus Acidiferrales bacterium | reverse complement strand
CGAGCACTTTGAGCATGCGGGATTGCAGCGCGGCGTCCATTTCGCCGATCTCGTCGATGAAGAGCATGCCGCCGTGGGCTTTGGTCACCAGCCCGAGCTTGGGCTCCGGAACGCCGGCCTCGGCGAACTCGCGCCGGCTTCCTTGGTAGATCGGGTCGTGGACGCTTCCGAGCAGCGGGTTGACCGTCTCGCGCGGATCCCACCGCAGCGTCGTGCCGCTGGCCTCCACGAACGGCGCGTCCTTGGCGAACGGCGTATACGCGCGCGTCTTGGCGACTTCCAGGACGAGCCGCGCAACGGTCGTCTTTCCGACGCCCGGAGGTCCGTAGAGGATCACGTGCTGCGGATACGGCGAGCTGATTTTAGCCAGCAGCGCCTTGACCGCGGCCTCTTGGCCCACGATGTCGCGCAAGGCTTGCGGACGCAGCTGCTGCAGCGCCGAAGCGGCCAGCGTCCGCCGCGAGAGGGCGTCCAGTTCTTCGAGCTTCGCTTGCGACGACGGCGTTTCGGGGCCGCCGCTCTCGCGCAGCGCCTCGAGCTTGAGATCCTTGATGTACTCTTGATGGCGCTGCGCCATCTTTTCGTTGACGCGCCGCTCGATCGAGTCTTCGGCGTTGCGCGCCGCGATCAGGTCGGCCATCGCCTCCTCGATCTCGGCGATGGCGCGGCGCTGCTGCGCCCGCGTGGTCGCGCGTTCGAGGGTCGGATCCTCGAAGACGAGGCGCCCGAGCGCGCACAAGCGATCGGCCAGGTGATGCGAGCGCATCATGCGCAGCGCGTTCACCTTGCCGGCGCGCAGCACGACTTTGTCCTGTCCCAGGACCGACGTGAGCATCTCGTAGAGCGCGGCGACGTAGCGGCCCAGCTCGTCTTCAACGCCGAACTTCCGCCGGAATCGGGTTTGGTACGAACGTTCGGCGCCGCCCGCCACGAGGGAGTTTCTCGCTACGCTGCGACGACGTCGACGGTAGCTTTGGCGACGACGTTCTTGTGCAGCTTGATCTCGACCGGGTACGAGCCCAGCGCCTTGATTTGATTCTTCAACTCGATCTTGTGCTTGTCGATCGCCACCGAGAGCGCGTCGGCGATGGCCGTCGCGACGTCCGCATTGGTGACGGCGCCGAAGAGTTTGCCGTTTCCTCCGGCTTTGGCGCGGATGGCGAGCTTGGAGGCCGCGAGCCGGTCGGCCAGCGCCTGCGCGTCGGCCAGCATTTGCGCCTCTCGCTTCTCCTGCGCTTTCTTCTGCGATCCGAGCTGCGCGAGCGCGCCTTTATCCGCTTCCGTCGCCAGCCGGCGAGGGAGCAAAAAATTGCGCGCGTATCCCTCGGCGACCTCTACGACCTCGCCCTTCTTCCCAAGCGACTTCACGTCGCTCATGAGAACGATTTTCAACTCGAAGTTACTCCGAAACGTAAGGAAGGAATGCAATGACGCGAGCCCGCTTGATCGCGACCGTGAGCATACGCTGATGTTTGGCGCAGTTCCCCGAGATGCGGCGGGGAACGATCTTGCCGCGCTCGGAAACGAACTTCCGCAGCCGGTTGACCTCGCGGTAACTAATGTCGATCACTTTGTCCGCGCAAAAGTTGCACGGCTTGCGCTTCGTGCGCCGCTCCTTGGGAGCGCGCTTCGGTTTGGATGCCATCGGTTGTCCTTTCGACTAGGTGGTTGGCGGACGCACTCCCGGTCCGGGACGGCGCCGGGGACGGGGAGACGACCTCTAGCCAGGTAACGCGACAAGCTCGCGCTACCGCCGGCACGAAGACCGGCCGCCCATCCTACCATGACGGCGGGCCTCCTCGCTACTACCCTTCCGCACCGAACGCGCGTTCGAGCGACCGTCCGCTTACTCAGACCGACGCAACCATTCTTGCCTGAATCGTGTATAGTGATTCGGTTACGACCGTGGTTTCGAAGTCCGCTGGGTTCACGTTCCAAGTACTAGCGAGTCGGATGCGGAAGAACATACATCACATCTAGGAGATTCGTTAGTATTCATGTACACCAATGAGATGCTCACCTGCGTGGACTGCGGGCGCCAGTTCCCGTTCACGGCCGGCGAGCAAGAGTTTTTCGCGATCAAGGGCTTCACCAACAAGCCCAGCCGCTGCACCGACTGCCGCACCGCCCGGAAGGCCGGTCGCGGACAAAGCGGCAACGGCGGCAACCGCGGCGGCCAGCGAGAGATGTTCCGCGCCACCTGCAGCCAGTGCGGCGGCGTCGCCGAAGTCCCGTTCCAGCCGCGCGGCGACAAGCCGGTCTACTGCCGGGATTGCTTCGCCTCGAGACCGAGCTACCGCTAGGAGACGCGGGAAAGCAGTAACGCGCACTGAAAAGAGAGTCCGTCTTTGCGGGCTCTCTTTTTTAGCGTTCGTGGTAAAAGGAAGCGATGAATCAACGTTTGCAAAGCCGCATCAACGGCGTCAGCCTGGCAGTCGTCCACGTCTGCGCGTTGGCGGCTTTCGTGCCGGCCTTCTTCTCGTGGCCGGTCCTGGCCGTCGTCGCGGTCGCGGCGTACGCCACCGGCGTACTCGGAATTACGTTGTGCTTTCACCGGACGCTGACGCATCGAAGTCTGCGCCTGCGTAAGCCGCTGGAATACGCGCTCGCGCTCTGCGGTACGCTGGCGATGCAAGGCGATCCGATTCAATGGGTCGCGACCCATCGCAAGCATCACGCCCACGCCGATCACGACGGCGATCCGCACAGCATCCATCTCGGCTTCCAATGGGCGCACATGGACTGGCTCTACCGCACCAACCGCGCGCTGCCGTCCGAGGAGGAGATCCAGCGGTATGCGCCCGACCTCTGCGCGGATCCGTTCTATCGCGCCCTGCGGTGGCTCAGCCTGCCGTTGCAGGTCGCGCTGGGGCTGGTGCTGCTGGCGATCGGCGGATGGGCCTGGGTCGTTTGGGGGATATTCGTCCGGCTGGTCATTTGCTATCATTCGACTTGGCTGGTCAACAGTGCGGCGCACATGCTCGGCTACCGCACCTTTAAGACTGCCGATCGGTCCACGAACTGCTGGTGGGTTGCCCTGGTCAGCTTCGGGGAAGGGTGGCATAACAACCATCACGCCTTCCCGTTCTCCGCACGCCACGGCCTGCGGTGGTTCGAGATCGACATGACGTGGTGGCACGTCAAACTGCTTGCCTTCCTGCGGCTCGCGGACCGGATCAAGATTCCGAGCCAAGTGATGCAAGAACGGCTTCGCGCCGCCACCAGCATCGCCCGCCAAGCGGGTGACGCCGGCTAGGGAGAGTTCCCCGGCCGCAACGAAATACTCCGGCCCTAGGGAGACTTGAAATGAACCAGCCGCGACGTCAATGGGAACGCCCCAACTTCGAAGAGCATCCGCTGGGCGCGGAGGTAACGGCGTATTTGAGCGCGCCGATCTCGAACCCAAAGGTCTGACGTAGCCGAGACCCGCGACTTCGCCGCCCGTTTGCACGAGGTCGGCGAACGGCGCTACCACGACAAGCATCCCTTCCACCAGCGGCTCGTCGCCGGTACGCTTTCACGCGACCAAGTGCGCGCTTGGGTTGCAAATCGCTACTACTACCAGAAACAAATCCCGGTCAAGGATGCGGCGATCCTCGCGAACCTGCCGTCGGCCGAATACCGGCGCGTTTGGATCGAGCGGCTCTACGACCACGACGGCACCGGCGACGGCAGCGACGGGGGAACCGCGGCGTGGCTCGCCCTGGCACGCGCCGTCGGCCTAGACGAAGACGACGTGCGCTCCGAGCGCTCGATCGCGCCGAGCGCGCGTTTTGCGGTCGACGCTTACGTCAACTTTGCGCGCTTGCGGCCGTGGCTCGAAGCGGTTGCGTCTTCGCTGACCGAACTGTTCGGGCCGCCCGTCATGCAGCGCCGCGTCGCCGCGATCGTCGAAAAGTATCCCTGGATCGAACGGTCCGGCCTTGCCTATTTCGAAAAGCGCATTCCGCTGGCCAAGCGCGACGCGGATACGGCGCTCGCGTGGGTCTTGCGCGAAGCGACGACCCCGCAACTGCAAGATCGATGCGTCGACGCCTTGCGCTTCAAATGCGAGGTGTTGTGGTCGCTGCTCGACGCCACGGCGCTGGCGTGCGGCGTCTTCGCCGAACGGTGATGCCGGTGGAACGCCCGCGCTTGGGCAAGGGCGTGCGGCTGCGGCGCGAGCGCGACGGCACCGCCATGCTGCTGGTTCCCGAAGGTGCGCTCGTCCTCAACGAAACGGCCGCCGCGGCGCTCGAACTCGTCGACGGGCAACGCTCGATCGACGAGATCGTCGACGCGATCGTCACCCGCTTCGAGGTCGAACGCGCGCAAGCGCGCGCCGACGTCTGCGAGCTGATCGACCGTCTCAGCGAACGCCGCCTGATCGAGCCGGCACCGTGACGCCGCGGCCGCTGTCGCTGCTCTGCGAGCTGACGTATCGCTGCAATTTGCAGTGCCCGTACTGTTACAATCCGCTCGACCTGCGCGGCTATCGCGACGAACTGACGACCGCGCAGTGGACGCGCGTGTTCGAGGAAGCGGACGCGCTGGGCGTCGTGCAGGCGCATTTCTCGGGCGGCGAGCCGACGTTGCGAGGCGACCTGGTAGAGTTGGTGGGCGCCGCGTCGGCTCGCGGGCTCTACACGAACTTGATCACCCAAGGCACGTTCCTCGAAGACGCGCTGCTCGACCGCCTGCTGGCGGCCGGTCTGGATCACGTGCAAATCAGCATTCAAGCGCCCGAAACCGAGCTCGCCGATCGCATCGCCGGCACCGCGGTACACGGAGAAAAGCTCGACGCGTTGCGCCGCGTCGCCGGACGCGACGTCGCGCTGACGCTGAACTGCGTGCTGCATCGCCTCAACCACGACCGCATCGAGGCCGTCGTCGCGTTGGCGGAGGCGTTGGGCGTCGCACGCCTGGAGCTGGCGAACGTGCAGTTCTACGGCTGGGCGTATCGTAACCGCCTTGCGCTGATGCCGACGCGCCGACAGGTCGCGTACGGCGAGGCCGTCGTGGCGGCGGCCCGGGAACGCCTGCGCGGGCGGATGGAAATCGTCTACGTCCTGCCGGATTACTTCGGCGATTTTCCCAAGCCGTGCATGAACGGGTGGGGCAGCGCCTTTATGACGGTGACGCCGAACGGAACGGTGCTGCCGTGTCCGGCCGCAGCGGCGATCGAAACGCTGAGGTTCGAGAACGTTCGCGACCGTTCGCTGTCGTGGATTTGGCGCGAATCGCCTTCGTTCGAAGCCTATCGCGGAACCGGCTGGATGCCCGAGCCGTGCCGGTCGTGCGAGCGCCGCGAAAGCGATTGGGGCGGCTGCCGCTGCCAAGCGTTCCTGCTGACCGGCGACGCCGGCGTCACCGACCCGGCGTGCTCGCTGAGTCCGCATCACGCGACGATGGTCGCGCTGCGCGAACGCGACGGCGGCAGCGTCGCCGAGCTCGTCCCGCGGCGGCCTTGATCGTTCGCGTCCTCGGCTCGGCGGCCGGCGGCGGCGTGCCGCAATGGAACTGCGGGTGCGCGAACTGCGCGGCCGCGCGCGCGGGCCGCGCTCCGCGGCGGACGCAGTCGGCCGTCGCGGTCAGCCCCGACGGCGATCGCTGGCTGCTCCTGAACTGCTCGCCCGACGTCGCGGCGCAGATCGAGGCGTACGCCCCCCTGCAGCCGCGTACGACGCGCAGCACGCCGCTGTGCGGCGTGCTGCTTACCGACGCAAACGTCGACCATCTCGGCGGCCTGGCGGTCTTGCGGCAGGCCGGGAACCATCGCTTCGTCGTGCGTTCGAGCGCGGTCGTCGCGCAGATCGCCGGCGCGCAGCCCGCGTTCGCCCCGTTTGCAGCACCGCCGCATCGTTGGGTGACCGTCGCTCCGGACCCGTCATGCGAGGCCGTCGACGCGAACGACGTCGTCGGCAACGCGATCGAGGTGCGGGTCCTCGCCGTGCCGGGAACGACGCCCGGCTACGACGGCCGGCGCAGCGTCACCGGAGCCGTCGTCGCGTACGAGCTGCGCGAACCGGGCAGCAATGCGACGCTGCTCTTTGCGCCCGTCTATGCCGGTATCGACGAGCGGCTCGCCGCGGCGATCGGGCGCGCGACGGTCGCCTTTCTCGACGGCTCGTTTTACAGCGACGACGAGCTCGTCGAGAGCGGCCTGATGCCCAAGCGGGCGCGCGCGCTCGGGCACTTGCCGGTCGGCGGGCCCGATGGAAGCCTCGCGCGGCTGACCGCCTTGCCCAACCGTCCGCAGCGCACGATCTTCACGCATCTCAACAACTCCAATCCAATGCTGGATCCGTCGTCGGACGCGGCAAGCTTCGTTCGCGACGCCGGCTTCGAGATTGCCGAAGACGGCCTGGAGCTGCGTACTTAAGGGTCAGTAATCGCTGTCGGGATCGACGTCCGGCTGCGACGGATCGGTAAAGAACGACGCTTGCCGGAAGGCCGGAATCGTCTGGAACGGCTCGAACGGCTGAGTGAAATCGAAACAATCCCGTAGATCGTCGGCGCGTACGTCGGTCGTGCCCAGCGACGGAAGGTCGAACGCGGCCTCGGTGAACTTCAGGATGCTCCCGAACTCGTGCTGGACGTGCGAGACGTAATGCCGCTTCGCATACGGCGAAATGACGATCATCGGCACCCGGAACCCGAGACCCATGCGATCCAGCTGTGGCGGAACGACGTGATCGTACCAGCCGCCCCAGTCGTCCCAAACGACGAAGATCGCCGTCGTGCTCCACAGCGAGCTGTGGCCGATGGCGTTCACCACCGAGGCGACCCACTCCGGACCGTATTGGGCGCCGTTTTTCAGTCCGACGTCGACCGCCGTTTTCGATTTTGGAAAGGGGTGATCCGAGTTTTGCGCCGACGGAACGACCCACGTGATCGAGGGCAGATCGTCGGCTTGCGCGTCTTGCAGCACGCGCGTCTCCGGCGACACGACGTTGCGCCAGCGCGCCGAATAGCGAATGTGGCGGATTGCGTCGTAGGCCGACCAAATGCTTCCGAGCCGATCGAGGCCGGGCGCATAGTAGCGCCAGTCGACGCCTTGCGAGTTGGCGATGTCGGCCAGCGTGAGAAAGTCGAAACACGGAAACGGCCCGGGCACTTCGTCGCCGCCGGGAGCGATCAGATCGACGCGCGCGCTCGGCGGCGAGTCGCATCCCCATGCGAAGCGGGTCGTCTCCAGACGATCCGGATTGCTGGCGACGAACGCGGCTTGTCCGGCGATCAGATACAGGTGCGCGGGAAAACTCGGCCCGCTGTTCGACGCGAACGTGCGATCGGCAAACGTGAAGCGCTTGGCCATGATCCAATACGGTTCGATTTGCCGTTCCGGGACGTAAGCGTAGGGGAACTCGTCGGGCTGCTTGGGGGTGGTCGCGACGTCGGCAAAGCCGTCCATTCTGCCGCCGTCGTACTCGGTCAAAAACGCGCGGTGCTGGTGATCGACGTCGGCCGGGTAGCCGAGATCGACCGGCTCCAAGTTCACGGGGCCGATACGGCGCTCGCCGATTCGAACCGTGTTCGCGCCCGGCAGCCCGTTGAAGAGATTATCGACGCTACGGTTCTCCTGAATGATGATGACGACGTGCTTGATGTGCTCGCGCAGGTCGTCGTGAAAGCGCACGGCGGCCGCCTGCTTGAGGTTGATCGGGGCCGCCGAAAGGGTCTGGAAGCTCGAGCAAGCGAGCGCCAAGCCAAGCGTCCAAGCGGCCGCGTGCAGAAATAACCCGCGGCTCATGCAATTCTCTGACTGTTCGGGAATAAACTACCTCCATGGGCGTGTTCCTCCGCCGCTCGATCCTGACCGCCGCCGCCGCCGTCGCCGTCCTCGCAGCCGCGCACTCGACGGGGCTGGCCGCATTCTCGTTGCGGTGGCCGTTCGTGCACCACAATTCGCACGAGTGGACGCAGTTTCGCAACGGTCCCGACAACAACGCCGTCGTGCCCGGACGGCTCGAAACTTCGTGGCGCATCGAAACCGGCGGCCAGATTTCGGCGAGTCCTACGCTGGTCGACGGAATCCTCTACATCGGCAACAACGTCGGACGGTTCTACGCGCTCGATCCCACCAACGGCCACGTCGTTTGGACGTACTCGACGCAAAACGCATTGATGAGCGCGCCGATCGTCTACGGCGACGACGTCTATTTGGGCGAAGGCGACGCGCAATCCATGAGCAACAATCCGTCGGAACCGATTCACGTCGGCCAAGGGAGCAGCTCGCTGGTGGCGCTCGATCGGAAAACCGGCGCGCTGCGCTGGAAACGCACCCTCGGCGGCTCGGCGATGCCGACACCGGCAATCGTCGACGGACTGCTCGTCGAGCACAACGGCGCCGGCTGGGTCGGCGGATTCGATCCGGTCACCGGCGAGCGGCGATTCGCCAAGCACCTCGAGTCGGTCGCGTCGATGTCGGCCATTCTGCCGATGGGCGGCGGCGAATTCGTTACGACCGGCGTCGGCACGAACGCCGTCTGGCGGATGAACGCGCACGACGGATCGGTGGTCTGGGACAGCGTTTTCTACCGCGGCTCGTCCGGAATCGGCGATTGTCCGCCGGTGAGCGACGGCACGCGCATCATGTGCGATTACGTCGCGCCGACCGGTTCGGACACCTCGACGGCGATCGGCCGGCCGGCGACCGAGCGGGTCTTCTCCATCGACGCGGCCACCGGCAAGAAGCAATGGGACGTGCCGCTCGAGACCGGAACGCTGCCTCCCAGAAACGAAGCCGCGATCCCGCTGCTGGCCGACGGCGTCCTGTGCGTCGGCAGCTCGGTCGCGCCCGCAATGCACGGCATCGATCCGGCCACCGGGCGCGTGCTCTGGACCGTCAAGACCCGCGGGCCGGTGAAGAGCGGCGCCGTCTACGTCGACGGCCTGATCTACTTCGGCGATTACGGCGGTTACCTTTGGGCCGTCGACCCGCACACCGGAGGCGTGATCGGCGACGAGTTCGTTCGGACCATCTTCAACGTCGGCTCGCCGATCGTCGACGGTAAAACGCTCATCATCGGCAGCGATTCCGGAACGCTCTTCGCGCTGCCGCTCGCGGAGATTCGCAGCCGCCGCGACGGCTGACCGTAGCGTCGTCGCATCGGGCGTCATCGCGCGGCTAGTCGCACGCAAACTTCCCCCAGCGCAGCGCCTAGAAGGCCCAACGCGACGGAAGCCGCGACGTATAACGACGGCGTAGCCCACCCTTGTTCCAAGAGCGTAACCCCGTCCAAGCTGAAGGTCGAAAACGTCGTGTAACCGCCGAGCACGCCGGTCGCTGCAAACGTGCGCACCAGCGGCGTAATACCCGTCGCGCGCGTCGCAGCTAGTTCCGCGATAACGCCGATGAAGAAGCTGCCCGTCACGTTGATGAACACCGTACCATACGGAAAGCCGGGGCCAAGGCGCTGGAGGAAGAGCTGCCCGACAACGTAACGCATCACGCCTCCCAAGGCGGCCCCCAGCGCTACGGCGGCGACGGCGCGAGGATCGACCACAAAGACCCTCTACTACGGCGGCGTCGTAAAGCCGTCGATGAGCAGCACGGGGCAGTGCGCGTATCGCGCGATACGATCCGAAACGCTGCCGATCAGAAAACGCGTCATCCCGGATAAACCGCGCCGGCCAACGATGATGAGATCGGCGCCCACCTTACGGGCGGTATCCACGATGCTTTCGGCCGGATGCCCCCCCTCGACGACGATCAGTTCGGCGCGTACGCCGCGCTTCCGGCTCGACTCAATGAGCTCCGCCGCCGCGGATTCGTAGAACCGCCGGGCTTGGCGGCGAGAGTCCTGGCGCTCGTCTTGGGTTTCGGCATGCTCCGCGTGCCGCGCGACGGAAATCAACTGCAGACGCGCGTCGAACCGCTTCGATATCTCGACGCCGTACTCGAACGCACGGCGCGCGTGATCCGAGCCATCCCAGGCAACGACAATGTGCGAAAACATACAGCACCTACCAATGACGGACTGAAGGAAAGAGAATCAGCATGACGATAGTAAACGCAAGGATGTAAAACAAGTACGCCGCAATGACCCCAGACTGCGTAGCGCGCACAACGTCGGCTATGCGAAGAAACGGCGCCGTCACCGCACGATAGAAAGGCAGATCGAAGAAAGGTCTGATCTCGCTTCGATATCGTCGCGGGTCGGCTTCGATCTCGCGCACGGTTCGAACACCGGCATCCAGAATGACTCGCGTCGGGTTCGAATATCCGGTTCCACTGTATTGCGTCCACGCGCGATACGTCTCGCCCGACGTCCAAACCATCGCCGAGCGTCCCGGCGGACGCGCAAATAGGCGGGAGACGATCCAGAACAGCAGCGTGAATCCGGTCAGCATTATGGCCAGGCCGCCGGGTGAAACCGACGAAAAACCGCCGAACGTCGGAGTCACGAGCGGGAACGTGCCTATCATAGCTTCGGCGGCTCTCGTCCCAGCCAACTCATCGATGCTCGGCGCTGCGGCGCGCAACAGCGTTGCCGCGAAAATCCCGACCCCGAGAATCGCGAGACAGCCGATGACGAGAGCGATGCCGCGCCAGGGCGACCGCACGCGTTCGAACGCCCTGGTTGCCGAACTCGAGCGGGCGGCACCAAGCATGCCTATGCCGATCACTTTCGTAAAGGTCACCACGGCGACGCCGGCCGCCACCCCAATCGTCGCACCGGCCAGCGCAAACACGACCTCGCACTCGATGTTTCCAGTTCGGAAAGCCTGCATGAGCGATTCCAATACCAACCACTCGCCCATAAACCCGGCCAGCGGAGGCAACGCGGCCAAGGACATTCCGCAGAGGAGGGCTGCGGCCGTCGTGAGCGGCATGGGCCGCGCCAAGCCGCCCAGGCGGTCGAACGTCGTCGTGCCGCAGGCGTCGCCGATCGAACCACTGCAGAGAAAGAGCGTCGTCTTGGCGGCCGCATGCGCGGCGATCTGGACGAACGCCGCCGCAACGCCGAACCCCGTCAACCCCGGCTGGTGCAGGATTCGGCCGGCGATCGCGACACCAAACGCCGCGAGAATGATCCCCCCGTTTTCGATGCTGGAGAAGGCAGCGAGCCGCGAGAGGTCGCGCTGGGCCGCGGCCCAGGCGATCCCGAAGAACGCCGTAATGGCACCGATGGCGATGCTGAGAGTCGCAAACCACAGTGGAGCTACCGGAAACGAAACGACGAAGCGAGCGAGGGCATAAAATCCGACGTTGAGCGCTCCGCCCGCCATCAGCGCCGTTACGACCGCCGGGGCGGAGCGATACCCGTACGGCATCCACCCTTGGACCGGCAGCATACCAAACTTCGCCCCGAAGCCGACGAGCAGCAAGACCAAGACGATGCCCGCGCCGGCCGTCGGGAGTTTTGCGCTGGCCGCGATCGCGCTGTCGACGTCGAAGCTCCCGGCGGTACGTGCCAGAGTCAGCATTGCGGCGACGATGCATGCGCCCGCAATATGGGTAACGGCGACGGCGACGTACGCCGAGCGCGGCGCCGTCTTGTCCGTTCCTCCGTACGCGATCGCCCAATAGAACGTAAGGGCGAGCAACTCCCAGGCAAAGATGAAGAGCAGGACATCGTTGGCGGCGCATGCCAGCAGCGAAGCAAAGAGAATCGAGCACGCACTCGCTGAGGCGGTGCGGCCGGTGCGGCGCTCGTCGGACCCACGCGGGCCGAGCGCGAATATCGCGACCAAAGCGGCGACTCCGCCCAGTACGCCGACGAAGTACGCCGCGGTGGCGTCGAGCCGAAGCACCGCGTGCATGTCCGCCGCCCCGAGGCTCAGGCGCTGCACCGAGTCGCCGGAGCGGGTCGCGGCCGCAGCGACGGATGCGATGCCGGCGATGCCAAGCAGCGCGAAACCGGACGTGCGCCCGACAGACTTCGGTCCAAGTACGGACGCTATCATCCCCAGAATACAGAGCCCCAACGCCACCAACAGCGCAGTCATACCGTGGTTCCTCGAGCGATTGCGCGCCCAAGCGTCACCCAGAGGCCGTGCAGAATCGAAAGCGGAGCAGGTGGAGTGCCGGGGATCATGACGTCGACGGGAAGGATGGCACTCACCGGCCCTACCACCGACCGCGAACCCGCGAAGATGCCGCCCGAGCACGCGCTCGTACCCAGTGCGACGACCGCTTTGGGTTCGGGCATCGCTTCGAAAGCACGCATCAGCGGCTCGCGCATCGCGTGCGTCACCACGCCGGTCACGATCAGAACGTCGGCGTGACGGGGTGTTGCCGTCAAAAAGATGCCCAAGCGATTCACGTCGTAAAAGGGGTTGAAGATTGCCATGAGCTCCTGCTCTTCGGATCCGTCGCTGCCAGCATCGACGTGTCGAACGTGCACCGAACGGCCGAACGTGCGCGCGCGACGCCTGAGCCGCTCTCTCACCGCGTCGGCTGGCCCCTCCACGTTCGCGAGTTCGAAGTGTGGGATCGCGCTGAACGCATCGGGTGCGACGCGGGTACATTGCGCGCATTGAAAGCAACGCGCGCGATCGACGCCGGCGCGTCGTGCGCCCGGCTCGATCGCATTGGAGAGGCACGAATTAGCGCCAAGCGTCTGGCGCTCGGCGGGTGCGTCGAGCGGTTCGATCGCGCCGCGATACGCGCCCGGCATCTCATCCGGCGCAAGCGGATAGCGTGTCGTCAGGACGCCGCCGCGTAATCCGAGGCCGATCCAGCTCATCGGTCCACCTCTGCTTGAACCGCACCGAACGAATGCTCGATAAAGGAGAAATCCGTAAAGATGTTTCCGGGAAGCGATGGCACGAACAGCGGCCAGTTGGCAAACGAAGCCGATCGAATCGCGACGCGAGCGATCGAGCCGTTGGCAAAGCGCACGAAATAGAGCAGTTCGCCCTGCGGCGACTCGACGCGCGCGAGTGCGGAGCCGTCCGACAGCCGGCCGCGAGCAAGATACTCGCCCGAAGGATTGGCGTCGAGCGCATTACGGACCAGCTGGAAAGAGCGCCGAACCTCGGACATTCGGACGAGAGCGCGGGAGACGGCATCGCCGTTCCGCTCGCGAGCTTCTTCGCCGCGTAAGGGCGTATATAAGTACCCGTCGCGCGTACGCACGTCGCACGAAATGCCGCTCCCGCGCGCCACCGGTCCGACGCCGCCGTACGCTTCCACCTCACTCTTGGTGAGACGACCCGTTCCGATGAGCCGGTCGAGCAGCGACTGTGTACCGGTGAGCCCGTCGATCGCAGCTATGGCATGCCGCTCGGCGGCGTCGAGATCGCGTTCGCAACAAGCTCGCAGCCGCTCGAAGACGTCGAACCGGGTTCCGCCGACGCAGATAACCCCTCGCGAAAACCGATTTCCAGTCGCGTCGCACAGCAAGCGATGAACGCGTTCCTTGACCGCAAACGTAACCGCCGACCCGACGGAAAGGGAACCGTCGTCGGCAAGCTTCGCCAAGGAATCGAGATGCTGATGGATCCTTTCCAACTCCACCAGCACCGCGCGAGCCGCTCGCGCCCGCTCGGGGACCTCGATACCCACGGCTTTTTCAACGGTTCGGCAGAAGGCCGCTGCGTGGCTCGACGCGGTGGCTCCCGAAACGTGCTCGGCTACGAAAGGCGCCAGTTCCAATGGCGTGCCGACGAAACGCTCCTCGAGCCCGCGATGCTTGAAAAACATCGATGGATAGACGTCGACGAAATCTTCGCCGGCAGTCTCGACGATCCACCGCGCGGACTCGACGACACCCGAGCGTATCGGACCGTATAGAACCGTCGAGACCTCGCCGGATTCGTGTCGACGCAGCGTTTCCGCGGGCTCAACGCGCGTCAGCGGGCGGCCCTCGATCGAGCCTCGGAACGTCACGCCGAAACGCTCCGCGATCTCACGCTCGTACCAATCGGCCGCGGGGACTCCAGCGGCAATCGACGAGACCTCGCCTTCGACCGGCATTACCCAGTGGCGCAGTTCTCCGTCATCCACGACGTAGTGCAGAACCGGCTTGTCCTCGATCCGGTCTGCGAAGATCCACACTAGCCGCGCGCCCTCTGAAACGGCTCGTTCGGCGCAAGCACGCGCGTCTGCCGGCATCAAGGACGGCCTCCCACGATATCGCCGGCACGCTCGAGCAAAGCCACGAAGTGCGATGGAACCACGATGCCTAAGCCGAGGACCACGCCGAAAACCAACAGCATGGATCCGATCGCAGCGACGTCGCGTTCGCCGCGCTTCATGCCCTCGGGCAGGTCTCCCGCAGTCACTCCGATCGTCCATCGCGCGAGACCTGCGAAGGCAACCAGGAGCAGCCCCAGTACCGTGGCGGCGACTGGCCACGAACTGGTCGAGAAGCCTCCGGCTAAAATCATCAGCTCGCTGCGAAACGGTCCAAACGGCGGCATTCCGGCCAGCGCGAACCCGGCCAGGGCGAAGAGCGTCCCCGATACCGGCAGCACGGCGACGCCGCCGCGAATCCTTTCGATCTCGCGCGTATCGAACTTACTCGCGAGCCGTCCGGCCGAGAAAAAGGCCAGCGCTTTCGTCGCGGCGTGGTTGACGACGTGCAGGAGCGCGCCGATCACGGCGAGCCGCGCTCCGAACGCGAGTCCGCAGGCGACGATGCCCATGTGTTCGATGCTCGAATAAGCCAACATCCGTTTTATGTCGCTCTGCCGCAAGAGAAAGAACGCACCTACGAACAGCGACAACAATCCGACGATGAAAAAGAGATGCTGCGTCATGCTCGGTCCGACGGCGGCGTTCGCGATCGACGCGAAGCGCGCGATCACGTAGAGCGCATCCGAAAGCAGCACGCCGGACAGCATGGCACTCGTCGGAGTCGGTCCGGCTCCATGAGCGTCGGGCAGCCAAGTATGCATCGGCGCCAGTCCCATCTTCGTACCGAAACCGATCAAGGCCAAGAGGAACGAAAGGCGGACGGCGTCGGCGTCGATCTTGCTTGCCGCACGTACGTACGACTGCCATTCCGGCGCATAGTGGGTTCCGAGAACGCTCGCTCCAGCAGCGTAAAGAACGACCACTCCGAGCAGGCCGATCGCGAGCCCGCACGACGCAATCAAAATGTATTTCCACGCCGCTTCCAGCGCCGCGTCCGTCCCTTGTAACCGAACGAGCAGCGCCGCCAAAATCGTCGTAACCTCCAAAGTGACCCAAAGGCCGGCCATATTCGTCAAGAGCGGGACGACGGTCTCAGCACAGGCGAACGCGTTGGTCAGAGCGAGGAACTCGCGGCGATAGCGCTCGTCGCCGTCTGCCCCGATCGACTCGGCGCGCACGTACCACGTGCTATACAGTCCCACGGTGCCGTAGACGATTGCGACCGGAACGAGGAAGAGCTCCGACAACGCGTCCAGATGCGTCGAGCCGCTCGCCGCACCGGCGACGAGCGCGAGGATGCATCCGGCGCTCGCGAGGCCGCCGGCAGCGGTCAGAATCCGACCGATTCTGGACGGGATAAACAAGACCAATCCCGCAAGAACCAGCGGGATGCCGATGACGGCCGGAATAAAACCGCTCATCCTTTGAGTTTCTCGAAGACTGCGACCGACGCCGCCGCTTGCGACCCGACCAGCGCGCGAACCAGGACGGCGAACACGACGACGGCGACGAGTACGTCGATCAGCAAGAGAATACCGATCACAAAGGGCAGCCCCGGTGCGAGCGTAACGGTACCGAAGAAAAGGCCGTCTTCGAGCGTCAAGAACGCGACGACCTGTGCGAGAGCGTTCGGTCTGAGAATCGCCACGAGAAAGCCGACGAATACCATCGACAGCGCCGTCGCGAGATCCGCCCGCGGAAGAAACGCTCCCTGGTGCAGCGGCAATTGTACGGACGTCAAGATTGAGATTCCGATCAGAGCGCCGGCGATCAAGAGCGAGAGGAGCACGTTAATGCGTGCGGGAAGCTCGACGCGCGCAGAAATTCCTCGAGCCAGCGACTGCATGTACCGGGGAAGCAGCATGCCTTTAAAAACGACCGTGAGCAGCGCGAGAACCATGAGGTCCCAGGCGCTCTCAGTGATTCCGACGCCGAGACAAATTGCGCCCACCAACCACGCCTGAATCGCGTACACCCGTATGAACTCGGAGATGACGACCGACCGAAACAACGACAGCTGCACGAGCAGCAGCAGCATCGCGATGGTTCCGGCGAATGCCTCGGCAACCGTCAGATGCGTCATCCCACCCCTACCACGTAGGCGAAAACGGCGAGCACGGCGACCAGCAGTCCCGTGCCGATGAACTCGGTAATCTTGTAGAGACGCAACTTCGCAAAGGACGTCTCTATCGCAACCACGACGAGACCGACGGCGAGCATCTTGACGAAGAGGCTCACGACCGCAAAAGCGACCGACCCGATGCTGCCGTCGGACGACAACCCCATGGGCAAGAGCAGCACGTTGACGAACACGACGTACAGCAGAAACTGCTTCATCGACGATCCCCATTTGAATAGGGCCATCCACGGTCCGGAATGCTCGAACCAGCGGGCATCGTCGATCATGCCGAATTCGATGGTAGCCGACGAACTCTCGATCGGAATTCGCCCGGTATCGACGAGCATCATCATAAAGAAGGCTGCGGTGGCTAGCACGTGTGCGGGCCGCAGGACGTCGGCAGCCGAATGCCGCAGGGCGGCGTTCATCGCGTACGGCAAGTCGGTTCCGGTGATGAAGGCCACCGAAAAGAACACGAAAATGAGCGTCGGCTCGACGAGGATACCGACCATCGTCGCGCGGCTGCTGCCGATGTCCGCAAATTGCGACCCCGAGTCGACTCCGGCCAGTGCCGTAACGAACCCTGCCAGGGCGAAAACGAACGCACCGCCGAGGATGTCGCCGAAGGTTGCCCCGGGTAAGGGGTAGGTCGTCAAGACCGGGATCAGGGTCGCAATCGTCGCGTACGCACCGCACGCGACGAACGGTGCCGCGCGGAACACCCAAGAGGAAACGTCCGGGGCCAGCGGTTGCTTTCGAAAAAACTTTAGGATGTCGCGATAGGTCTGAAGAACCGACGGGCCGCGCTTGCCCGCGATGACGGCCTCGACGCGTGCAATGCAGCCGGTGAGCAGCGGCGAGAGCAACGCGACGGTCAACACTTGAGCCGCCTGCACCACGATCGGGTGTAAGATCAACGATATCTCCTGACAACGACGACAAATCTCGCATCGTCAGGAGTTATTGGCGCGATGGCGGTTCGCGAGATAAACTCGCCGGCGAACTCCTCCGCCGACGTCACCCTTCTATCCGGCAGGGCCGGCTCCTTGGTCCGGGGCGGCATCTTGGATCACAATCGGTGCTTCGTCGAACGTCATGTCCTCGACCGATTCGTGCTTCCGTAACCGATCCTTTAGCGAGCGAATCCTCTCCTGAAGAGCCGCCGCCCGATTGAGAATGATGTCGCGATCGGCGAACATTCCCGCGTTGCGCATGCGCTCGATCCTGAGGTTATGCATCGACTCCTGCAGTTCGAAGTGTTCGGTCGAATATTGTCGCTGCAGCTCGTAGAATACCTCGCCGCGGGTGCGGACGCGTTCGTCCGAAGCGTGGAGGTGCGATCGAAGCTCTTCACACTCCGCCTCGAGGGTGCGAATGCGTTCGGCGTCTCTCGCCGCCCTCGCGTCCAGGAAACGGCGTATCCGCTCGAAAACCGAAGGCAGTTTTGAGGGGCTGCGTCCCTGCATGGCGGACCTCCCAATTTCGAACACAGGACTCATCAACCGAGCCGGCGTCAAGCGGCGAGCACGGCCGCCGTAACGCGCCGCAGCGCGCGTCATCCCCAAGAATGACGGAACCGTCAGGAAACCGCAAGAGGAACGCCGAGAAAACGTTCGAAATGGAAGCTTTCAGGCGATGGAGCACCGCCTCAAACCGCCCGTCCGGCTGATGGCTCCTATTCGATCGAGGATCGTCGAATGGGGGCTATTTTGCTTTATTGGGTCGACACTCTAAGTATCGCTTCGGAGCGGAGTCGATGAGATGAACGAAGCGGATGCATACCGCGTACGGGTCTCTGCCGCCGTCCTTCGTACCCCCGGCGAAGTGCTCGTGGTACGTGAATCTAAACGGGCCCTGGCAGTCGTTAATCTGCCGGGCGGCGCACCGCAGCTTGGAGAAACGCTCGAACATGCGGTCGTAAGGGAGGTCCGTGAAGAAACCGGATACGACATCGTAACTAGCGAGATCGCATTCGTGATGGAACGGCGCTCCCGGCGATGGGAAGACTCGACGCTCGAAATCTGCTTCTACGCGCAAATCGTCGCGCCGACCGGTTGCGCCCCCACGAGTCACGACGAAGTGCTGACGGTGGATTGGCTTCCCTTCGAGCACCCGGACGTGCTGCGGCACCTGCCGCACGCGCGCTTGTTCGAATCCAGCAAGCGGGGGCGTTACGTCGATCGCACGTCTCGTTCGAGGAGCGATGCTGCCGTCTAACCGCCTCGTGGAGTGCGCGAACCAACTCGTGCACTTGGCATCGGAGCTGGGGGACCCCACTTCGGAACTCCTTGCTCGCGAACTCTCGGAACAGATTCCAAGCGACCTTCTCAATCTCGTCGTCGTCGGGCAATTCAAGCGTGGCAAGAGCGCGCTGGTCAACGCGCTCCTCGGCGCCGACCTCATGCCGACCGGAGCCCTTCCTCTCACCGGACTTGCGACCGTCATTCGCGACGGCGGTGCCGCCGCCGTCGAGGTGCGCACCCGGGAGGCGCGTCAGGCGCGCGCTATCGCACCCGCAGACATTCGGCTGTTCGTTACCGAGGAGCATAACCCGCACAACGTACTGGGCGTCGAACGGGTGGACGTCGTTTGGCCATCCGAACGTTTGCGAGGCATAGCGCTGTTCGACACGCCGGGCATCGGCTCGCTCCACCGCCATAACACCGCTGCCGCTCGAGCGACCTTGCCGCGCGCGGACGCAGCCATTCTCGTCGTCGGACCCGACCCGCCCATCGGGCTGGAGGAGCTCGAGTATGCGCGCGAGGTGGCCGCGTCTTCGGAGAAGCTCTTTGTCGTGCTGAACAAGTCCGATCTCGCCGGCGAGTCGCTGCCCGAGTTGCTGGAGTTTACTCGGCGTGCCGTCGCCGACGCGCTTTCGATCGACGTCGACGTTCTGCCGGTCAGCGCAAAGCGGGCGCGCGCAGCTCAGCAGACGGGTGAGGAAGACGCGGAATTTGCGCGCCTGGCGGCAGGCTTGCGAAACTTCGTCGAAGGGAGCGGAAGGGCAACGCGCGCCAAGTCGTTTCGGCGCCGAGCTCTGCGCGTCGCCGAACGCCTCGACACCTTTGCAGCGCTGCGAATCTCCGTCTGGCAGATGCCCGCCGAGCAGCGCCGGCGGCGCAGGCAGCTTCTGCTGGACGCGCTGCAAACGATCGACGACCGGGCGCGACTACTCCAGCTCGCGCTCGACGACGACTTCGCCCAACTCCAGATGCGACTTCGGGATCTTTTCGATCGCCTCCACGACCGGGATCTTGCGGACTTTCGCTCGACCAGCATGCGCTTTGCGGCGCTGTCGACTCAAAGCGAGCGCGATTCCCTGTTTGCCGAAACGATTGCCGGCGTGGTCGCTCGATGGCGCGCCGAGGCGCTCGCGCAGGCCAATGGCGAACTCGAGGTCTTCGCTCAAAAGTACGTGCGACTCGCCCGCGACATCGAGCGCGCGGTTTGGACGGCCGGGCTGGAGGCCGCGCAGCTCGACGCCGTCGACCTACTCACGGCCGATATCTGGTTCGCGCCCGCCAACCTCCGGCTCGTGGGCGCCCTCGTACCGACCACCGGTCTCGAGCTCGTGTTTCGAACTTTCGCCGACCTACTTCCGGGAACTCTCCGCCGGGCCGTGCTCTCAGTCCGCTATCGAAGGCTGCTCGAGCGCGAGCTCGATGCGGTTCGGGGAAAAATGCGCTACGGCATGGCGTGCGAGCTCGAGCCATGGCACCGGAGGGTCCGCGACGCCATTCAAACGTCGATGAACGACGCCCGCTCGACCGTCCTGGCCGCATTCGACGAGTCGCCCGATGCCGCCGGCGAAACTGAAGCATCGCGAAGCGTGGGGGACGCGCGCCAGCGCCTGCGCGCCATACGGGCATGCATAGAAAACGGCACGGCGGCGGCCTGACCGATCCGATCGCCGAGCGCGTCAACGAGGACGCCCGGGCAGCGAAGTCCGCGTTGGACCGCGGCTGCGCGGAAGACCTGGCGCGAGTCGAGCGATTCCTGGCCGGTCCACTTTCCGATGCCCAGACTCGGATGCGCGATCAAATCGCGTCGCTCGGCGACGTGGGCTCCGATCTTCGCAAAAGCCTGCTCGTCGAATCGGCCGGAGCTATCGCGCAAGAGTGCTGGCGACGGGTTTTTGATAACGTAGCACTGCGATTTCGCGTACGCTTCCTGCTCTATGCCGGCGACTTGGAAAAGGCTGAGGAGCGTTTCCATTCGCAAACGCGATCGCCAATCGCTACGCGGCGCAAACCAAGACGCACGATCGTTCCGCGAATCGAAGCGCCGGAGGTACCGACACTGGTGCTGGACTACGAGCCGACGGAATCGATCGCGACTGGCTTTACCGCCCAACTCGAGCGGTATCTTCGCGAGGCGATCGCGCTCGAAGTCCGGCGCGAGCGCGAGGTGCTGGTGCGCCGCGGTACTCGCAATCTTGCAAGAGCGCGCATCGCGCTAGACCTTAACCCTCCTTGAGAGGCGCGCCCCTGGCTAACCCGGTCGGCGTTTCGCCGAAGACGGTGCGGAAAAGATCCGGTCCGAAGCTCGTTCTCAACGGTTCCGCCTTCAACAATTTAAACGTTCGAGTCCCATCGTCTAGACGCTGGGCACGCATGAAGACGACGTCGCTGCGACCTAGAAAGGTCCTCGCGAACTCGTGCTGATGCGTCACGAACGCGAGGCGCTGGCGCGCCTCGAGCAAGGCGGCGACGATCTGGCGCGCAATCTCGGATCCCTCCTGCTCGTTCGTGGACGAAAACGATTCGTTAAAAAGCACCATCGAGTCGGGCCGCAGCGCGTCGACGAGATCGCTCATCCTATGCAGTTCCTCGTCGAGCTTGCCGCTCTTCATGGTCGCATCCTCTTCCCGCCGGAAGTGCGTGAAGACGTTCGCCGAGACTGAAGCGCGAAACGAACGAACCGCCACGAACATTCCGCACTGCATCATTACGCAGGCGACACCAAGCGCCCGCAAAAAGGTGGACTTCCCGCCCTGATTGGCTCCCGTAAAGATGAGGAGGTTCGCACCGTCTCCGTCCAGATCGTTGGCCACGGGAGCGCCGCTCATTCGCAGGGCAAGGCACGGGTCGACGATGTCCCGGCCCTCCAGAAAGCGAGTCCCGAGTTCGAGGGGCTCGGGGAACGAGATCGGGACGCCGAGGTAGGTCAGGCGCGCGTGCAAATTCAGGCACCCAACGTAGAATGCCAGCTCGGTTCGCAGCATTTCGAAGAAGCTCACGAGATGGTCGCAGGACTGCGCGACCGCATTGGCAACGACGTTGAGACCTCGGTCTCGAAGACTGGAGAGCGCCCGAGCGCCGGCGTCGTCGCGATCCGCAATTCGAAACGTATGAGGTCCTGACGAACCAAAGTCGAAAAGGCGCGCCAGCCATCCCCGGTCGTCTGATGGAAGGTCGCAAAGAACGTAGTCCGTACCCTTGTTGCCTTCGCCGAGGCGTGCGCTCAAGAGCATGCCATCGCGAAACTTAAGCTTGCGAAGCTGCTGCTCGACCTCAGCGAGGTATTCGTCCGAAAGTTCCAGCCTAACGGTCGTAAAGAAGCGTTGAAACGCGTCGGATGCGAACGAACCGGCGGCGGCGTCGGCAATCCGGCGCAAATCCCGAAGACCTTCGACGAGGATTTTGAGCACCTCGACCGACCAGTACATAACGGCGCTCGGCGAACGGGAAGACCGAAAAACCCTTCGACGCTCGGCTTCGAGCACGCCGGTCGCGAGGTCGTAGAGCCTGCGCACGACGCCCTCCCGCTCGATACAGTCTTTCAGGGCGTCTTGCCGATACCTAATCTCGCCGACGTCGACGAGCAGCTGCGTGACGGTCTTGGAGGCGTTCCGGAGAAGCCACTGGTCGTCACCGGCCATCGCGGAGAATAAATGCTCGAGTTCCAGGTCGGCGGCGACGGCGTCGATGCACGGCTGTCGCGGGGCCGAAGGATCGAAATCGCGACCGGCAAACATCAGGTGAACCTTCACCGGCGCAGACGGCTCCTTAACTGTTCGTAGGTTAGGCGATACTTCTCTGCGATCGACCGCGCGTAGGATTGCCCTCGAGCCGTCGCGCGAATCACCTTGAACGTCCGCACGTCGGGCGATTCCGCCAGGACTTCGCTTACGAGACTAACGATGCCGTCGCCCAGGCGCGTTATGCCGACCAGGAAGGTCACGCAAACGCAAAGCGCGTCCAGCCGAATCAGCCGGTCGAGGATCTTGCTCGCTAAAAACGTCGCGTCTTCCAGCGTCGTCGAACTGAATATTTCGTTGATTATGATGATGCTGCGCCCGGTCGCACGGCCGAGAATATCATGGATGCGCACGAGATCGTCTTGAAGCTTGCCCCGGAGGGTTGCAATCGACTCCTCCCGTTCGAAGTGCGTAAACATCTCGTCGAAGAGGAATAGCCTCGCAGATGTTCCCGGAACCGGAACGCCGATGCGCGCTAAATGATGAAGTTGCCCGAACGTGCGCGCGAACGTCGTCTTCCCGCCTTGATTTGGTCCGGAAACGACGAATATGCGCTCGCTCCCGACGAGCGCGAAACTGTTGCAAACGACGGGCAGCTCCTGCACGGCGAGTTCCCGCGCCAGCGCGAGATCGAACGTTTCGCGAGCCTCGACCCGTTTATCCGTCTCGCTGAGCTCCGGGTAGCAGAACGTGAGGCCCGCGCCCTGCTTCAGCGACGCCACGTGATCGAGGTAGGCGAGGTAGAACCGTACTTCCTCGTCAAATCGCAAGATCACCTCGTCGGGGAAACCTTCATTCCCGGCAGAAAAGGTCCGAAGCGCTTCGAAAACCTCCGGGTTCACGTCCGCGACGAAACCGAGAATGTGCTCTTCGACGTGGTTCATGTAGGGGCGATCGTCGAACCGAGACCGATAGTCTCGCGGGCTGTCGCGTCGAAATCGTTCGAAGGTGGCGGCCAGTTGCAGACTGTAGTCCGGTTGCTGCCCGTACGGCCGGACCGACACGTAGTCACCGCCGATGAAAAGGCAGTATCGGATGGACGCCAAATCTGACGCGAGTTGCTCGGACTGCGCGCGCAGGCGCCCGAAGCCCGCAGACTCGACGTAGCCGTCGAGAAATTCTCGCAACCCGCCGAAGGCGCGCGACTCGACCGGCGCCGCGACTAGTGCGGCTCTGAAGTCCCGTAGGGCCGAACAGTACGTTTCGACGGCGTGCAATAGCCACCGGGACCGTTGCAAGTCGAAGTGAAGTTTTTCGCGCTGGCCAAGTTGCGCGCGCATCGCGCTCATGCGGCCGCAGAAGTCTCGCACCGCGCGCATCGTACGCTCGCGCTCTAGGTCTTGAATCGCTTCTTGCCGGTAGAGAACGTCTTCTTTTGCGGGCAGCACGGTACGAAAGAAGGGCTTGACGTCGAACTCGCCTTCACGCGCGGCAATCGAGTCGGCGATTCGGTCGAGATTGAGATCGCGAAAGTACGCCGGTTCCGGACCATCCTCCGGGCGCGAGCCGTCGCGGAACAGAATGCTACGAAACGGCATGGTATCGCAGGAAGCGCGGCTGCGCGAAGCATCGGCACCCAGGGTGAAACGGAGGCACCCAGCGCTCGTCGCGTTCTCGCAAGCCCCAACGCGAACGACAGGACGCGCAGCAGCCCGCATAGCCGTGAACTTCGAATCCGGACGCGTGCGGGTCGGCGAGAACGCGGTCTCGATCGGCCAAGCGCCAAAGCCAGTGGGCGACGACCTCGATAAGGGCGAGGTCCGTGCTCAGTGCCTCGGGCGGCGCGAGCGCAGCGAATTCGAGCGCTCCGCCTCTGCAACCCACGGCAAAGCCGGTATTCCGCAAGGAGTCTAAACCTTCGCGAAAGGTCGCCGCAGAGACGGACAGGCTCCACGCCGTCGGACTTGCGCGAACGACGCGGTCCAGGTATCCGACGCGAGCCCGCACTAGGCGCGCCGCGAAAGGAAGCCGGTTCCAGCGCGATGCTTCCCACGCGCTCGACCTAGCGAACGCAAACGTCCAGAGGTGGGGGCGCTCTCCGGTAACTTCGAGGCTTCGCCTGAAGAGAAGGAGCGGGCCGCGCCAAAGGTCCATCCCCAGCAAACACGCTGCGGCATCGGCACTGGAGTGCGCCGTTCCCGGAATGCGCTCGAGGGCCTTTCGGCGTTCGCGCGACAATTCACCAAATACGCCCAAAATGGTGGCGCGCGGCTCGCGTTTCTTCATCCTCGCAACCAACGACCTTACACCTGCCGCTTCGTCAGAAGGCGCATTTGGATTCGTTCGAGCGTAATGAGGCCCTCGGGAATCATCTCCTCGAGACGAGAAACCACGGAGCGAATTCGCTCTTCGGACTCGGCGACCTCGATCAATACCGGAAGGCTAGTGGCGGCGTCGATCACGCGCGACGAATGCACGACGTTGTGCGAACCGTACCCTTCGATACCTTTAAGAACCGTTGCGCCGCCGAAGCCTCGCGCGCGCAGCTCCTCGACGATCGCCATGTACAGAGGCAATTTACCATGACGCTCGCCTTCATCGACGAAGACCCGCATGAGTGTCGCGGTCTGAAGTGCGCGCATGATGACTCCTATCTGAAGCTTCGCTTCGCTGAGGAGCCATCAGCCGACCCTGCGGCGGTTAAAGGCGGTGCTCCATCGCCCTTGCCGAGGGCGTTCGCAGCTCGAGTCGGTGCTCCTGGTTAGGATGCGGTATCCGCGCGCTTGGAAGCTCGGCCCTCCGGAACGCGTGAGAGACGGAGATATTCGGCAGCCTCCAGCGTGAGCAAACCCTCTCCTACGAAGGCTTCGAGCTCCGGAAGAATTGCGTCGATCTTGTCGACATCGTCGACGACCTCGATCAGAATCGGCAGATTCGGCATCCACGAGAACACCTTGGCTAGATGCACTTCGTGGTGCTGACCGAATCCTTCAATGCCGCGAAAGACGGTCGCACCTGCGATGCGTCTGGACCGCAACAGTTCGACGACGGCGGTATACATCGGCTGGAGACCGTACCGATCGTTCTCGTCTAAGAAAATGCGCAGGAGCCGACCTTGCTTGAACTCCGCCAATCCCCACCCCATCTGTGAAGCCGCTTCTGCCACCATGATACGTACGAGCACTGCGATTGTCACGCCCGCCCGGGACGAACCGCCTTCCCCGTTGAGGCGGAAGGGGGACGTCCCGGCTTCAAGAAGGGGAATAGACGAAAAGTCCGGCGATGGAGCCCGCGTTAGCCCGCAAGGGATGATGGCTCCTACTCAGTGAGCTTGAGTATGGAGTCGCTAACGTGAGACCGCTCGTCAACGGCCAACGGGATTGAGGCGTTCGATGACTCAATCGATCGCGCTCAACCTCGTTCAGCTCGCGTTCGTCCTCGGTCTGTCGCCGCTGTTTGCCGGAGTCCTTGCGCGTTGTAAGGAGATCGTACAATCCAAGCGCGGGCCTAGCATTTTGCAACCGTACCGCGACCTCTACAAGCTGATCGGCAAGGAAGAACGCCTTCCGGAACAGAGCAGTTGGATCTTCCGGACTACGCCGTACTTAGTGTTCGCGACTCCGCTGGTCGTGACGTTGTTGATTCCCGTGCTGACGGATTTTCCACTGTTTTTCGCTTTCGCCGGAGATATGCTGGCGGTCGGATTTATCTTTGCAATCTCGGGCTTCTTCTTTGCGCTGGCCGCCATCGATGCAGGCAACCCCTACGGGGCGATGGGCGCCAGCCGGACGCGGATGGTCGGCTTCTTGGCCGAACCGGTTCTCATCATCGTACTGTTTACGGTGTCGTTCGTCGCGAGCTCCACGATCCCGTATATCGTGCAGCAGCACTGGGTGCACCCGGTTTCCAATCTCTTCGCGCCGTCGCACGTCTTGTTGCTCGTCGCGTTTTTTATGATCATCTTGACCGAGACCGGACGCCTGCCCGTGGATAACCCGAGCGGGCATTTTGAACTCGCAATGATCGACGAGTCGAAGGCGCTGGAGTTCTCGGGACGCTCCGCGGCGCTCGTCAAGTACGGCGGCTACATGAAGTTCGTCGTCCTTGCAGTCGTATTTCTCAACGTCCTGACGACGCCGTGGGGCCTCGCCAACGACGCCGCGCTTCTCTCCATATTGGCTGCGATAGGATTCGTTGCGCTCAAGATACTCGTGCTCGTCGCCTTGATCGTGATCGTCGAATCTTCCTATGCCAAGTTGCGCCTATTCCGGATAGCCGACTTCCTCGCGGGCGCATTCGTGGTATCGGTGACGGCGATGCTCGCAGAGCTCCTGCATCTATGACGCCGCTCGGCGAGCTAAACGCGTTGGTCCTTGGGTTCTTCATCGTCGCAACGATAGCCATGACCGTGACGCGCCAAGTCGGCGCCTGCCTGCAGGTTTTCATCGTGCAGTCCCTGCTGCTCGCTGCTTCCGCGTTTCTTCTCGGTGCCGTTCCGTTCTCGTGGCACCTCTTCGCGCTGGGGTGCGTCACCCTGCTGAGTAAGGCTCTGGTGATTCCATGGCTGCTGCGCTGGCTGGTTCCCGGGGAAATCTATCGGAAGCGCGAAATCGGGCGGACCCTAGACACGCCGGCGACGCTGCTCGCGGCGCTGGCTCTCACCTTCGCCGGATACTTCTTCGCCCAACATCTCGTCAAGGCCGCCCCCAACCTTTCGGCCGGCAACGTCTCGATGGGCTTTGCAGCCCTGCTCGTAGGACTGCTCGTGCTCGCCGTTCGCGTCGAGGCAGTTCCTCAGCTTCTCGGCATTCTAGCGATGGAAAACGCCGCGTTCTTGGCGGGCATTGCGATCGCACCCGACTTTCCGCTCATCGCCGAGTTGGCCATCGCGTTTGACGTACCGTTGCTGGCCTTCATCGTGGCACTCTTGACCCGAATTGCGTATCGGCGCATGGGAACGACCGAGGTGGGCGCGTTGTCGACCTTGCGGGAGCGAAGCCGATGATCGTCGCCGTCCCGGCAATCGCCCTGTGCGCGGCCCTGTGGTGTGCGATTCCGCGCAGCGGCCGCGCGGCGCCGTTGGTGACGGTCGCCGGCTCGTTCGTAACCTTCGCGATTTCCGGCTGGATTTTGTGGTCGCTCCGCCTCGGCGGAACGGTCGTCACGGCGGTGGGATGGATCGAGATGGACTCGCTGGGGGCCGTCTTGCTCGCGCTCATCGCGTTCGTGTATTTCACGGCGTCGCTCTTTTCGTGGGGATATTTAAACGCGGATGATGGCCGGCGCCTGCGCCAGTACCACGCGAACTTCAACCTCTTTGCCTTTTCGATGTTGAGTATCCCCTGCCTGAGCGAACTTGGATTGGTCTGGATTTTCGTCGAGCTTACGACGCTGCTGTCGGTGCTGCTGGTTTCCTACGAGCAAACGGCCGAGGCGGTCGAGGCGGCGTGGAAATATATGGTGCTTACGCTTATCGGGGCCACGGTAGCGGTTTTGGGCGTCCTCATCCTTTTTTGGGCACTCCACACCGCCGGAAGCACCGACTTTACCTGGAGCGGGCTGCGGATGCACGCCGCAGCCCTGCCTCGCCCGCTCGTGGAAGTCGCCTTCGTGCTACTCCTCGTCGGTTACGGCGCAAAGATTGGGCTCGTTCCTTTGCATGCGTGGCTGCCGGACGCTCACAGTCAGGCTCCGTCGCCGGTCTGCGCGATGCTTTCCGGCGTGGAAACGACAGCGGTGCTTTACGTGATTCTTCGCCTCCGGGACGTCTTCGCAAGCGATCCGTCGCTCCACGTCGGAATCTGGTTTTCCGTCGTCGGCCTGACCTCGGTCGGTGTTGCATCGTTCCTAATCCTGCAGGCCCACGATTACAAGCGGCTATTCGCGTTTTCGACGGTGGAGCATATGGGGCTCATCCTGACGGCGGCGAGCATTTTTACGCCGGCAGGTGATATCGCAACCGTATGGCAAATGCTCGCGCATTCGCTCGCCAAGTCACTATGCTTCTACGCTGCCGGAGCCGTCCTCGTCATCGCCGGTACGCGCGAGATTGCTAACGTTCGGGGACTTCTCGCCGAGAGCCCGACGACGGCCGGGGCCTTCCTCTTCGGAGCCTTAGCGATCGGCGGGGCGCCGCCGATGGTCGTGTTTTTGAGCGAACTGGCCATCCTTTGGTCGGCGTTGCAAGCTCGTCTCTACGCCGTCGCGGTTCTCCTCACGCTATTCATCGTCTTGGCATTCTTCGGCCTGTTGTGGCGCGTTACGACGATGATCGGAGGCGAGCATCGCCTTCCCGGCCGGCGACTGCCGGCGGCCTGCGCGCTTGCGATCGCCGTTGCCGCGATACCCGTCATAGTCTTCGGCGTGTGGCTTCCAGGCGGTATCTACGACGCATTACGGAGTGCGGGACAGGCGTTGGGCGCTTTGTGACGTCGCAGATCTTTCGAGAGCTCGAGACGATCTGTCCCGACATTGTCTGGGAGACGGAAGACCGATCCGTTTGCGCTCGGATTCCCGCCTCGCATTTGCGGGCAGCGGCGATTTATCTGCACGAACGTGAATGGCGCCTGGGAACGTTGGTAGCTCGGGAATACGACCGTTCGCTCGAGGTTCGTTACTGCTTTTACGCTACTCTGCACGACGGATGGCTGCAGTTGCTCGTTGCGGTGGATCCGGCGGAACGGACGCTCCCGAGTATTGTTTCGGCCGTCATCGCGGCCGATTGGTTCGAGCGCGAGATCGAGGATCTCTTTTCGATTCGCTTCACTCAGCATCCGCGCCTAGGCGACTTCGTGTTGCACGACGATCGCTGGGCAGAGAATCTCGGGCTGATGCGACCGCACCTGAAGCCCGACGAGGTCAAGGAACAGCGCCGCGAGTGGACTCCGAAACGCGTTCTCGAGGAGGAGGGCTCGTTCGTCATGCCCGTCGGTCCGATATACTCCGGCGACGCGGAATCGGCACTGTTTCTGCTCGAGACGGTGGGTGAAGACGTCGTTCGCGCGGTCCCGCGTCTGTTCTTCAAGTATCGAGCGATCGAAAAACTCGCGGAAGGAAAGACGCCTGCCGACGTCCTGCTGTTAGCCGAGCGGTGTAACGGAACCAGCGCCATCGGTAACGGGCTGGCGTACTGTGAAGCCGTGGAGCGCGCCCTCGGAGTAAACGTCCCTCGCCGAGCGATCGCGCTGCGTACGTTTTTCGCCGAGCTCGAACGGATTCGGCATCATACGACGTCGATTCGCGAGATTTGCGCGTCGACGGCGCTGACGGTCGCCGCGAGCCAAGCTTTGTGGCTGGAGGAGCGGCTCTTGCGAGTAAGCGGAGAGTTGGCGGGGCATCGCTATTTCTTCGGCGTTCTCGAATTGGGCGGACTGAGACGAGACTTCGACACCGCGCTGTTGCGTTCTACGACCGAGCAGGTCGCGTCGCTGTTGGGTCGCGTCGAGGAGCTGGGAACCGCCCTCGCAAGTTCCAACAGTTTTCTGGACCGCATCGAGCAAATAGGGATCGTGAGCGCGGAGCAAGCTCACACGTTCGAGCTGGTCGGACCGTTTGCCCGCGCGAGCGGCGTCGCGGCCGATCTCCGCGTCCTCCAGCCGTACGCGGGCTATTCCGACGTCGTCTTCGACGTCCCCATCGAGCGCGAAGGCGACGGGTACGCCCGCCTCCGCGTGCTATTCGCCGAAATGAAAGAATCGCTGCGAATCATGCGCGCTCTCGAACTCCCCGACGGAACCGTGCACGCTTCGCCGGTATCCGGCGCGGGGCGAGCCCTTGGATGGACCGAGGCGCCTCGTGGCGCGTCCGTCCAGTGGGTCGAGGTCGATCGAGCCGGCGCAATCGTTCGTTACCGGTTGACGCCCCCGTCGTTTCGTAACTGGCACGGCTTTCATCTGGCGACCGAGGATTTCGCTTTTCAGGATTTTCCGATCATCCTGGCGACGCTCGATCTTTCCGTCGCGGAGAACGACCGATGAATAACTGGTTTCTTCGCGGAGTAGCAGCAGGGGTTAAGACCGAGTTTGCGCCGGCAGGCGACGTTTCCGAATCGTTGTCGGCGGGGCTGCCGGCGACCACGCTTCAGGTCTCCGACGACGCGGCAGCCGCGCTGGCGAGACTCTGCCCAACGCGAGCCATCGTCGCCGCCGGGCCGGTAGCCGAAGTCGATCCGGACCGCTGCGTCCTCTGCATGCGCTGCCGCGGCGACGCATCTCCGGTGCAGTGGCGTCACGACGTGCAGGTCGCACATGGCGAAGGTAGCCGAGCGCGTCTCGGCGGACGCTTTGCACGGTCGCTCCACGTCCGCATCGTCGACGCGGGAGATTGCGGATCGTGCCTGAACGAGCTCGCGCAGCTCGCAGGTCCATCGTACAACCTGCATCGCTTCGGCATATTCATCACGCCGACGCCGCGGCAGGCCGACGTCCTGCTCGTCGTCGGGCCCGTGACGCGGCAAATGCGGGAGCCTTTGATCGCGGCGTACGAAGCCATGCCCGAACCCAAGCGCGTCGTCGCCGTCGGCGCCTGCGCCGCAAGCGGCGGCATTTTCGGTCCGTCGCTCATGTGTGGGGCCGGCGCGGCCGAGGCCGTTCCCGTCGACCTCGTGGTCCCTGGCTGTCCTCCGTCTCCGTATGCGGTCCTAGCCGCGCTCCGAGAAGTGTGCGGCCAGAAGCAGGGCCGCGCGACGTGAACGCCTCGCTCGAACTCAGCTTGGCGGCGGCTGGGATCGCTGCTTTGGGTGCCCTGATTTCGCTTGGTCTGCCCGAGCGCGCGGTCTCCAAAGCCGTGGCTTGCATTGGGGCGGCTGCCGCTGCAGTCGCGTTCGCCGGCGGGGTGGTCACCCTGGCTCGCGGACCCAGCGCCGAGCTGACGCTGTGGAGCTTTCCGGTGCTGGGTACCGTCGCCGCAGGTACGACCACCTTAGCCGCCTGGTTCGCGACCATCGCCGCGCTCGTCTACGCGCCCGTCTCGATCTTCACGTTACGGTACGTCGACCGCTACGCAGGCCAATACTCTTTGCGTGCGTTCGGGTTCTGGTACTGCTTACTGCTTTCCGCGGTCGTCGCCATTTTCGAATGCCGCGACGTCGTTTCGTTCTTCGTCACGTGGGAGATCGTCGCCATCGCCAGCTCGATGCTGGTTGCCTTCGAATGGAGGCGCTTCGAAAACGCCCGGGCAGCGTTCGTGATGCTCGGCATGAGCGAAGCGGGTACCATGGCGGCGCTGCTGGCGATGTTATTGACGCGCGGCGGATCGCTGTCGTTCGACTCGCCGGCAGCCACCTTAAACGTGGCCGCTTCGTGGAGCGTCTTTCTGCTCTCGTTCGCAGGTTTTGGCGTCAAAGCCGGGCTGCTGCCGATGAATTCGTGGCTGCCTCGCGCCCACCCGCTCGCCCCCGGCAACGTATCGGCCCTGCTATCGGGCGTTATACTCAATCTCGGCGTCTACGGAATCGTTCTCGTAAATGCACAGTTGGCACCGATACGCTTCGCGGGTGAAGGCGTCGTCGTAATGCTCGTTGGTGCCGCGTCGGCGCTGATCGGAATTTTGTACGCTACCATCGAGGACGACCTCAAAGCACTGCTCGCCTACAGTTCGATCGAGAATATCGGCATTGCGATCGCAGCGTTCGGAGCCGCCTTCGTCTTCATCGTTGAACGCCAACCCCAGTTCGCCGCCATCGGATTTGCGGCCGGCCTCTATCACGTGGGCAATCATTCGGCGTACAAAGCCTTGCTGTTTCTCGGGGCCGCGACCGTCGACGCCAAACTCGGAACCAGATCGATGAACGCGCTCGGTGGGGTAATCCGGGTGTTGCCGGCGACCAGCGCCCTGTTCTTTATCGGAGTGCTTTCAATTGCGGCGATTCCGCCATTCAACGGCTTCGTCAGTGAATGGATGACGCTGCAAGCACTCTTGCGCGCCGACGAACTGACACCCCTAAGTCTGCGGGTCGCGTTTGCGCTTTGCGGCGCCGCGCTCGCCCTGACCGCAGCCCTCGCGGTAACCTGTTTCGTGAAGGCGTTCGGCATGACGTTCCTAGGCCCGGAGCGTACGCCGAGAACCGACGCCGGTGAGGCCAATATCAGTATGCGCCTGGCGATGGGCCTGCTCGCTGCGGAGTGCGTCTTACTGGGCCTTCTGCCGACGTACGTGTTGCCTGCCCTCGGTCACGCGGCTTGGCCGATCTTGGGGCGAGACGCCGTCGTCGGCGCGCTCGTTCCCCCGTTCTTCCATCCCAACGCGGGCCCACGGCCGCTTCCGGAGGACTTCGTTTCCAGCTTTCATGCCTTGGGAGCGCAGCTAGGGCGATGGCTGCCGGGACGCGGCCTGGTCGTCATGCTCCGGGGCGGCCAAGCCAACCCGGTCGTCTTCGCTATGTCTACGACGTACCTGGTCGCGATCGTTGCGGCGACGCTCGGCGCGACGTATGCCACGCTGCGGCTGCTTTCGCGGAAACCCTCGCTACGCACGCGCGTCTGGGCCGGCGGCCTACGGCGGCTTCGTCCTGAGATGACGTACACTGCAACGGGATTCTCCAATCCCGTCCGCGCGATCTTCGACGCAGTATTTCGGCCTGCCAGGGTCGAGAACGAGCGTGAAACGATCCACGAGCATTTCCGGTCGGCGATCCGTCGCAAGCGCGAAGACGTCTTCCTTGCCGATCGCTTGGTAAACTTTCCGATTGCGGAACTTGCGCGCCGAATCGCAAGCGTGACCGCGCGCATGCATCACGGGCGCCTTCCCAGCTACGTCGGATACGCTCTGGGAGCGTTGATCGTGGCGCTCGCCGTGGTCACCTGGCAGCGGTAGCGTTGCGATTGGACAAGGGTCGAAAGTCCGGCGGCCCGCGCTCCTGTTACAACAAAAACGGCTCGCCGAAAGCCGCCTTTGCGACCAAGAAGCTGGCCGAGCGCGCGATCCCGAAGTCGAGCGCGCGCTTAGCCCCGTATCCCTGCGAGCGTCACGGCTGGCATTTAGGCCACCGCTAGCGCTCGCAAAACCGCTCTCCGCTAGAACAGATTCCAGAGATATTGGTTGTAGACTTCGTGATGGTACTGCACCTCTTGGGCCTTCACGAACGTCCCGAGTAAACGCGGGCAGCGGTCGGCACTCGCCTGTTTGAGGTCGGCGTAGCGCTCCTTGACGTCCTCGCCGAGCATCCTGCTGGTCCACTCTGACGCACGGAAG
>DATJUC010000308.1:0-2271 GCA_035502675.1 Candidatus Acidiferrales bacterium | reverse complement strand
TTCCAGGTCTTGCCGCCGTCGGTGGTGAGCTGCGGCTGGAACGACAGGGCGTACACGCGGTCCGGATTCTTCGGATCGACGGCCAGGTGCGAGAAATAAAACGGACGCGCGTCGACGAACGAGTTTTTGCTGACCATGGTCCAGTTCGCGCCGCCGTCGTCCGAGCGCCAAACGACGCCTTCGTTCGATTCGATGACGGCGTAAACGCGGTTGCCGTTACTCGGAGCAACCGCGATGCCGATGCGGCCCATCGTCGTCGTGGGCAGCCCGTGCCCGGTCAACTTCGTCCAGGTCGCGCCGCCGTCGGTCGACTTGTAGAGGCCATCCTGATCGCCGCCGCTGGTAAACGTCCACGGCTTGCGCTGGAACTGCCAGATGCCGGCGTAGACGACGCTGGGGTCCTGGGCGCTCATCGCCAGGTTGGAGACGCCGCTCTCCGGCCCGACGTACAGCGTCTGCTTCCACGTCTTGCCGCCGTCGTCGGTCACGTAGACGCCCCGGTCGGTGCTGTCCGCAAAAACGTCGCCCAGCGCTCCGACGATCACGTGGTTGTGATTGCGCGGATCGACGAGGATGTTCGCGATGTACTTGGTCGCTTTCAACCCGACGTTGGTCCACGTCTGGCCGCCGTCGGTCGTCTTGTAGACGCCGTCGCCGAAGCTCACGTCGTTGCGCGGATTCGCTTCACCCGTACCGACCCAGACCGTGTCGTTGTCGGTCGGATCGATCGCGATGGCGCCGATCGCCGCCACCGACTGCTTCTCGAAGACCGGGTCCCAGGTCTGTCCTGAGTTGTCCGACTTCCAAACGCCGCCGCCGGCCGCGCCGACGTAGTAGAGTTTGGGATCGGTGGCCGAACCGGCGACCGCGGCGACGCGTCCGCCGGCCGTCGCGGGACCGATCGCGCGCCACGACATGTTGGCAAAGGCGGGTCCCGGCGTCGGTGACGCCGTCGGCGTCGGAGTCGGCTTGGCCGGCGTCGCCGGCATCTTCTGCGGGCTCGCAGCGGGCGCCGGGACCGGCGAAGCGGTGGCCGAGGGAGTTTGCGCGCGCGTCACAGCCGGAAAGACAACGGCGAAAGCGGCGCACGCCGAAAGCAGCACGAGTGAGCGTCGTATCATAAACGCGCGGGTCCAATGTCACGATGCGCGACTCCTGCGCGCAACTATCAAAGAACTATCAGCAACGAAGGCCGGCGGCGATCCGGCGTTGACATTGCGGCACGTTGACGTGATACGCGTACCACTGAGACCAAGCAATCGCCAGGCACATCAGGACGAACGCCGCTGTCCCGCCGATCGCCCAAGCCCTACGCGATTTCGGCGACATCGCGTTCCGGCACGGGCCGGCCCATTGGAGAGGCGGGGCAGATGAAGGATGGGGATGGGGTGACGCGAACCACGGGGCCCATTATGCGGAAGATCATCGCCTCTTACCTGGCGACGGGGGCTTTCGTTATTGGCTTGGCCGGCGCGGCTGCCGCGCCGGCTCGAGCCGCTCAGCGCCCTCTCCCAGCGACACCCGTCACGATCGCCGTGTACGCCTCGGTCCTGCGCCACCTCAACCCGCAACTGCCGAGATGGCAGAGCGACGAGCTGGCCCGCCACCTTCTCGTAAACGCCGAGCGCTGGCGCATCAATGCCAATATGCTGGCAGCGATCGTGACCGTCGAGTCGCGCTGGCACACCCACGCGCTCTCGCGCGCCGGCGCGATCGGTCTCGGACAGCTGATGCCCGGCACGGCCGTCATGCTCGGCGTCAACCCGCACGACCCGACCGAAAATCTCGAGGGCGCGGCCGAGTACCTCAGCAACTTACTGCACAAGTTCGGACGGCGCTACGATCTCGTCTTCGCCGCCTATAACGCCGGCCCGAAGGCGGTCGACGAATACGGCGGCATTCCGCCGTACTACGAGACGCAGCACTACGTGGTCAAGGTCATGAGCGCGTGGGAGAGTCTTTCGCGCATGATCCGGCTCCCGGCGGATGCGTATCTGGCGGCAATCCCGGCCCACGGGCCCGACGTCGACTACTGGCTCGACGCGGCCGGCGGCCACTGAGCTCGAACCCTAACCGGGCGATCGGCTCGCACGCTCGCTAAGAATCTCGTCCACCGCACGCGCGAGCTGGTGCGGCCCCGCGATCTTGATGCCGCGCGCACCGGCCGCGCGAGCCGCCTCCACGTCGCTGTCGCGATCGCCGACGACCACGCACGCGCGCGCGTCGACGCCCATCGCGCGGGCAGCGTCGAGGATCAGCTTCGGCTTGGGC
>DATJUC010000307.1:0-8355 GCA_035502675.1 Candidatus Acidiferrales bacterium | reverse complement strand
CGCTCGCGCGCAGGCGCCGCCGGCGGCGTCTCCCGCTCCAAGCCCCGCTCCCTCGGCGACGCCGAGCGCGCCGAGCGACCCGTGCGGCTCGATTCTGTCGATCGTCAACCGGCCGACGTTCACCACCGGCGTTTGCACCGTTCGAACCGGCAAAGTCGATCTCGAGAACGGCTATACGAACTACGTGACGACCGGACCGGGCGGCGGAAACACGGCGGTCTATCCTCAGTCGCTGATTCGAATCGGCACGTGGGATCCGCATTTGGATTTCGAGGTCGGACCGATCCAGGAAAACCAGTCGTCGCTGGGCGGCGTTAAAACCAGCGGCATGAGCGACCTCGGCTTCGGCGCCAAGTACGAGCTCGGCTATTCGTCCAACGCCGACTGGGGTCTCTACGGTAACGTCACGGTCCCGACCGGCGCCAAGGCTTTCAGCGCGGGCAACGCCCAGTTCACGGGCGACCTCGACGGCGGATACACCATCGACTCGGTATTCAGCCTGGCTGGAACCTTGGGCTTCAGCGCGCTGAGCGGCTATAACTCGGGCGGCGTCGCACAGTCGTACTTCGAGTTCCAGCCGTCGCTCGAACTCACCGCCGCGCTGCCCGGGCCGCCCAATCAAATCTCGGCGGAGTACGCGTACTTCTCGTCCGCCGGCCCGAACCTCGGCGCTAAGAGCTACGTCGATTTCGTCTACCAGCGGGACTTCGGTCCGCACGTCCAGCTCGACGTCGAGTACGGCTTTTCGCCGACCGTCATCTTGGGTCAAAAACAGCAGTACCTCGGCGCCGGTTTGTCGTTCATGAACTGAGTTTTGCGAAGGGAGAATTCCCGGCAGACCGCCAAGGTCGCTCCAGGAGGATCCGCCTGTGAGCGCTGCCGCCGCCCCCGTCAATATCGGAAATACCGCCTTCATGCTGCTTTGCGCAAGCCTGGTCATGCTGATGACCCCCGGGCTCGCGTTTTTTTACGGTGGTCTCGTCCAGCGGAAAAACGTTCTCACGATCATGATGCAAAGCTTCATGTCGCTCGGCTGGACTACCGTACTCTGGTTCGCCTTCGGCTACTCCGAAAGCTTCGGACCGGACTGGCACGGCATCATCGGAAACCCGATGACGTACGCCTTCCTCAACGGCGTCACGCTGCACACGATGTTCACCGGCAACGACGCAGGGATCCCGCTCGTCGTTCACATCGCGTACCAAATGATGTTCGCGATCATCACGCCCGCGCTCATTACCGGCGCGTTCGCGAATCGCGTGACGTTCAAGGCTTATTTTTGGTTTCTTACCGCGTGGCTGATTTTCGTGTATTTTCCGTTCGTCCACATGCTATGGAGCCCGAATGGCATTCTGGCGCAGTGGGGCGTGCTCGACTTTGCCGGCGGCATCGTCGTTCACGCTTCGGCCGGCTTTGCCGCGCTGGCGTCGGTCCTCTACGTCGGACGGCGGCACGTGATCGACGCCCGGCCGCACAACGTTCCGCTCATCGCGCTGGGAACGGGACTGCTGTGGTTCGGGTGGTACGGCTTCAACGCCGGCTCCGAGCTGCGCGTCGACGCGGTAACGGCCTCGGCGTTCCTCAACACCGACATCGCCGCGTCGTTCGCCGCGGTTGCGTGGCTGCTGGTCGAATGGGCCCGCGGGCGCCAGCCCAAGTTCGTCGGGCTCTTGACCGGTGCGGTTGCCGGCCTCGCGACGATTACTCCCGCGGCCGGCTACGTCTCGCCGGTCACGGCGGTCATCATCGGCGTTGCGGCCGGCGTCGTGTGTTACTACGCCGTCGCCTTGAAGAACCGGCTGGGCTGGGACGACGCGCTCGACGTATGGGGCGTCCACGGCGTCGGAGGCTTTCTCGGCATCGTACTGCTCGGCGTTTTCGCGTCGACGCTGTGGAATCCAAACGGCGCCAACGGGCTCCTGGCCGGGAATCCCGCCTTCCTGGGCAAACAGTTCGTCGCCGCGCTGGTCTGCAGCGCCTATGCCTTCGCCTTCACCTACGCTTCGCTGATGCTCATCAATCTCGTAACGCGCGTTCGCGTCGACGAAACGGCGGAGGAACGCGGTCTCGACATCGAGCTCCACGGCGAAGAAGCCTACCCGCTGGGCGTCTAGCGCCTACCGCGGCGGGAGCGCAGCGGCTCACCGGCAAAGGGTAGTGCTCCTTTGAGGAGGCTGCCCTTATGCCTCGACGGCGCTATCGCATCCTTTTCGCTCTTAGCGCGCTCCTCGCAGCGTCGGCCTGCAGCTCTCGCAGCTTCGCCCCGGCCGCAACGGACGCCGGCGCAACGCGAGTCCGCGCGGGGCGCGCCTCCTCGAAGATCGCGACGCTGCTGCAAGGCTACGAAAACCCCAACGGCGTCGCGGTCGACGCCAAAGGCAACGTCTACGTCACCAACGAGTTGCAAGGCTACGTCACGATCGTGGCTCGGAACGGCACGCGGACGTATCGCGGCAAAGGACTCGTAGAGCCTTACAACGTCGCGGTCGACGGCTCGGGCAACCTTTTCGTTGCCGACACCGGAAAGAACGCGATCGAACGCATCGCCCCGAACGGAAAGACGTCGACGCTCGGCTCGGGGTTCTCCAAGCCGCAAGGCGTCGCCGTCGACGACCGCGACGACGTTTTCGTTGCCGACACGGGCAACGGCGTTATCGACGAAATAGCATCCAGCGGAAAGATGGCGCAGCTCGCAACCGGACTCACGAACGCCACCTCGTTGGCCGTCGACGGCACCGGGAACGTCTTCGTCGCGGAGCGCGAAAACTCGCCCTACGAAGGCGCCATCGTCGAAATCGGCACCAACCGGTCGATCGCGCACGTCGGCGGAACCTTCTTCGGCCTCGAAGGCATCGCCGTCGACAAAGCCGGCCACCTCTACGTCAGCGATTACGACATCTCCATCAGCCACGACGCCGTTCAAAAGGTCACGATCGACGGATCTACCGTCACCACGAAAGACCTCGGCAGCGGCTATGCGGACCCGTTCGGCGTCGCCGTCGATAGCGGAGGAAGCGTCTACGTCGCCGACACCGGCAACGACGCCGTCAAGCGAATCACTCCCAAGGGCAGCCTCTCGCCGATCGGATACGGTGCGCCGACCGAACTCGCTTTCGATTCGTCGGGCAACCTCTTCGTCGTCGAAAACGGGAGCGACGCCGTCTACAAGATCGATCCTTCGGGAACGGTGACGGTGTTTGCCGACTCGTCCGTCGGACCCAGCGCGCTGGTCAGCCCCAACGGGATAACGATCGATTCGGCCGGCGACGTGATCGTCGCCAACACCGGCACCGGCTCGCTGCTCTCGTTCAACTCCAAAGGCCAGTTCCAATCTTTCAACACTGGTTTCGCCGCGCCGTGGGGGCTGAAGATTTCCGGCGCGGACGTATTCCTCAGCGACAACACGAATAATACGATCGAAGAGCTCAGGCCGGGAGAGCCGCCCGAGACCCTGGCCGGGTATCCCGACATCGACCATCCGCGCGGCATCGCGCTCGGCAAGGGCGGGCTCTACGTTGCCGACTACGGTATCGGCAAAGTCGTCAAGATCGACAACGGCACCGCGACCGACATCGGTTCGGGCTTCAGCCAGCCGGCCGGCCTCGACGTCGACTCCAAAGGCAACGTCTACGTCGCGGACGCCCGCAACGATGCGGTAACCAAGATAACCCCCAAGGGAGTGCAGACCACCATCGGCTCCGGCTTCGTCGATCCGCTCGACGTCAAGGTCGCCAAGGACGGCCGCATCTACGTCGCGGACACCTACCACGGCGCCATCAAGATCGTCAGCCCCTAAAAAGTCCTCTCGTCGCACGCTCGACGACCGGCTTCGCGCTGAGCGCGGTCGCCAGCAGCGTCGCGAGCGCGACCGCAAAGGTGGCGTCGACGATCGCCTGCCGGTAGGGAACGTTCGCGGGCAGCGCCAGCGCCAGCGCCAGCGAGAGTGCGCCGCGCATGCCCGCGATACGCACGACGTCCAGCCAGCTGCGCGGGTACCCGCCCGGCAGCAGCAGCCCCGCCACGGCGACGCGCGCCACCGCGATGGCGGCGAGCGCGGCGATCACGAAGGCCGGCTCGCGCGCCACCGAGCCGATCTGCAGCGCGGCGCCGACCAGAAAGAAGACCAGGACGTTGCTCGCCAAAGCGAGGATGTCCCAGAACTGGTAAACGTCGGCCGCGAGCCGCAACGTGATCCAGGTGCGTTCGAAATGGCGCAGCGCGATGCCGAAGGCGACGACCGCGAAGATTCCCGAGAGCTGCAGGCGATCGCAGACGAAGTAGACGCCGTAGGCGCAGACGAGCGTGACGGCGATCTGCAACTCCGGCTTACGGCTTCCGCGCAGCAGCGCGGCGATCGCGAACGCGAGGGCGACGCCCACGGCGACCCCGCCCAGCGCCCCGGCCAGCGCCCATAGTACGACCGCCGCGATCGCCCCGGCAGCCGGCGTCGTCAGCGCCAATGCGGCCAGCACGCCGCGATACAAAACGACCGCGACAGCGTCGTTGAAGAGCGACTCGCATTCGACGATCGTGGCCAGCGTCTTGGGTACGCGCAACCGGCGGAAGACGGCGACCACCGCAATCGGATCGGTCGCGCTCAGAATGGCGCCCGCCAGGAAAGCGGGACCCAGCGGGACCCTCACCACTGCAAGCGCTCCCGCCACGATCAGTGCCGTGAGAATCACGCCCGGGCCGGCCAGCGTTGCGATGGCCGGCCACTGGCGTACGATCGAGCGGTAGTTGAGGTTCCAGGCGGCTTCGAACAACAGCGCCGGTAGAAAGACGTACAGCGTGGCGTGCCCGAAAGCGTAGGTGAACTGGCCCGGAGCCAGCCACGAATAGCCGATGCCGGCGGCCACGACGACCAGGATCTGCCATACCTTCAACGCCGCACCGTCCGCGATCAGTGAGTGTGGGTGAAGTTGCCGACTCGCGTCGAGGCGCGCAGCATCTCGAGCGCGTTACGCATGCCGATCGGGCGCCGCGGCCGGCCGACCGTCTCGAAATACCATTGCGGATCGATGTTCAGCGTTCGCGTCTGAATCATGCCGACCGGCGTTCGTTCCAAAAAGGCGAGCGTGGCCGCAACCTCGGCCTCGTCGTCGGTCACCCCGGGATGCGTCAACAGGTTCAGGCTGACCCGCAAGCCGGACGCGACGGCCATGCGGATCGACGCCAGCACGTCGTCGAGCGCATAGCCGATCGGCCGGTAGTACGCGGCGTACACCTCCGGACGGAACGAGTTCAAGCTCACGCGCACGGCCTGCAAACCCGCGTCGATGCAGCGGCGAAGCGCCGCCGGCTGGCTGCCGTTGGTGTTGAGATTGATCGTGCCGTTGGAGCGCTCGCGCCGGATGCGCGCGATCGCCTCGGCGATCGTGAGCGAGCGCAGCAGCGGCTCGCCCTCGCAACCTTGCCCGAACGAAACGATACCCTCGTCCACCGACTGCAAGTGCCGGATGGCGATGCGCGCCAGGTCGCCGGCGGCCGTTTCGAAGGCAATGCGCTCCTGCGGCGCCGGCGTCGCCGAATCGGCGTCTTGCTCGGAGATGCAGCCGACGCAGCGCGCGTTGCACTTCGGCGAGACCGGCAGCGCCGCTTCCCCGCGCTCCAGAAAGACGTTCTGTGCGGTAAAGCAGCCGTATTCGCGAGAACAGAGCGCGACCTGCGCGAGCACCCGGTTAGCGGGATCGGATTCCAATCTCCGCGCGATCGCCGCTTCCAGCTCGCCCCGCGCAAAATACCGCGGCTGCCAGTCCTCGCTTTCGTCGGTCTTCATCGCGGCGACGTGTAAGCGGTCGTCGACGACGCACGCAAAGCTGTAACCGAAGAGCGGAAGGGCCGGCGCGTCGCGCCCTGGGGCGTAGGCGGGGACGAGCAGACGCGTGTAGCCGGCCGGGAGAATCGCCGCGAGTGCGACCGCATCGGTGCTCGGGCCGATGGTGGTGAGCGGCCGGCGGCCGGGCAGCATGGCTTCGACCGTGCCGGGGGGCGCCGGAATCAACTCTTGCGGCAGCGGCGGCCGCACGATGCCGCCGTCTGCGAGCGGCGCGATCGATTCGTCGAAATAGATGCGTCCCGCGGCGTCGCAGTACGCGAGTCCCGGCGTCACGGCCGCGCGCGCCGGTCAGCCGACGAGTTCGGGTTCGAGGGCGAGCACCGTGTCGAAGACGCGAACCGCCGGCCCCGTCAACGAGGCCGCGTCGCCGTTCCACTCCACGATCAGGCGTCCGCCCGGAACGATAACCTCGACCGGCGATGCCGTCAAACCGCGGCGAACGGCTGCGACCGCGCAAGCCACCGCACCGGTGCCGCATGCCATCGTCGCTCCTACGCCGCGTTCCCAATGACGGACGCGCAACGCCCCGGACGGCTCGAGGGAAGCGACGTGCACGTTGATTCCGCCGGGAAACCTCGGATTGCGCTGCATCCCGGTCGCCAGCATTGCGAGGTCGGCATCGTCCGCGCTGTCGCGAAAGATCACGACGTGCGGATTTCCGACGTCGACGACGTGCGCCGCCGTGCCCGGCGCCGCGACGTCGTCGGCAAAGCGCGGAGCGTCCATCTCGACCCGCACCAGATACTCCGGATTGCGGCTCACCACGCTGGTACGAACGATGCCGCCAGCCGTCTCGAACGCCGAAGAATCGCCTTCTCCCGCCTCGTCGAGAAAGCGCGCCGCGCAGCGAATGCCGTTGCCGCACATCTCGGCCTCGCCGCCGTCCGCGTTGAAGACGCGCATCTTGACGTCGGCCACGGCCGACGCCTGCAAGACGATGACGCCGTCCGCGCCGACCCCCGTGCGCCGGTCGCAGACGCGCGTCGCGAACGCGCTCCACTGCGGTGCCGGCCCTCTACGGGCATCGACCACGACGAAGTCGTTGCGTGCGCCGTGCATTTTAGTGACGCCGATCCGGTCGGTCATCGCGGCGCGGCCTCGGCCGGAAGCGCGGCGACCCCGCCGTCGAGCGCCGGAACCACCACCTGGGTTCCAGGTGAAATCGTCGAAATCGCGTGCTTATAGACGAGGTGCGACTTCTGCTCGTATTCCAACACGACGGTGAACGGATCGAACCCCTTCACGACGCCGCGAAGCTGGAAACCGTTCATCAAATAGACGGTCACCGAGGTTCCCTGGCGCTTGCATTCGGCCAAGAACGCGTCTTGCAGGCTGGCGGGCATCGTCTAGTCCGGCTTCGCAGACCAGCGTAAATTCTCCCGTACGAAGGCATGGAGGGCGTCCTTCGGCAGCCACACCGCCTCGGCATCGCCGCGAAACCAGGCACGCTGGCGACGAGCGTACCGCCGCGTGGCGCGTTCCAATCCGGCTCGCAGTTCGTCCGCCGTCGACCATCCCGCCAGATGCGCGAACGCTTGCGGGTAGCCGACCGCGCTGGCGGCGACCGCGTCGCGTCCGATGCGTTCGGCCTCTTCGACGAATCCGGCCGCGAGCATGTGCTGCGTACGGCGCGCGATGCGAGCGTCGAGCTCCGCCTGCGGCAGTTCCAGAAACGCAACGGCGTAAGGAATCTTTTGGCCGGCCAGCGTCTTGGGAGTTAGGTCTCCGTGCCGCGCGTCCGGCTGCGCCAGCGCAATCTCGAGCGCGCGCAGTACGCGATACGTATCGCGCGGCTCGATCGCCGCGGCCCGCTTTCGATCGCGAGTTCGCAGCCAGTCGTGCAGAACCTCGGCCGGATGGAGCCGCGCTTCGTGCGCCAGGCGAGCTCGCAGCGCTTCGTCGTACTGCGGCGCCAGCGCGACGCCCCCGGTTAGCGAGCGCAAATAAAAGCCCGTACCGCCGGTCACGATCGCGCGTTTTCCGCGACGGCGAATATCGACGATCGCGTCGACTGCGTCGGCGGCAAAACGCGCCGCCGAGTAGCGTTCGTCCGGCGCGAGAAAGCCGATCAAGTGATGCGGGACGGCAGCTCGCTGTTCGGGCGACGGCGCAGCCGTGCCGATTTCCATACCGCGATAGACCTGCCGCGAGTCGGCTCCGACGATCTCGGCCCGATACGAGCGCGCGAGTTCGACCGCAAGCTCGGTCTTACCGCTCGCGGTCGCGCCGGCGAGCACCAGCACCGGCTCGTTCACGTACGCTTGAACATGCGCGCGATCTCGTCGGCACTTACGCGAACCATCGTGGGGCGCCCGTGCGGACAGTGCATCGGATTGGCGCAGCGCTGCAGCCCCTCCAGCAGTTCGGTCATCTCGTCGACCTCGAGGCGCTCGCCGGCAACGGTGACGGAGTGACACGCCAGCGACGCCCAGACGCGCTCGCGCACGTCGCGCTGCTTGGGCTCGTCGTGGAGGTCGTCGAGGAACCCGCGCAAGTCGAACGGCCGCGCCGCGTAA
>DATJUC010000306.1:0-17081 GCA_035502675.1 Candidatus Acidiferrales bacterium | reverse complement strand
CGGCGGTACGGCCGCATAAAGATCGCCTGTTGATCCGCTTCGACGGCGTCGACGACGCGACCGCCGCCGGACGCTACGCCGGTGCGACGCTGTTTGCGTCCCGCGAACGCCTCGAGGTCGACGAGGGCGAATTTCTCGACGCCGACCTGGCCGGTTGCGCGGTCGTCGGGATCGACGGCACGAACTACGGCTGCGTCGACGGCGTCGAGCATTACCCCGCGAGCGACATGCTGATCGTCGCCGGGCGCATGATCCCGATGGTATCGGCGATCGTTCGCGGCGTCGACTTGCCGGCGCGGCGCATCACCATCGATCCGCCCAAAGGCCTGCTCGACGAGGAGTAGCCGCTAGCTGTTGTCGGGATGCGCTTTGACGTAGGCGGCAACGGCCGCGTCGACGGCGGCCTTGATGGTGTCGCCCTTGCCCGTCTCCGAGTCCAGCAAATCTCCGAAACACGCGTAGATTTGAAGCGTGTACTGGTACTGCGCCTTTTTGTGCTTCTCTTGGATTTGTTCGAGGATGCCGGTCGCGATGGTATTGTCGCGTTTGGTTCCGCAGATGGAGTCGGCCGCTTTTTTGACGCTTTGCGTCGTGTTGGTCAGCGTGACGTTGTAGAAATGCTGCATCGCGAAATAGAGCTCGTTGGTCGCACTGCCGGCGTCCGGAGCCGGGAGCGCGCCCGAGGCGGTCACCGGGGCGACGATGACGCCGCGCGGCGGCTTGGCGATCGGAGCCGGCGCCGGAGTCGGTCCGTTACCGTGATGCTTGCCGAAGACCGAGTCGACGATCCCGCTGATGCCCTTGAGCTGCATCGACGCGCCGTTCGACGCAGTCGGCGCGGGCGTGTTGGAGGATTGAGCGTTGATGTCTTGCGTGCCGCGGCCCGAGATGGCCATGATTTGAGCCCGCGCCTGTAGCGACTGCGACGCGACGTCGGCGACGCTGCCGACTTGCGCGGTTTGGGAGAACAGGATGACGCCGCTGTCGACGCTGACGACTTGCGAAACGACGGCGGCGCCGTCGCCGACGGGCGTCACGTAACCGCTGATATAGTAATCGGCGTGTTGGCTGCGCGCGTAGTCGAGAAACTGCGGCCGGGAGACGTTGGTCGGGATGGTCAGCACGGTGAGGCCGCCCGCACCGGACATCGTCTGCGCGTAGATCTGCGCGACCGCGCTGCCGATCTTCGCGTCGGAGCCGTTGGCAGCGTCGAAGGGGTAGATCAGCACCGTCGGGTTCTGCGCGAGCGCCGGCGGCGGCGTCGGCGCGAGAACGGGGGCGGGCGTCGGCATGGGTGCGGGCGTCGGCACGGCGGCCATCAGCGCGAGGGACGAAACGAAGAGTACTACTCCGAAGAGCCGGCGCAACGGGTTTCCTTTCAACGACGGGCGATTCGCTCGACGAACGCGCGAATCGCGGCATTCGTCTCGTCCGGCCGCTCGACCATGGCGAAGTGACCGGTTTCCTCCAGTATTCTCGCCTCGCCGTCCGGCACCCGGTCGGCCAAAAAACGAACGAATTTCTCGGGAGTGAGTTTATCGCGGTCGCCGCCTACGGCCAGCAAGGGGACGCGGAGGCCGCCCAGCCGCTCGGTCGCGTCCCACGCGTCGCACGCGCGCAAGTCGCGCAGCGTTTGTTCGGCGCCGACCGCCAGCATCGTAGCGACGGCTTCGTCGACGGCGTACGGGTCCGGATGCGCGAAAAAATATGAGGCGAAGGAGCGAGCCGCCGATGGAAAGTCTCCTTCCATCGACTCCAAGAATGCCGGCGCGACTCGCATCCGCGCGCCGCTCGCGATCGTAACGACCCCGGCGACGCGCGGGTCGCCGCGCAGCGCGGTTTCCAGCGCAATCGCTCCGCCCATCGAGTGTCCGCAGAGCACCACGCTGGGCCAGCGGTAGCGATCCAGCTGGCCCACGACGTGATCGGCGAAGGCGGCGATCGAGTCGGGGCCGCCGGCGTCACCGCGATGTCCCGGAAGCGTCATCGCGACCGCGTCCGAAAAGACTGCGATTTGATTGAGGAACGCGCGGGCGTCGCCGCCCGCGCCGTGAATGAAAAGCAGCGTCATCGCCTCATGCTTCCGAACGCGGCGCTGTATTCGGCGCCGAAGAGAAAGATCGATCCGATGCAGTAGAACCAGAGCAAGATGACCAGCGGAGCGGAAAGCGCGCCGTAGACGTGCGTGAAGTCGACGTGCGTGACGTACTGTGTGAACGCGTACTGCACGACCGGCCAGGCGATCGAAACGACGACCGCACCGCGAATCGCGAATCCCCAAGAAACGCCGCGGTTGGGCAGCCATCGGTACAGCACGACGACGACCAGAAAGACCAGCAGAATCGAGACGGCGTAACCCGTAAAGTGCGTGACCTTGATGGGATCCGCGACGCCCGCGATCCGCAGTCCCAGCGACAGCGCGACGGGAAGTAAGACCGCCACGATCAGCAGCACGCCGGTCACCGGCAGCATGATCAGCGAGAGCGCGAGATTATGCACCAAAGGGCGGGCTTTGGGCACGTCGAGGGCGCGATCGAGCGCGTATGCGAGACCCATGAAGAGATTCTTTCCCGACCACAGCAATACGGCGAGGGCGATGGCGCTGGTGATCCCGCGGCCGTAGATGTAGGTCTGCAGGTTGGCCGCGATATAGTCGTGGAGCGTCGGAGCGAATTCGTCGAAGAACGCCAGCGTGCGTCGCTGCGCGAAGGGAAGAATGTAGGTGGCGGCGCTCAGGAACAGGACGACCAGCGGAAAAAGCGCGAAGAGTGCGTTGAACGCGATCGATTGCGCCATAAACGCACAACCGTCGCGCGAGAAGCGGACTGCCCCATCGCGGAAGGCCGAAATGAGTCGCTTCATGCGATGCGGTATATCGCTGCAGCGTGCCCGTATTCCCACCTGCCGCCCACGTGTCGGTGATCGTCGACGGCCGTCCCTTGCCGGCGTATCTTCCGGCCTACGTGCGCGGCGGTCGCGTCTTCGCTCCGGTCGATCCGCTGCTGCTCCGGCTTGCCGACCGGGTATGGCGCGACGGCGATGCGGTGGTCGTCGAGCGCCTCGAGCGGCGCATTCGCATCCCGATCGCGACCTTCGGCAGCGACCTCGCTCTGGAGTACGTGCCGGTCGCCGCCCTGCGCGGGCTCGGCGATCGGCTCACCTACGACCCGGCGCAGCGTAAGCTGGAAATCGAGACTCCCGCGACGCCCCCGGTGGCTTCGGCGACCCCCTACATGCCCTACGCAGCGCCATCGCCGCGCGCCGTGTTCACCGCTCAACCCGTGCCGACGCCTCGCCCGGTTTGGACCGGACCCGCGCTCCCGCGCCGCACGCCGTTGCCCGTTCCCGCCTCCTCTGGGCCGCCGCGCAGGCGCCTCGGGTAAGAAGCACAGATGGTTCACCAGCAAACCCTGATTGCGATCGGCTGCTTCGTCGCGGGCGTCTCGGTGGGGCTCGCGGCGGAGTTCGGCATTCGCCGGACGCCCCGGCTTGCCAGTGCGCGCGGGATCGCCTTTCCGCTCGCCGCGGGCGCCGGCATCTATGCCGCCGCCGGGGTCTTCGGAAACGGCCGGATCGCGCCCGCGACCCAGCGCGCGTTCGTGGCGTATCTGATCGTGCTGGCGACCTGGCTGGCGGCGCGGCTTGCCGGCATGACCGTCAACCGCTACGGCAGGCGGAGTGCCGGCTCGATGGTCTCGGTCTCGGTTTTCGTCAGCGTCGTAGAGTTCGCGGTGTTCGTCGTCGGCGCGTTGGTCGTGCTGGATTATCTTGGCATTTCGGTGGCTCCGATTTTGACGGCGTTCGGCATCGGCGGTCTCGCCGTCGCACTCGCGCTGCAAAACACGCTCGCCGACTTTTTCGCCGGCGTGCAGATCGCGGCGTCGGGCCAGATTCATCCCGGCGACTACATCAAGGTCGGCGCCGGAAGCGCGGGAACGGTCGTGGATATCAACTGGCGCAATACCGTGATCGCCGATCGGGATCGCAACCACATCGTCGTGCCGAATCAAAAACTTGCGGCCGCGGTATTTACCAACTATCGGCTCCCCCTGCGCGTTGACGTGCCTCTGACGCTCGCGCGCAGTGCCGACGTGGGACGCATGACCGACCTCGCGCGCGACACGGCGGCGACGCTGACTCCTCGCTTGCGGCCCCAGGACGTGGAGGTCAACGTCGCGCACGCGACTCCGGACGCGTTAGACGTCGTCGTTCGGCTCCCCGCCGACGACGTTACCGACGGCGAGCGCGTTCGCAGCGAGTTCATGCGTGCTTTCTTGGAGCGCTCGGGGTGAAAGATCCCTGGGGGCGCGGACGGAGAAGACGCACCGGGCACGGCCATCGGGACCGCAAACGGAGGGACCGCTGGTAAGCTACGAAAAGTACGTCGCAATCGCAACACGGGATGGGGATCGTGTCGACGCATCCAGAGATTGATACCCTGCACGGGAGCCTGTGCCCGCGCTTCCACCGCGCGATCGAACTGATCGGGCGCCGCTGGACCGGTGCGATCATCCGCGTGCTGCTGCCCGGTCCGCGGCGTTTCAACGAGCTGCTGGGCGCGATTCCGGGCATCTCCGATCGCTTGCTGACCGAGCGCCTGCGCGAGCTGGACGCGGCCGGCATCGTCCGGCGGGAGGTGCGCGACGAGCCGACCGCGCGCGTCGTCTACGAGCTGACGCCGAGCGGTCGCGAGCTTCAGGATCCCCTCGATGCCGTGGGGCGCTGGGCCGAGCGGTGGATCGGCGCGGGCGAGGCCGGCGCACGCTAGCGCGGCGGCGAGGACGTCGTCAGGTCGCGGGCGAGAACGAAGACAATGCCGTCGGCCTGCAGCTCGGGGATCATCGCTTTGACGGCGTCGAGCGTCGTCGGCCGCGGATGGCCGATCGCGATCGCGCTTCCGGTTCGCCGCGCGATGCGCGCGGCTTCGCGCAGCTGGCTTTCGGTATACGCGACGTCGGCGCGATTGTCGAGGAAAACGTCGCGCGACGCGGCCGGAAGACCGGCCGCAAGCGCGGTCTGCTCGCCGACGGAGTTCGGACTGGTTCGCGAGTCGATGAAGAAGAGATCGCCGTGGTGCGAGAGCGCCGCGACGACGTCGCGCATAACCCGCGGATCGGCGGAGGCTTTGCTGCCTTCGTGATTGTTGACGCCCTTCGCTTCGGGGACTTGCGCGAGATCGGCATCGACCTGCGCTTCGATTTGCGCGTCGGTCATCTCCGTGGTGACTTTGCCGGGACCCGGATTCAATCCCGAAATCGTTTCCATCGGCAGATGGAGCATCACGCCCTTACCGGCAGCGTCGGCCTCTCGCGCGATGGTTCCCGTGTACGGAACGTCGGGTAACACCGAAAGCGTGATCGGAATGCCGAGGGCGAGAAATCCGCGCTCCGTATCGATCCATTGACCGCAGTCGTCGACGATCAACGCTAGCCGAGGCGCGCCGGCACCTGGGGTTCGCACCGGCAGGGGCGAGAAAACCGGCGTGGGCGTTGCCGCCGGCGTTACCGCCGGTGCCGGCGAGGCGACCGGTGTCGGCGTCGGGGGTGCGATCGTCGCAGGCGGCGTCGCGGCCGGGGCCGGAGTGAGTTCGCTCACCGAAAGCGGGCGGTGCGAAATCGAGGGCGCGAACAATCGCCAGCCGATGTAAACGACGGCGGCGCAGACGGCAACCAGCACCAGCAGGGGGACGACGCGCGATCGTTTTCGGCGCGATTTCTTTCGCACGGGAACCGGTCTTCGGCTGCGGCACGGAGCGCACCCGCAAGACGGCGAACCGCGAACGAATGCACGATGCGTTGGCAGGATCCCTCGAAGGAACGACGGTGGTCGCGTTGGTCACCAACGTTCCGGGCCCGCTGGCCGCCGCGCGGCTGCGCGCTCTCGGCGCGCGCGTCGTCAAAGTCGAGCCGCCGCACGGCGATCCGTTGGAAGCGGCCGCGCCGCAGTGGTATGCGGAGATCGTAGCCGGAATGGAGCGCGTGCGTCTGAATCTGCGCGACGCCGCCGACCAGGCACGGTTGCACGAGCGGCTGAGCGAGTCGCAACTGTTGGTCACCGCCGCGCGTACCGGCGCTTTACGGCGCGCCGGCATCGATTGGGACGCGTTGCACGCCAAATATCCGCGGCTCTCACAGGTTGCGGTGGTCGGCGAAGCCGCACCCAACGACGACCGTGCCGGACACGACCTCACCTATCAGGCGCGCGCAGGTTTGCTCTCGCCGCCTGCCATGCCCCGCTCGGTTTACGCCGACATCGCCGCGGCAGAACGTGCCGTCAGCGCCGCGCTGGCGGCGCTCTTGCGGAGCGCTCGCGGTCGCGAGGCCGTCCGCCTCGAGGTACCGATCGTCGAGGCTGCCGCGAGCTTCGCCGAACCGCTTCGGTACGGATTGACCGCACCGAGCGGGCCTCTGGGCGGAGCCTTGCCCGCCTACAACGTGTACCGATCCGCCGATGGATGGGTCGCCGTAGCGGCGCTCGAAGAGCACTTCGCCGGCCGGCTTCTCGCATTGCTGGGCGCCGAACGTCTGGACGCACCCGCCTTAGAGCGTGCGATGCTCGCGCGTTCGAGCGCTGCGTGGGAGGCGTTCGCGTCGGAGCACGACCTGCCGTTGGCGGCGATTTTTCCGGAGAAAGGATAAAGGAATGCAGCTCGGGGGACGCACGTTTTTGATCACCGGCGGCAGCTCGGGTCTGGGCGCCGCGTGCGTCCGCGAGTTCGCGGCAGGCGGCGCGCGCGTCGTCGTGTGCGACGTGAGCGAACGGGGAGAAGCGCTTGCGCGCGAACTCGGGAACGCGGTGCGCTTCGCGAAGGCCGACGTTACCGACGAGGCGCAGGTCGCCGCCGCGATCGCCGTCGCAACCGACGAACTAGGCGGCCTGCACGGCGTCGTCAACTGCGCGGGGATCGCAACCGCCGAACGCGCGATCGGACGCGAAGGGCCGCAGCCGCTGGAGCATTTCGCAAAGGTGATCAACGTAAATCTCGTCGGAACGTTCAACGTCGTCCGGCTCGCCGTTGCGGCGATGCTGCAGCGCGCCGTCGAGCCCAACGAGGATCGCGGCGTCGTCGTGTGCACCGCGTCGGTTGCGGCGTTCGACGGTCAAATCGGTCAAGCGGCCTACGCAGCTTCCAAAGGCGGCGTCGTCGGGTTGACGCTGCCGTTGGCGCGTGAGTTCGCGCAGCACCAGGTACGCGTCGTCAGCATCGCGCCCGGGATTTTCGATACGCCCATGCTCGCCGGTCTGCCGGAAGCGGCGCGCGAGTCGCTCGGCAAGCAGACGCCGTTTCCCGCTCGGCTCGGTCGGCCTGCCGAGTACGCAGCACTGGCGCGGCACATCGTCGAGAATCAAATGCTCAACGGGGAAGTGATTCGTCTCGACGGCGCAATTCGACTCGCGCCAAAGTAGGAAAGGACGCGTCGTAAGCGCCAACATGCACGGGTGAAATCTTTCCTTTACAGCCTGCTCGTGTTGCTTGCGGTGATTGCGGTTGCGTCGCCCTCGAGCGCGGGCTCTTCGCGTCCTCCGTGGGCGGTCAATCCAACGCCGCGGCCGACCGCCTCTCAGACGCCTGTGCCGCTACCCTCTCCGGAACGTTTGCTCTTCGAGATTCGGCGTCAATTTCGTTCGCACCGGCCGCCGCCGCCGTACGTCACGTACACGCTGGTCCGCAAGCAAACGCTCGACGACGGTTATCCCGACCTCGTCAACAGCTACACGTATCACATCTGGTGCAGAACGTACGACCGCGCGGCGCTCGGACGGAGAGTCTATCGCGGATCGTCGCGCGGACAGCTCGAGTTTCTTCGCCCGTCGTTCAACGAGCCGTGGGATCCGGGTCCGCCGACGGCCGACTTGTTCGAGCCGGCGCCGGTGCACCCGCACACTTCGCCTCGCGATTTCGTTCCGACCCCCGAACCGACCGGAACGTTGCCGCCGGTGATCGCCAGCGTCACGGCGATGGGCGAGTTCGACTACCGGGTCACCGACGTCGAACACCAGGGAAACCTGATCGTCGTAAGCTTGCTGCCGCGCCGCGACCCGGATCGAAATCGGCTCCGCAAGCTGTACGTCGACGCCAAGACGCTCGAGCTGCAAGAGGTCGTAGCGACCGACAAGCTCTACGAGGAAGGCGACGGAAATCACGTCTATCCGATGCTCTTCACCGTCACGCTCGGCTGGCTCGACGGCCGTCCGGTGGTCACGCATATCCACGGAACGCCGACCTACGAGCAGGATGCGGACTATCTGGGGAAAGACGCGACCGTCGACTACGATTTCAACGACATCCAGTTTCCGGCATCGTTACCGGCTTGGTATTTCGATCCGCGCTCGTACGCAGCGCACGCCGATACCGACGACGCCCCCGAATAAGCGTCAGAGATTCGGGGCGCCGGCTTTGACCAGCTGCGGATACTTCTGCTCGAGCGCGTGAAGCTTCGGAATGTCGTTGTACGCGATGTAGGGATTGTCGGGATTGTGGATCGCGAAATCCTGGTGATAGGCTTCGGCGGCGTAGAATCCGTGCAGCGGTTCCACCTGCGTGACGATCGGTGCCGGGAAGACGCGCTGCGACCGTAGGCGCGCGATGTAGTCGAGCGCCTGCGCGCGCTGGGCGGGCGTCGTGTAGAAAATTTCCGAGCGGTATTGCGTCCCCTCGTCGGGCCCTTGCCGATTGAGTTCGGTCGGATCGTGGGCGACGAGAAAGTACACTTCGAGCAGCTGTTGGAACGAGATGACCGCCGGGTCGAACGTGATCTCGACCGATTCGGCATGGCCGGTGGTTCCGGTGCTGACGGTCTCGTAGTGGGCCGTAGCGGCGCTGCCGCCGGCGTATCCGGCGACGGTACCGCTCACGCCGCGAAGTGACGAAAAGACGAGCTGCATGCCCCAGAAGCAGCCGCCTGCGAGAACGACGCGCTCGTTGTGGGCGGCCGGCTGCGCCACCGCGGATCTGGGCGCCGCCATCGCGGAGGCGGCCAACGCCAGCACGAGCAGAGAGAAAAGACGCTTCATGACTTCGTAACGCCCGGGCGTTCGATTCGGATGAGGTCTTCGGCGCTCCCGCCGACGGCGCGCCCGTTAGCGAATCGTCGTACGCGATCCGCCGCGCAATCCGATCAGTCCGAGCAGTCCGATGAGACCGACCAAACCCCAGTTGCCGTTGCCGCCGTTGGGGTTACCCGTCATGTCGGCACCCGCGCCGGTTCCGGGTCCGTTGCCGGCCGCGGCGCTTCCGCTCGCGGGGCCGGTCGCGGTCGCGCTGGTTGCGGCGTTTCCGCTGCTGCTCGCGCCGCCGGTCGCCTGGGCGATTTGCCGAACCGCCGGCGGCCCCGGCTGCGCGGCGACCCGCGCGGGCACCAGCGTGCCGGCAACGATTGCGACGGCAGCGACGGCTGCCCGCAGTAGTGTCGTATTCATGCGAACGATGTGCCCGCGCAAGCCTCACGCTAACCCGCGTCGAACGACGGTGCATGCGGTCGGTGCCTTCTCGATTGGTGCTCCTGGCGAGTGCGGCGTATGCGGCGCTTTTTTTTGCGCTCGGAGCGGACCGCTACGCGACCTTCCACTCGGGTGCCGACCTCGGCCTGTTCGTTCAAACGATCGCCGGCGCGTTCTCCGGATTTTCCAATACGTTCGAAGGTACGAATCACTTCGCATATCACTTTTCGCCGATCTTGTTCCTGTGCGCCCCGTTGTTGCAACTGGCGCATTCGGCCTTAGCCTTGGTCGCGATTCAAGCCGTCGCTACCGCGGCGACGGCACCGGCGCTGTATCTCATCGCCAGGCGCCGTACGAGCGAGCGAAATGCCGCGGGACTAGCGTGCATCGCATTACTGTATCCGCCGCTGCAAGGCGTGACGTTTACCGACTTTCACGAGACGGCGTTCGCGCCGGCGGCGGTCGCGTGGCTGTTGTGGGCGATCGACGCCCGGCGGTTTTGGATCGCCGGCGTTCTGCTGATCGCGACCCTCGCCGTGAAAGAGGATCAGGCCGTCGCGATGGCGTTCGTGGGCGCCGTCGGCGTCGTCTATTTTGCGCGTCGCCGCGAACCCGCCGGGGTTACGTTCTGCGTTCTTGCGGCGGTCGTTTCCGTGGCGACGTTCGTCGGATATTTCTCGCTGGTTCGACCGATGGCCGGCAACGCGGGAGCGTGGATGCCCGAGCACTTCTATGCGTGGAAGGGATATGGCGGAGCGGCACCGCTGGGCACGCAAGTCGTCGCGCGCGTCAGCTATCTGCTCGAGGCCTTCGTTCCGCTGGCGTTTCTTCCGTTTCGTTCGCGCGCGCTGCTGCTGTCTCTGCCCGGCTTCGTCGAAGTGCTGGCCTCGCGCGAGCCCTTGACGTACACGATGGGCCAGCACTACGCGGCGGTCTGGGTGCCGTACGTGCTGGTGGCGTTTGCGATCGCGGGCGCCGGGCTCTTGCAGCGCGGGGACCGGCGCTCGCGAACGTGGGTGCGCGCCACGCCGGTTCTTTGCGTGGTCATGCTCGCCGCCTTCGACCCGCTGCATCTCGGGCATTTTCTGCGCTGGCCGAACGCCGACGACCGCGCGACCGACGCGCTGATTTCCAGGATCCCGCAGTCGGCGTCGATCGGCACCTACGACGAGATTTACGCGCACCTAGGGTTCTATCCGCGGGCCGTCATCGGAATACGAGGACTCCCGCAGTTCGTCTTGGAAAACACGAAGTACCGGTCGGCACGGTGGGACGCGATCTTGGCACCGCAGTTGCGCCGCGCGATCGGGCGCGGCGAATACGCGGAGGTTGCCAGGATCGGCGACGTCGTGCTCTACCAACGAACGACGGGAGGATCTCCGCATGCATCTTCTGCTGGGAGCGCTGTTTAGCATAGCGCAGGTGATCGGCTTTCCGTTCCCGGAGACGCTCGTCGCAGCTCCGGACGGGCAGAGCGTCGCTTACGTGCTCTGGCAGAAAGGCATTCGAAGCGTCTGGTTCGCGCGCGCGCCGCAATTCGAGCCGCACGAGCTATGGCACTCGCCGAGCGACGACGGCCAAGAAGTCACCAATCTCGGCATCGCGCCGGGCGGAGGCTACGTCGTGTTCGTGCGCGGCGGGGCACACGATTCCAACTGGACGACCCGGCCGTGGCCGAACCCCGACGCGAGCGTGAAGGAGCCGGCCGAAACGGTGATGTCGGTCGCCACGACCGGTGATGCCTCGGCCCACGAACTCGCGCCCGGCGACGCACCGGCGATTTCGCCCGACGGAACCAACGTCGCGTTCGTGCACGATCCGGACGACGCCGTCTGGTCGGTGCCGATCGACGGCTCCAAACCGGCCGCCGGAATGTTCTTCGATCGAGGAAAGGACGGCGAGCTTGCGTGGTCGCCCGACGGCAAGGCGCTGGCGTTCACGTCGGATCGCGGCGATCACTCGTTCGTCGGCATCTATCGCAACGGCGCGGCGTCGCTGGCATTTTTGGCGCCTTCCACCTCGCGCGACTTTTCGCCGGTCTGGTCGCCGGACGGAACGCGGATAGCTTTCGTTCGCATCGGCGGCGACGGCGGTCCGCCGCAAGATCCGTTACGTCAACATCCGCTGCCTTGGTCGATATGGGTCGCGGATGCGAAGAGTACGGCCGGCCGGCGCGTTTGGCAGAGCGGCCCGTCGCTGCGCGATTCGCTTTCGCAAATCAACGGTCCGCAGCTGCGCTGGCTCGCCGGCGACCGTCTCGCATTCGTTTCGGAGCAGACGAATTGGCCGAACCTGTACGTCGTCTCGGCAAGCGGTGGAGAAGCCCGGCCGCTGGCGACCGGCCGATTCACGGTGGAAGATACGGCGCTCTCACCGGATCGCGCGACGCTCTATTACACGGCGAATACGGGTGCGACGCCGGGTGACGACGATCGCCGCCACATCTTTCGCGTCAGTGCCGGCAAAGAACCGGTCGAAGTTACGCACGGCAGCGACAGCGAGTGGTCGCCGGCAGCATTGACCGGCGGAGTCGCGTACGCGGTCGCCGGCGCGCGCGTTCCGCCGCTGATCGCCGTCGACGGGCGGACCATCGACGCGAACCAGCTCCCGCCGGATTTTCCATCGTCCTCGCTGGTTGCGCCGCGTGAGGTTTCGTTCGTCGCCGCCGACGGATTGCGAATCTACGGCCAGCTCTTCGCTCCGACCAGCGGTACGGGTAAGCACCCGGCCGTGATTTTCGTCCACGGCGGACCGCCTCGTCAAATGCTGCTGACGTGGCACTACATGGACTACTACACCTTCGACTACGCGATGAACCAGTACCTCGCGAGCCGCGGCTTCGTGGTGCTGTCGGTGAACTACCGATTGAGCATCGGTTACGGGCACGATTTTGCCAACCCGGATCGCGCGGGACCGGCGGGCGCATCCGAGTATCAAGACGTGCTGGCGGGGGCGAACTACCTCAAAGCCGATCCCGCCGTCGACGGCGGCCGCATCGGCATTTGGGGCGGCTCCTACGGAGGCTATCTCACCGCGCTCGCGCTGGCGCGAAACTCGAACGTGTTCAAAGCCGGGGTCGATTGGCACGGCGTTCACGATTGGACGGCGTTTCCGGGCATTGCCGACCAGCCGAAGCGCTACGAGCAGTTCGATACGAAACGGTTCATGAAGGAAGCCTGGCTCTCGTCGCCGGACGCGGACATCGCGACCTGGCGTTCCCCGGTGCTGCTGGTTCAAGGCGACGACGACCGCAACGTCCCCTTCCACCAGATGGTCGATCTGGTCGAACGCCTCAAGCTCGCGCACGTTCCGTTCGAACAGCTGGTGATCCCCGACGACGTGCACGGGTTCTTGCGCTGGCAAACCTGGTTGGAGGCCGACGAGGCGACCGCCGCGTTCTTACAGCGGCAGCTGAAGCCGTAAAACCACCGCGTATCTGGGTAGGATTGCCCCCATGAACGCGATGGATGCAGCCTCGCCCGCGCGCCGAGGCTACCGTGATGCCTGAGGCGCGCGAGTCTCCGTCGGACGCGATCGCACGGCTGGCCCGCGATTTGACCGATCTGGTGCGCGCCGAACTTGCGGTGTTCAAGGGCGACCTGGCCGCACAACTGCGACCGGCGATCGCGGCGGGGGTGCTTGGAATCGTGGCGGCGGCGATGGCACTGGCCACCCTGGGCGCGTTTACCGCGTTCCTGATCGTCGCCATCGCCGCGGCCGTCGGCCCGTGGTTCGCGACGGCCATCGTCACCGTCGTCTATGCAATCGTTACCGCCGTGTTGACGGCGATCGCCGTCGCGCGGGTACGCGCGAGCGTGCCGATCGAGATGGACCGGCCGATCGCGGCCATGAAGGAGGACGTCGCGTGGATCGCGAGCGATCTGAAGAACGCCGCCAAATAGAAGCGACGCGCGCGCGGGTTGCGGAAGACTTGCGTTCGGTGGTGGATAGCCTCAACGTCGTCGAACGCGGCAAAGGGATGGTCGAAGAGCGGATTGCGCGCGTGAAAGATCCCAAGCTGATCAGAGCTGCAGCGGTCGGCGTTGCGGTCGGCTTGGGCGCGGCGCTTTTGGGGCGCCGTCGCAAACGCTGACGGCGCGCTTAGGTTCCGTAACGGCGTTGGCGAAGAGCAAAATCGTCGAGCGCGGCGCGTAGATCGCGTTCGGTGAAGTCGGGCCAATACGTCGGCGTAGCCCAAAACTCGGCGTAGGCCGCCTGGAAGAGCAGGAAGTTGGACAGCCGCAACTCTCCCCCGGTTCGAATGACGAGGTCCGGATCGGGAAGTCCCGCGGTATAAAGACAACTGCGGACGGCGCCCTCGTCGATGGACTCCACGTCGCGCCGTCCGTCCCGAACGTCGCGGGCCAACGTGCGTACCGCGTCGCTGATCTCGCGCCGCGAGCCGTAGTCGATGGCCAGGTTGAGCGTGATTCCGCCGTTGTCGGCGGTCCGTGCGACCAGCGTTTCGAGTGCCACGCGCGTTTCGCGGGGTAAACGTTCGGCGCGCCCGCAGAGGCGCACGCAGACGCCTTCGTCGGCTAGGGCGCGCAGCTCGTTGCGAGCCGCGCGATGCGCCAGCCGCATGAGCAGGTCGACTTCGATCTCCGGACGATTCCAGTTTTCTTCGGAGAAGGCGTACGCGGTCACCACCCGGACGCCGCGGCGGTGCGCGGCTTGAAGGATTCGGCGCAGAACCGAGACGCCGCGACGGTAGCCGTACGCGATCGGAAGCGCGCGACGACGCGCCCAGCGGCGGTTTCCGTCCATGATGATGGCGACGTGCTGTGGGGTCACGTGGTCGCCAGCCGCCGGGTCGCCGCCGTTGCTTGCGAACGCTCGTGGACGTCGCGTACGACCGACTCCAGCTCGTCGACGTAGGCCAGGAATCGCTGACGCCCGCGTTTGCTGATGCGATAGATCGTCGATTGGCGGCCGGAAGCGCGGCGCTTCTCGGTTGCGACGATGCCGACCTCGGCAAGGGCGTGTAAATGGCGGTTGAGGTTTCCGTCGGTGAGGTCGCACGCGGACTGCAGATCGGTAAAGCTCAGACCGTCGGGATGGGCAATCAGGCAGGTGCAGATCGCCAGCCGGCCGCGCTCGTGGAAAAGCCGGTCCAGGCCCGGATAGGAGAAGGGTGCGTCTTTGGAATCGTTCACGTACGCGTTTTCCACAAGAGATAGCCGATCGCGAGTTGCCCCGTGCCGAATCCGGCGGGCATCACCCACCACCAGAGCGCGACTGCCGATAACGGCGTCATCAAAAATGCAAGGCCCAAGACCGCGAAGGCGCAGGTGACGGGCAGCGTCGATTCCGGAATGGCGCCGCGCGAAGCGAACAGCCCGATGGAGTAGAGCGCGAACCACGTGCCCGGAAGCAGCGCGTAAAGGCCGTGGTCGGCAAGCGCGACGGTCAACGCGCCTCCCAACACCACGCTTGGTGCAACCGAGAGCGCGGCCGTCCGGAAACGGCTGCGTGAGGCGAAGCCGCGGTGCCGGAGAAGCCAAATCGCGACGGCGCCGTAGTTCAGAACCAGACCGGCCGCCAAGCACGCAATCCAGATGAGCAAATAGCGATGAAACTCCGGCAGCGTATGCGGGTAGGGGGCGATCGCGTACTGCGCCGCGCCGGCCAGGATGGCGACGATACCGCTGGCCGCTGCCGCCGGAGCCGAGTATCCTTCGAAACGCTGAACGTGAGCCAATCGTTCGCGCACTTCGGCGAGGTCCGAGATGGCGCGCTCGAGTTCCATGCCAATACTTTGTATCACAAAGTAAGGGGTTTACGCAACTCCCACGTAAACCGGCGTCATGATGCCTGCGGTCGCCCTGGTCGGTACCGTCGCGCTGCATGCGTGCAGGCACGCACGGGACTATTACTGCGCGACCATCGCACGGCCGCTCGACCCTAACGGGCGCGTGCCGGGGACCATTCGCGTCGCATTTCTTTGGTTGCCTCACGCCGAGCGCACCGTCGCGTCGCACGGCGTCATCGTCGCCGCCGAGGGCGGCCCCGGGTACCCGTCGGGTGCGTCGCGCGACGGGTACGCGGCTTTGCTCGGGCCGCTGCTGCGGACTCACGACTTACTTCTGATGGACGATCGCGGAACCGGCGCGTCGGGGGCGATCGATTGCCCGCCCCTTCAGACCGCCCCGGTGATGATCCTGAGCAACGTCACCCGCTGCGGCCGCACGCTCGGCCCGACGTCGGATCTTTACGGGAGCGATCTTGCGGCCGACGACCTCGACGCGATTCTTGGTGCGCTGGGCGTAGGAAGCGTCGACCTGTACGGCGATTCGTACGGGACGTTTTTCGTGCAGGTTTTTGCCGCGCGTCATCCCGGCCGGGTGCGATCGGTCACGCTCGACGGCGCGTATCCGGCGATCGGCGGCGATGCGTGGTATGCGAGCACGGGCCCGACCATCCGGCGGGCCTTCGACATTGCGTGCCGGCGATCTCCGCCGTGCGCGACGCTTGCCGGCGACTCGATGTCGCGCATCGATCGGCTGCTGCGGCTGCTGCGTAAACCGAACGCGCCGATCTCACCGTCGGCCTTGGCGTTCGTGATGGACTCGGCCGGCCTCGACGCGCTCGCGTACCGCGACCTCGATGCCGCCGCGCGAGCGTACGTGGCCGGCGGCGACGCGGCACCGTTGCGGCGGCTGGCGGCCGAAGCGCAACAATATGAGGAGAAAGCGCCGGCGTCGCCGTCGCTGTTGAGCCAAGGTCTATTCGTCGCGGCGAGTTGCAGCGACAATCCCCAAGCCTACGACATGCGGCTGCCGCCGGCGGCTCGGCAACAGGCATGGCAGCGAGCGCGTGAGGCGATGCGTCGAAGCAATCCAGGCCTGTACGCGCCGTTTACGCTCGACGAGTTTCTCGGCATCCCGTTGGACTACGCCTACGTTCCCCTCTGCCAGACGTGGCCGGTAGCGTCGCCGGATCATCGGGCGGGACAGCCCGTTCCGCCCGGGACCGGCATGCCGCGCGTCCGGGCGCTGGTGCTCACGGGCGACTTGGATACGATCACGACGCCGGCCGAGGGCGACGCTGCGGCGGCGCTCTTCCCCGGCGCAGAGCGCATCATCGTCGCCAACACCGGCCACGTTACCGCGATCGGCGACACGTACGATTGCGCCTCGAGGATCGTTCGCCGGTTCATTGCCGGTGCGCCGCTCGACGCGTCGTGTGCGCGCAATGTGCCTGCCGAGCACCTCACCGCGGCCTTTGCGCGGACGCTCGACGCCGTCGTACCCGCGCGTCCGTTGCCGGGAAGCCGCTGGAGCGCCCGGGAGCTGCGCGTCGCGGCCGCAGCCGTCGATGCCGCCGGCGACGCGTTGGCGCGCGTGCAAGTCTTGGGTTTGGGCTCGGGCAGCGGCCTGCGGGGCGGGTCGTTTCGATCCCGCACGAACGGCGATCGAACGATCGTGACGTTACGTGCCCTCAAGTGGACCGGCGATTTGCCGGTCGACGGCACCGTCACCGTCGACGGCCAGGGAAGAGCGTCGGCCTCGTTGCATGCCGCCGGAATGAGTTTGCACGCACGCTGGAACGTCGTGGGCGCGGGGGCTGCTGCCGGCGTCGACGCATCGCTCGGGGGAGCCGTGTTGCGGGCGTCGATGCCCGCACCGTGACGCGCGTCA
>DATJUC010000305.1:0-3254 GCA_035502675.1 Candidatus Acidiferrales bacterium | reverse complement strand
GTCGCGAGGGTGGCCACTGGCTCGAGCGCGTTCTCGAACGCTTCGTCGAAGGACGCGGGGTGCCCGGCGATATCGACATGCTGCGCCGCGTCAGCGCTTCGATCACCGGGATCAATCTCTGCCCGCTCGGCGACTCGATCGAACCGTTCCTGAAGTCGGTGATCGACCGCTTCCCCGAGCAGTTCGAAGCGCGCGTCACGAGCAACGGTCGCGCCGATGGCTGAGAACGTCAAGCTCACGATCGACGGCGTCGACGTCGAAGTGCCCAAGGGAACGCTGCTCGTCGAAGCCGCGCGCACCGTCCGCCAAGAGATTCCCGTCTACTGCTACCATACGAAGCTCGGGCCGGCCGGACTCTGCCGCGTCTGTCTCGTCGAAATCGAAGGCATGCCGAAGCTGCAGATCGCGTGCAATACCGCGGCCGCCGACGGCATGGTCGTGCGGACGCGCGGCGACAAGGTCGAGGCGGGCCGCGCGATTATCATCGAGCTGTTGCTCGTGAACCATCCGCTGGATTGCCCGATTTGCGACAAAGGCGGCGAGTGCGATCTCCAGGATTACGCGATGGCGTACGCTCGCCCGACGTCCGACTTGGCCGATCCTAAGTTTCGCAAGCCGAAAGCCGTGGATCTCGGGCCGACGATCGTGCTGGACGAGGAACGCTGCGTCGTCTGCCAGCGCTGCGTCCGATTCGACGACATCATCGCCGACGAGCGCCAACTCGTGGTCAAAGACCGCGGCGCGCGCGACATCATCGCGACCGCGACCGGCCAACCCTACTCGCATAACTTTACCGGCAACGTCACCGAGTTGTGCCCGGTCGGAGCGCTGACGTCGAAGACCTATCGCTTCAAATCCCGCCCCTGGGATCTCACGCGCGTGCAGACGACGTGCACCCAGTGCGCGGTAGGCTGCCAGCAGTTCTCGGACGTGCGCTACGGGACGCTGCTGCGTACGATGTCGGTCGAGACCGACGATGCGATCTCCGACGGGTGGCTCTGCGACCGCGGACGCTACAACGTCGGATTTTACCGTTCGCCCGAACGCATAACCCAGCCGCTCTATCGCAAGGGGGCGGAGTTCGTGCAGATCGGTTGGGACGACGCGATCAACTTGTGGTGCAAAGCGATTCGCGATGCCGTCCGAAACGGCGGCCCGTCGAGCGTCGGCGCGATCGGCGGCGGCCGCCTGACCAACGAAGAGGCCTACGTCTTGCAAGCGCTCTTTCGCGGAGCCGGCGTGGACAATCTCGACTGGCGCAGCGGTTGGCAGCGTCAGGCGTCGCCCGGACGCGGGGGCGGATCGCTGCAGCAGCTCGAGCGCGCGCAAGCGATCGTGGTTGCCGGCCGTTCCATCGAAGAACTCGCCCCGGTCGCATGGCTGCGATTGCGAAAGGCCGCGCTGCGCAACGGTGCGGCGATCGTCCGAGCGGAGTCGGCACAAGCGGCCCGCCAAGCGGTTGCGGCCGGCGTGCAGCGCGTGGCGTTGATTTGGGACGGAGTCGACCTCGAGCTCGGACGTTCGCTCGTCGAGGCTTTCGCCGGCGTCGCGGAGCTGTCGGCATACGTCGCCAGCGAGCAAAGCAACGCGCGCGGCGCCGAAGCGATGGGAATGCTGCCCGGATCCGGGCCCGGCTACGCGCCCGCGAACGCGGGGCGCGATAGCTGGGCGATGCTGGACGCGGCGCGCGATGGAACGCTTGCGGTGCTCTCGGTCTTCGGTGCCAATCCGGCCCGCAACGCGCCCGATCCGGCAGCGGCGGCGGCCGCGCTCGAACGCGTCGGTTTCCTGGCCGTCAGCGAGCTGTTCATGACCGAGACCGCTTCGCACGCGACGTTGGTGCTGCCGGCCAAGGGCGCGTTCGAGAAGAGCGGAACGACGCTCAATCTCGCCGGCGATCTGCTACCGGTCAGCCAAAGCCTGCAGGCTCCCGACGGCGTGCTTTCGGATCTCGAGATGCTGATCGGCCTCGCCGAGCAGCTCGACGTTTCGCTGCCGACCACGCAGGAGCTGGAAGCGGCGGTGGTCCGGCATTGCGCGGCCTCGCCCGAGCATTTCACCTTCGGCGACGCGCGTTTCGGAGCGAGCCCGAAGTCCGGCGCGGAGCCGGGCGACGCGCCCCCGATCCTGTCGGGCGGCGGCACGTGGCAGCACGATCCCGAGGCTGCGACCCTGCGCGGTGCGCGCGCCGGCACCCGCGCGCTCGATGCCGAAATGGTGGGCGCCTAGATGCCGTTCTGGCTGGAGGTGCTGATCAAGTCGGCGATTCTGCTGCTGGTCGTCGTGACGTCGTTCGCCTACGCGATGCTGGCGGAGCGTAAGGTGCTGGGCTGGATGCAGCTTCGGCCCGGGCCGAACCGCGTCGGTCCTTGGGGCCTGATGCAGCCGGCGGCCGACGCGGCCAAGCTGATCCTCAAGGAAGACCTCACCCCGAAGACGGCCGATCCGCTGATGTACCGGCTGGCGCCGTTCATCTCGCTGCTGACCGCGTTTTCGGTCTATGCCGTCATTCCGTTCGGTGCGTCGGCCAGCGGCAGCCCCTGGGCGATCGGCGACGTCAACGCCGGCATTCTGTTCGTGCTGGCGATCGCATCGGTCGGCGTGTACGGCGTGACCCTGGGAGGCTGGGCCTCGGGATCGAAGTACCCTCTGCTGGGCAGCGTCCGCGGCACGGCGCAAATGATCAGCTACGAGCTCTCGATGGCGCTCTCGTTCGTCGGCGTGCTGCTCCTTGCGGGAACGACCTCGCTGTCGGGAATCGTGGACGCGCAGGCGCATTGGTGGTTCGTTCTGCCGCAGTTCTTCGGTTTCGTCATCTACATCATCACCGCCGTGGCCGAGACCAATCGCACGCCCTTCGATTTGGTCGAAGCCGAAACCGAGCTGGTCGCCGGCTTTCACACCGAGTATTCGGGACTGCGCTTCGGGCTGTTCTTCATCGCCGAATACGTGAACATGCTGACCGTCTCGTGCATTGCGACCCTGCTGTTCTTCGGCGGCTGGAACGCTCCGTTCCATTTGACGATGGTGCCCGGCATCGTGTGGTTCGTCATCAAGGTCGGATTCTTCATGTTCTTCTATATGTGGCTGCGCGCGACGCTGCCGCGCCTGCGCTACGACCGCCTGATGGCGTTCGGCTGGAAGGTGCTGCTGCCGGCCGCGACGTTGAATTTGGTCGTGACGGCCGTCGTCGTGGCCTTGCGAGGATAATATCGTGCGGAAGCGTCTCTATAACGTCGGAGCGATCCTCAAAG
>DATJUC010000304.1:0-3566 GCA_035502675.1 Candidatus Acidiferrales bacterium | reverse complement strand
CCTGCTTGGCGGCCTGACCACCGACGAAATCGCGCGCGCCTTCCTGGTGCCCGAGCCCACCATCGCGCAACGCATCGTGCGCGCCAAGCGCACGCTGGCCGAAGCGCGCGTTCCGTTCGAAGTTCCCACCGGCTCCGAACGTTTGCAGCGGCTGGCTTCGATTCTCGAAGCGATCTATCTGATCTTCAACGAGGGGTACGCGGCGACGGCCGGTGACGACGTGCTGCGCCCGGAGCTGGTCGAAGACGCGCTGCGGCTCGGGCGAATGCTTGCCCGGCTGATTCCCTACGAGTCCGAAGTACAGGGTCTCGTCGCGCTGATGGAGATTCAGGCTTCGCGCATGCCGGCGCGCCTCGCGCGCGACGGCGCACCGATTCTTCTGCTCGAGCAGGATCGCGGCAAATGGAATCATCTGGCAATTCGTCGCGGGCTGGCGGCGCTGAAGGCCGCGGAGCGTTTGGGAGCGCTGGGACCGTACGGGCTGCAGGCGGCAATCGGTGCCTGTCACGCGCGAGCCGCGACGTCCGATCGAACCGACTGGCCGCGCATAGTCGCACTGTACGACGCACTCGCGCAGCTCGCACCCTCGCCGGTCGTGGAGCTCAACCGCGCCGTCGCCGTCGGGATGGCGTACGGGCCGCAGGCGGGACTCAAGGTCACCGACGCGCTGCTCGACGAGCCCTCCATGCGCGCGTACCATCTGCTGCCCAGCGTCCGCGGCGATTTGTTGTATAGGCTGGGGCGCTTTCCGGAAGCGCGTTGCGAGTTCGAGCGTGCGGCCGAACTGGCGCGCAACGTTCGCGACCGAGTCCTGCTGCGCGAACGAGCCGCCGCCTGCGGCGTTTAGTTCACCGTCGGTTGCCGAACCGCAAGCCCTTCGACTTCTTCTAACGCGATCGTGCTCTTACGCCGGCCGTACGCGAAATACACGATCAGCCCCAAAGCAAACCACACGACGAAGCCAAGCCACACGAGCGGAAAAAATCCCCACACCAGCGGGTTGCCGTTCCGCAGGAAATAGATGAGGCCGAGCGCGGTCAGCGCGGACGCGGCCGGCACCAGATACGGCCCGAACGGCACGTCAAACGATCCTTTGACCTCGGGGTGCCGTATCCGAAGCACGGGAACGGCGATCGAGACGAGCACGAATGCGACCAGCGTTCCCATGTTGGTGAGCGATCCGAGAATCGAGATCGGGAAAAACGCGCCGCCGGCGGCAATGAGAACGCCGAAAAGAATCTGCGAAAGCGCCGGCGTGCGCCACGCCGGGTGAAGGCGCGTGAACGCGGGCGGTATGAGACCGTCGCGCGCCATCGCGAAGAACACGCGCGTCTGGCCGAACATACCGACGATCATGGTCGTCGTCAACCCGGCGATCGCTCCGAAAGAGATCACGACGCCGGCCCAAGCCAGGCCGACGCGATCGAGTGCGAACGAGACCGGGAAGGAAACGTTCAGCTCGTCGAACGGCACCAGTCCGTTGAGGATCACGACCACGATGATGTAGAGAACCGTGCAAATCGCGAGGCTCGCAACGATCGCCAGCGGCAAGTCGCGCGCCGGGTTCTTCGCCTCCTCCGCAGCGGTGGAGATCGCGTCGAAGCCGATATACGCAAAGAACATGAAGGCGGCGCCGCCCAACATGCCGCCCACTCCGAAGGGTAGAAAGCCGCCGGCCCCGGTGGCCGGACCCGGCGGCAGCGCGTAGTTCGCCGGATCGACGTGCCCCGCTCCGACCGCGATGAAGAACACGATGACGATCAGTTTGACGGCAACGACGACCGCGTTGACCGCACCGGACTCGCGCGTTCCGCGCACCAGCAGCGCCGTAATGAGCAGAACGATGCCGGCGGCCGGCAAGTTGGCGATGCCCGGCGTCGCGTCCCAATGGCTGTGCTGCCACATCTGCGGAATCGTAACGTGAAAGAGCGTCTTGAGGATGAACGTAAAGTAGCCCGACCATCCGACGCTGACCGTCGAAGCCCCGAGCGCGTACTCGAGCACCAACCCCCACCCGACGATCCACGCGAGCAATTCGCCCAGCGTCGCATAGGTATACGTATACGCACTGCCGGAGATCGGAACTTTGCTGGAGACCTCGGCATAACACAGCGCGGCCAAAGCGCTGACGATGCCGGCGACGACGAACGAGATCGCCAGCGATGGACCGGCACGCGTCGCCGACGCGACGCCGGTGAGCACGAAGATTCCGGTGCCGATGATCATGCCGATGCCGAGCGCAGTGAGCGCGAGCGGCCCGAGCGCCCGCTTGAGGCCGTCGTCGCGTTCGGTCCCCTCTGCCAGAATGCGGGCGAGAGGCTTTACCCGAGATAGCATGGCACCCCCGTTCTTGCGCTCTACTTGGCGGCGGCCGCAGGTCCGCGAGGTCGAGATTGGAGCCACTCGGCCAAGACCCACGCCGCGGCGACGGCCGTTAAATTGAAGGCGTTGGCGGACCAGGCGCCTTGGTCGCGGGGAAAGACGAAGAGCTGCGGCACCAGAACGACGGCGCTCATGACCAGCAGCATGACGGCTAGCAGACGCGCGGCCAGGACGTCGAGCACGCCTGAAAGGAACGCGATCCCCGACAGAATGAAGCCGGTGCCCGACAGCACCGTCCAAAATCCCGCACCCGGAAACCATTTCGGGATCAGCGACGCCACGCCGGCTACGTCGAGGTAGTGCTGCAGGCCGAAATCGATGCAGGAAATTCCGAAGACCCAGCGGACGGCGCTCAGCCTTCTCGTCCACACCGGGCTCGGCTCGATCGTCGACGCGTAGATCACCAGCGCTGCGGCGCACAATATCGCCTGCTGGAACAGGCCGTCGAGCACGCCGGTGAAAACGGCAGCGTGCAGGCCCAGATAGTGCGGAGCGTAATACAGCCGAGGCGTCCACAGCAGCGCGAAGGCGAAATAGAGCGTGGCCAAGGTCGCCGCGCCGGCGCGCGCCGTGCGCCGGTTGGTGACGAGAAGCCCGCCGGTACACAGCCCGAGCGCCGCAACCAGCAAATAGATCGCGACCCCGGGAACGCGGTCGCCGAACACTTGGATCGGCTCGTAACCCGAAGGAAACCTCCACCAAACCAAGTCGACGACGCCCATCGCAAAAGAGGTCGCGCCGAAAAGATAGACGCTCGGCCCAGTCGAACGCGGCGTCGCGACCGTTCCCATGGCAAGCAGTATCCCGCTTGCGAAAAGGGTTTCCTTCCGCGAGTCGTAATCTGCGCCGAACGCGCGCGGCGGAGGCGCAGAAAATGTTGGAAGCCTGGACGAATTTTTACGTGATGACGGGCACGTCGGCGGCGGCACTGATCGGTTTGACCTTCGTCGTCATCACCGTCACCGTGGCGGCCATCCGCTCAGACGCCAACCCTACGCACGACGGAATTTCCACCTTCACCACGCCGATCGTCGTGCATTTCGGAACCGCGCTGCTGACGTCGGCGATTTTTTGCGCGCCGTGGTGGTCGCCGCGCCCGCCCGCGACGATTGCGGGCTTCCTCGGCCTGATCGGCATCGTGTATTCGCTGCGCGTCGCGCTGCGGGCTCGACGGTTGGATTCCT
>DATJUC010000303.1:0-7088 GCA_035502675.1 Candidatus Acidiferrales bacterium | reverse complement strand
CCTTCGCTTTGGAACCGGCCGACCGGGACTTGCGTCACGAAGCCGGAGCCGATGAAGGCTTGCTGTTCCCAGTTGGAGGTTTGCGTGAAGAACGGCGAGAGCTTGAAGCTCCAGTCCGTATTCTTGACGCGATGTTCCCAGGAGGCGTCGTACTGCGCCGACGTCATACCGGGGATCGGGTGGAACGGCGAGTAGTAGCCGTCACCCAGGAAGTTGGTCCAGAGACCGGTTGCGCCGGCGCCGGAGCTATAGAGGTACTGGACTGAGGCCGAGATCGGCGGTTCGGTGTAACGGCCGCCCGAGAACCGGAACACGTTGTCCGGATCCGAGGTGTACGTTACGGCCAAGCGCGGCGAGTAGTAGTACTGGTCGTAGCCCGGCGGCGAGTTGTTGCTGAACGCCCGCGAGGCCACGCCGTCTTGGGTCGTGCCGTTAGGATGCACCCACCCGGTCGTCTGCGTACCGCTCGTGTAGTTGGCTTTGTATGCGGCGTCGCAGTCGCCCGACGTCAGAATCGGGTCCGGCGGGGGGATCTCACCCGGCAGGAGCGGCGAGACCAGGACTTGACCCGACCTTGCGTTGACGCAGGAATAGTTCGCGACCTGATATGCGGCGAACTGATCGGCAAGGCTGGTGCTGTCGGCGAGCCCGTAGTTGAAGTTGTCGTACTTGAGGCTCGCGTCGATTAGCCACTTGTCGTTGGGTCGGAACTCGTCCGAGAGCGACAGGTTGCCGAACTCGGGCCGAACTTCGTTGAGAGGACCGTTATTGTTTCCGTTCCACAAACTGACCCACGAGGCGCCGGCCACCGGCGTATACGGAGCGCAGTTGATGGTCGGAAGGCCCGAGGTGGTCGCGCCTTCGGCGCAATTGGGCCCCAGGAACGCGTTGCTCTCCCACGAGCCACCCGGGAGACAGGGCGTCGCATGCCCGGCCGAGGTGTAACACGTGAACTGGTGCGCGCCGGGAGCACCGATCTTCATGTAACCGATCGGCGACGTGCCGAATCCGTCGAGACAGGGATAGGTCGCGGATCCGGTTGCATTCGCGCTGGCCAGAGCACTCTGGTCGAGCGTGTATCCGAGCGCACCGCCGCAGGCCGGGCCGCCGGGTGAGATCAGGCCGCTGATCGGCAAGCCGGATTCCCAATACTCATTGTTGAGCCGAGCGACGTTGGCCGACGTCCAGTTTCCGGTGAACGTCACCAGGTTCTGGTCGTTGAGCTGGTTGGAGTATTGAATCTCAGCGCCCGACGTGTGGGTGATGAGATTGTAATTGGGGACGACCGGTGCTGCGGTGAAGAACCCGCTATAGCCGGCCATCTGCCCGTTTTCGGTCCAGTCCGAGAAGAACGTGTAACCGAAGACGCGCAGGAACGACCGGTCGTTGAACGGGTGCGTGTACTGCAGTTTGACGATACCGGTGTCGTTATTGTTCACGTCGCCGAAATAATTCGTCGGAAGCTGCGCATTGAAAGCGCGGTTCGTCGGAGTGCTCGGCTCGTAATACAGCCCCGGCGTCGACACCGAGGTTGGGGACGACGCAATCGGCGTACCGAACGCGGTGTTGTACGCGATCGCGTCGTTGTAGTGCGGGTAGTTCAGGCCGGGAAGGTACGGCAAGCCCGAGTTGGCTTGCGTCGCTAAGTTGATGCCCGTCCCGGTCGACGGATTGTTGTCGAATACCTCGCGCAGGGCCGACGCGCTCCAGAGCAGCTGAACGTCGTCGCGCTGGCCGTTCTGGCGCGGAATCCCGAGGTGCAGGTTCACGACGTTTTCACGGTCGGTGATCTGCTGCGCTAAGTTCGCGAGTCCATTGTAAACGCCGTAACAGCCCGGAGCTCCATACGGGAAGCCCGTGCCGCCCGGTCCGGCAACGTTCGGACCGCAGACCGGGATGTCGGCTTGACCGCTGCTGGTCGGCGAGAACAGCTCGCTGTAGATGCCGAACACGCCGCCCGGGTTCGTGAACGGCACGCCGTTCTGATTGTTGAAGTAGTTGAAGGTCTGGTTGTAACCGCTGATACCGACGTAGTACGAGAAGTTACGGTCCGGGGTCGCACCGCCGGCTTCGACCTTGGCTTGATGGTAGAACGCGCCGGTGCCGATGCCGCCCGAAAGGCTGGCATAGCCCGGATACGTGCCGGTCTTGATGACCTGGTTGATGAAGCCCGAGGTGCCGTTGGACGCGATGGAGGACGGACCGCCACCGGTGTAGACCTCGAGCTGCTGCAGACCGAGGTTCGACTCGGTCGACGAGTTGTAGTTGTCGAACGCGCGGTTGACGGGAATACCGTCGTATTCGAAGCCCGTGAAGAACGGGTTCTCGCCGCGAACGACCGTGGCTTGGTTCCAGCCCATGCCGAACGATCCGACGTAAATGCCGGGGACGGTCGAGATGGCGGAATACGCGCTGTTCAAGTTGCCGCCGCCGTTTGCCGACGACGAGGCTTGAATCTGCGAGCCGCTCACGCTGTACAGATCGCCGCCCACGCCGGCCTTCACGAGTGAAGAGGCCGCGGTCGCGGTCACGCGAGCGATCTGCTTGAGCGATTTCTGCATCGTCACGTTGACCTGAATGGTTTGGTCGGCGAAGACGATGTTGCCGGGGAGCGCGACGGGCGTATAGCCTTCCTTGGTCAGGTTGATCGTATACGTGTCCGGCGCGAGGTTGAGGAGGTCGAAGTGACCGCCTGCGTCCGTCGTTGCGTTAGCAGTTTGGGCCGGCGAGACCGCCTGGACGGTAACGCCGGCAACGGGAGCCCCATTGCTATCTTTCACCGTACCGGCTAAGCCGCCAGTCGTTCCCGCCAGTGCCCATGTTCCCTGGAGCAGGAAGCTAACCAGCAGCGTTGCCGCTACGATGCCACGACGGAGGGTTCGTGATGTACTCATTCTATGCCCTCAATGGTGTTAGTAGTTTGCTCGCGCCCGCACACGCGTAGCGCAACGCGAGCACTTTATCGTGACTCAAGTAAGCATAAGGTCCTTAATACCGGCACGGCTCGGGGTGCCCTCGCGTTTCTCATTGAGGAAAGCGGACGACGAACCCATTTCTACATCAAAAAATCTTAGTGGCTCCGCGGCCCGGCCTAAGACGCCGTCCCCCGCCCCCGGCAGCCGGATTCCATTCAGGGAAAGAAAGGGCGGTTCGACGCCGGCATGAGTCACAGCGAAGTGGCCTTGCGCGTTACAAGCGCAACCCTAGTCTCGGACAAGGAGCATGCCCGTACCGCTTTACACGTTCGGACCGTTCACGTACGATCCATCGCGGCGCACGCTGGTGCGGCAGAACGACTCGGTCGCGCTCTCGGAACGCATGGCGCAGCTGCTCCTGGCGCTCATTCAGGCAAACGGCGGCTTCGTCGACAAAGAGACGATCGTAGCCCGCGTGTGGCCGGACGGCGCGCCTAACGAAAACAATCTGTTCCAGCACATATACATGCTGCGAACGCTGCTCAAGGAGCAGTCGTCGGAACGTTCGCTGGTGATCGGGGCGCGCCGGCGCGGATATCGTCTTGCCGTGCCCGTGAAGGTGACGCTCTCGGGAAACCACGCGCCGCCGCCCGAGGTGGCTCAGCCGGCCGTAGCCTCACCTCCGCTCACCCAGCCCGATGGCCTCGGGCACTACGCGCGCGGATGTTATTTGGTCGAGCAAGAAACGGCCACAACCCTTACCGACGCCGTGCGGCAGTTTGATTCGTCGTTACGGTGCGATCCCGGGTTCGTCCCGGCGCTCTTCGGGATCGCTCGCGCCCTCGATCTTCAAGCCGAGCACGCGTACATGCCCGCGTCGTACGCATTGCTCCACGCGAAGCGCGCCATCATGCGCGTTTTGGAGATCGACTGGTCGTACGCGCCCGCCCACGCGCTGCTGGCCAAAATCTCACTCTCCTGCGACTGGAACTGGCTAGGCGCGAGCGAGGAGCTCGACGCCGCGATCAAGCTCGATCCGTATTCGAGCTTCGTGCGGAGCCTCAGCGTGTGGCTGCATTTCTGCCGAGGCGACGAGGACGAGGCATTGGCGCGCGCGCGTGATGCCGTCGGCCGCGATCCGTCGCTGGTCCGCACGCAGCTGCTCTTGGGCCGCGCGCTTTTTTTTAGCAGACGATACGAGGAGAGCGCTACGCTGCTCTCGGCGCTCATCGACGTGGGCGCCGGCTATCACCTCGCACGCCTTTATCGCGCGCAAGTGTACGTCGCCGAAGGACGGGCGCCCGACGCGATTGCAGATCTGAACCATTTGCCGGCCGGCCGAGCCGAAGATCTTTCCTATCGCCTCCCGTTGCTGGCCCGCGCCTATGCCATTTGTGGCGAGGAGCAGCGTGCCGCCGACCTCTACGCGCACCTGGTCGAGGCGAGTCACAGCGATCACGTGCTGCAAACCAACTTGGCGATGGTCGCGGTCGCCCTCGGCCGGCTAGGCGACGCGTTGCACCATCTAGAGTGTGGGATGGCGCTGCGCGAGCCGTCGGTCGTGATGCTCAATGCGGTTCCGTGGTTTCGCGAGCTCGCGCACCTCGCGCGCTATAACGACCTTCTCGCGCGCATCCGTAGAGGGGAACAGCCTCCGGAGTGCACGCGCCGGCGATCGGTGCTTTCGCCGGCATCCTGACGTGCGCCGCTGGGACGCACCAATCTTTATCCCCCGAATCGAAACGCGGCACCTCGTTCTTCGCGGGCATCGCTCTACCGATCTGTCCGATTGCATCGCGATGTGGTCGGATCCGAAGGTGACCAAGTTCATCACGGGCCGGCCTTCGACCGAACAACAGACGTGGGCGCGCCTGTTGTCGTACCTCGGACACTGGGCGGTTATGGGTTTTGGCTATTGGGCGATCGAGGAAAAGGAGTCGGGCCGCTTCGCCGGAGAGGCGGGCCTCGCCGACTTCAAACGCGACGTCGTTCCAGCCGTAAAGGACGTGCCGGAGCTCGGCTTTGCGCTGGCAAGCGCGTTTCACGGCAAGGGATACGCTACCGAAGCGGCGAGAGCGATACTGGCGTGGGCCGACCCGCAACCGCGCCTAGCCGAGACCGTTTGCTTGGTGGACGAACGAAACCATGCGTCGATCTGCATCGCCAAAAAGCTCGGCTACGATCTGCTGGAAAGAACTCGCTTTAACGAGCTGCCGGCAGTGGTGTACCGCCGGGATGCGCCGATGCGGCGCGCGGGACTTTCGAAAGATCGATAAGCGTCGCTCGCCGAACGAAACTGAGGCGGAACCATGCTGCGGTCGGAACCCAACTTGACGCTTTCGCGTCCCGGCGGCCGGACTCGAACCGGCGACCTTTCGTTTACGAAATATCGGCAGGCGCGCGGCTAAGGGCCTATGGTAAGAACGTCATTGCGTCGAGGTCGTGAGACTCGCGACTCGACCGCGACGGCTGAGAGATACTGGGCCCCGGGGACTGGTGCAGGAATGGAAAGACTTACCTCGGCTGGGCATCTGGGCGGGATAGCACTTTTTGGACTCGTTGCCTTGACGGGGTGCAGCCCAAGCGGCGCGACGAGCATACCAACGCCGTCCGCAGTTCCCGCGCCTTCTCTCGCTATAGCCGCGGCCGCGCGACTCATGCAGGCCGACGGCATCGTCCCACCAATGCTCTATGCTACGGGTTGCGCGGGTGGGTATACGTTCTGCGCGTTTTCGCTTCCCATCCACACGGGACAGGCGCCGTCGGCGATCGTTCCCCTGAATGAGCCGATTCCCGTTGCCGCGGACGGACGGGACGTCTTTGTTGGCAGTTACGACGATAATCGGGTTTACGAGTATGCGTTGCCGCTTACGGCTTCGAGCAGGCCGATAGCATCCGTTCCGGTTTTTGCCCCGGGCGGGTTGGTTGCCAGAGGGAAATTCTTGTACGCCATAACTCTCGGTTCCCGTAATCTGTTAGAGCTCGTCCGTTTCCATCTGCCGATCCAGGCGTACTCGCGCCCCACCGTTCTTATTGTGGGCCGACATAGAGATGGCTTCAATATCACGTCCACGGCGAGAACGCTATATGTGGCCCGGTGGTCGACCACATCGGTAAGCGCATATGCGCTTCCGATGACGCATGGGGAGAAACCGGAATACACGTTGCGAAACATTTTCGGCGACGTAGCAGTTACGCCACATGAGACATATCTTTACGTAACCCGCGACGACGCCGTCCTCGAATACCACCTGCCGTACAAGAAGGGCGAGGAACCGGCGGGCCTAACATTTTCTAACCTCCGCAACGTCTCCGCACCCGGAAGCATGGCCGTATGGAACGGCCGTTTATTTGTTACCGCGGGCTCTTGCTTTCTGTCGTACGCGCTGCCTTTCGCCAGGAACATGCTACCCATTGCACGAGTTGGATGGGGTGGCGGCCCGACGAGCTTAGCGCTAGGGGACTAGTCGCAAAAAATTCTAAAAGACTCGGCTAAGTCTCCTCGCCGCAGTCGGAGGTGCGATGAAGCGTGTCCACTCCCGCGGTCGTATGACCATTGATGAGGCGATGGACGTCCCATGAACCTTGCAATCGTCGATGACTGGGAGAACGCTCCTTTAGCCCCTCCCCCGGAGATCGGGGCGACCGAGTGGGCACCGCGGTCCCATCGTCTGAAGGGCCCATTTTCAGGGCCTTCGCCTCACGCTTTCGAGGATTGGATGCGAGATAGTTAGGAAGCAGGAAATGAGCTTGCTTCGGCGCCTTGCAACGCTAATCGTTCGGGTGGGTTCGCCGTCATCATATGAGGTGTCCGCCCTGGCTCAGACGACGTGCGGCAATCGCAAGTCGACTCCCGCAAGATGCGGAGGCTTTTATGAAACTGGCCACGTCCAATTCATATGCATCAACGTCTCTCGCCCTATGCGGCGTTATTCTCGCCGGCTGCTCTGGAGCAAGGGCCGGCATCCCTTTTGCTCCGAACGATCGAACCACTACCGGAGCGTCCTCAGTGATGCGTGCCGAACACACGTCGGCGCAGACGCGGACAGCGTACGGCTTCAAAACCATCTACGCCTTTAAAGGCGGCTCGAACGGCAGATCTCCCGGTGCACTCACGTCTATGAACGGCGTGTTGTATGGCGTGACCGGTGGTGGAAGTGGTGCGGCTGGTGG
>DATJUC010000302.1:0-18590 GCA_035502675.1 Candidatus Acidiferrales bacterium | reverse complement strand
CGCCCGACTGGGAGCCGGTGATGAAGGTTGCGTCGGCGATCGTTACCGATCGCGGCGGCCGAACGTGTCACGCGGCAATCGTCGCGCGCGAGCTCGGCATTCCGGCGGTGGTCGGCTGCGGCACCGCGACCACGGCGCTCGAGACCGGCTCCGACGTCACCGTGTCGTGCGCCGGCGGTGAAGAGGGGCGGGTCTACGCAGGGCGCCTGCCGTTTGAAAAACGTCGCCTCGACGTCGGCGCGCTGCCCAAACCGCCGGTGCCGATCATGCTGACGCTTGCCGATCCCGAAAGCGCCTTCGCGCGCAGTATGCTGCCCAACGACGGCGTCGGGCTGGTACGCATCGAGTTCATCGTAGCCGACGAGATCGTCGCGCATCCGATGGCGTTGCTCCATCCGGAGCGCGTTACGGATCCGTCGGCGGTCGCCCGAATTGCCGCGCTGACCGCGGGCGACTCGGGACCCGGCGAGTATTTCGTGCGCAAGCTGGCCGAGGGGGTCGGCACGATCGCGGCCGCCTTCTATCCGAAACCGGTGGTCGTGCGCATGTCCGACTTCAAGAGCAACGAATACGCGACGCTCTTGGGGGGAGCCGATTTCGAGCCGGCCGAGAGCAATCCGATGCTGGGCCTGCGCGGCGCGGCGCGCTATACTCATCCGTCATACGCGCCGGCGTTTGCGCTGGAGTGCGCCGCCATGAAGCGCGTGCGCGACGTAATGGGACTTCGCAACGTCGTCTTGATGATACCGTTCTGCCGCCGCACGGACGAAGCGCGCCGCGTGATCGAGCGCATGGCCGAGCTCGGTTTGCGGCGCGGTGAGGCCGACTTGCGAATTTACGTCATGTGCGAAATTCCCAACAACGTCATCCAAATCGATGCGTTCTCGCAATACTTCGACGGGTTTTCGATCGGCTCGAACGACCTGGCGCAGCTGGTCTTGGGCGTCGATCGGGATTCCGAATTGGTAGCTTCGGAGTTCGACGAGCGGGATCCCGGCGTGATGGCGATGCTGCGCGAGGCCGTAAACGGCGCGAAGCGAAACGCTCGGTACGTCGGCATTTGCGGGCAGGCACCGTCGGATTATCCGGAGGTCGCGGACTTCTTGATCGGATTGCACATCGACTCCATCAGTCTCAATCCCGACAGCGTCATTCCGACCTTGCGCCGCTTGGGCCGCCGATGAGCGAGCCGAGCGGCGACTCGCATCACGCGCGGCTGATCGCTCGCTGCGCCGGCCGCGCTGCCATCCTCACGGCGGTCGTGCATCCCTGCGACCGGCTCGCGCTCGAGGGAGCGCTGGCGTGCGCGCGAGCCGGTTTGATCGTGCCGGTTCTGGTCGGCAACGAACGCAAAATCCGCGCCGTCGCTCGCGATGCGGCAGCGGACCTCGGCGAGTATCGCATCGTCGAGGCGGCGCACAGCCACGAGGCGGCCGCCGTTGCGGCGGCCCTGGCCCGCGACGGTCGCGTCGAAGCCATCATGAAGGGCAGCATCCACTCCGACGAGCTGCTGCACGAGGTCGTTCGCCCGGACTCGGGGCTGCACACGCAACGGCGCATGAGCCATGCCTACGTCGTCGATCTTCCCAATCGCGAGGAACCGTTGATCGTCACCGACGCCGCCATCAACGTCTTGCCGACGCTCGCGCAAAAGCGAGACATCGCGGCCAATGCCATCGATCTTGCCAAGGCGCTCGAGATGCCGGCCGTGAGGGTTGCGGTGCTGTCGGCGGTCGAAACGGTCAACGCCAGCATCCCCTCGACGCTGGAGGCGGCGGCGCTTGCCAAAATGGCCGAGCGCGGCCAAATCGCGGGAGCCGTCGTGGACGGCCCAATGGCGCTCGACGACGCGGTCGACGAGGCAGCGGCGCGCGAGAAGGGTTTGAAGTCCGGCGTCGCCGGGCGTGCCAACGTGCTCGTCGTTCCCAACTTCGAATCCGGAAATATGCTTGCCAAGGCGCTCATCTTGCTCGCGGGTGCGGCGGCCGCCGGAATCGTTTTGGGTGCGCGGGTTCCGGTCATCCTTACGGGCCGCGCCGACGGCGTATCGACCCGTTTGGCGTCGGCCGCTATCGCGCTGCTGCTGGCTCGCCGTTCGTAAGCAACGCGTAAGCGTGGCGAGCCATGACCGCGTTCTCGTCGGTTGAGACGACGCGGATGCGGACGGCGCTCTGCGACGACGAAATAACGTCGCGGTTGCGCGAGTTGGCGGTTTCGTCGAGAACGACGCCCGCGTAGCGCAGCGCGCGGCAGAGGCAGGATCGGATGGTGGCCGAGTGCTCGCCGATGCCGCCGGTGAAGACCAGCGCGTCCAAACCGCCGAGCGCCGCAATCATCGCTCCGGCCGACTTGAGCAGCTGATAGCAGAAGAGATCGAGCGCCTCGCGCGCGCGGCGATCGTCTTGCGCCGCAGCCTCCAGCGCCTTCTCGTCACCGTCGGTGCCGGAGACGCCGGCCAAGCCGCAGCGGCGATAGAGAAAATCCGCAAGCGATGCCGCGTCGTCGTACCCCAGCCGCATCAAACGCAGCACGACGCCTGGATCGAGATCGCCGGCACGCGTACCCATCATCAGGCCGCCGAGTGCCGAGTACCCCATGGTCGTGTCGACCGGAGCGCCGTCGCGCATCGCGCACAGGCTGGCGCCCGAGCCGAGGTGCGCGACGATCGCGCGCCCCTGCAGCGCCGCTCCCAGCGTTTCAACCACGTATTCGTACGAGAGACCGTGGAAGCCGTAGCGCCGCAGCGAGGGATCTACGTCCGGCGGCAGCGGCAGGCGCTTGGCGATATCCGGCATTCGCTGATGGAACGCGGTATCGAAACAGAGGACGTTGGGCACGCTCCGCCCGCAGGTTCGCGCGGCATACACCAGGTCGAGTTCGTCACGCAGATGCAGCGGATCGATCTCCACCAGTCGCTCGAGGTCGGCGAGCACGGCGTCGTCGGCGATGACCGGCGCAACGTATCGTTCGCCGCCGAAAACGATCCGGTGGGCTACGGCGTCGGGAGGCCGGCCGTCGTGCTGCCATAGCTCGGCCAGCGTTGTGGATCGGGCGGCCCGGCTGTCCGCCACGAGGCGGCGCGGTGCGGCCTCGCCGTCTCGGCGAAAGCGGGCAAATTTGAGAGACGACGAGCCGCCGTCGAGACATAAGACGTCCACATCGGTAGCCTACCCCGCGCTGCCGGCCGCTATGACGAAGAACTGAAGAAGGACGCGTTCACAACGGATTCGCGGCCGCCCCGTAGGCTTGGCCCATGCTGAAGAAAATCGTCGTCCCGCTGGACGGCTCCCGGTGCGCCCAAGGAGCCCTGGACGTCGCGCTCGGACTGGCCAAGAGCGAGTCGGCCGAACTGGCGATCTGCTCGATCGTGGATCCGATCGTCATCGTCGGCACCACTCCGCCCTCGCCGGCGACCGATTTGATGCTGCTGGATCGCGAGACCGGAGCACGTCACATCGTGGAGGCGGCGATCGAGCAGGCGCGCAAGGCCGGCGTTGCAGCCGGCGGCGAGATGCATCTCGGCGTGCCCTTCGACGAGATTCTGCGTTTCGCCAAGAGGCAGAATGCCGACGCCATCGTGATGGGAACGCACGGGCGCAGCGGCCTCTCGCGACTTTTTTTGGGGAGCGTTGCGGAGAGCGTTCTGCGGGAGGCGGAGTGTCCGGTCATCGTCGTACGCGAGCGTAACGCCGAGCGAGTAACGGCATGAGCCTCCGCCGGCTGCGCGAGAAGGTCGAGGTCCGCTGCCCGATCGCCGACGTCACGCCGCGCTTGCAAGCGTATTTTTCCAATCGGCGCGACTCGGACGGCAAAACCCGCCTGCAACTGCGCGTGCCGCTCGACGGCAAAGGGCCGTTGGCCGGTCTGGCGCTCGAGCACGACGCGTCGGTGACCGCATACCTCGGTCGCGACGATCAAAATCTCAACGACGTGATTCGCGTCTCCTGGGAACCTTCGGGCGGCGCTTTTCCAAGTTTTTCCGGAACGCTCGTCGCCTGGTCCGACGGCGATCCGGCGCGCGCGTTCGTCGAGATCGACGGAACGTACCGGCCGCCCGGAGGGGTAAGCGGCGAGACCTTCGACGACGCCATCGGTCACACGATCGCAAAGCACACGGCCCACGCTCTGTTGCGCGACATCGCGAGCGCGATCGGGTCGTAGGAGACGAACATGAACGGTCCTATTTTGGTTCCGGTCGACGGCTCGGAGCCTTCGCTGCGCGCCGTCGACGAAGCCGCGGAGCTCGCCAAGGTCGCCGGCACCGGCATCGTGGTCGCACACGTCGTCGATCCGGCGAAAGCGGCGATGCTGACCTACGGAAACCCGCAGTTCGTCGCCGGTTGTCTGGACGCGATCCGCGAGGAAGGCCGCGAACTGCTCGAAGCGGCGCGCGTGCGTGCGCGCGGTCACGTCGAACGCGTCGAGACGCGGCTGATTCAGGGTTCGCCCGGCCAAGAGATCGTCAAACTCGCCCGGGAAATCGGCGCAACCTGGATCGTCATGGGGAGTCACGGGCGCACGGGACTCGCGCGGCTGCTGGTCGGGAGCGTCGCGGAAGACGTTCTCCGTCACGCCGGCGTGCCGGTTCTGATCGTTCCGCTCGAGCGAAAAGCCCGTCGCGCTCACGACGCACCGCATGCGGAGACGGTCGCTGGATGAATCGTACCGACGAATACTCACGCAATCGTTAGCGGAGGTGGAGCGATGTTCGAAAGATTGATCGTCGCGGTGGACGGATCCGAATCTTCGGCGCGCGCTCTAAATCTAGCGGTGTCGTTGGCAAAGAGCCACGGCGCGACGCTGGTGGTGTGCAGCGCGGTCGATCCCGCTGCGGCGACGTGGAAAACGGCTGCCGGAGCCAATGCGGAACGCGCGCTCGACCGCGAGCGGCAAAGCATCGAAGCGATCGCGGAAGAAGCGCTCGCGATCGCGGCGCGAAAGGGCGTGATCGCGCGCAGCGAGATGCCGGCGGGCCGCGCGGCCGGAGCGATCGTGGAGTGCGCGCGGCGCAATCGCGCCGACGCGGTGGTCATGGGCACGCACGGCTGGAGCGGCCTCCGGCACGCCCTGATGGGGAGCGTCGCCGAGTCGGTCTTGCGCGCCGCGCCGTGTCCCGTCATCGTCGTTCGCGACGGAGCCGCAATCCCCGATACGGCAGCGAGCGCGACGTAACGGCAGTGCTCGGCGAACTGACCAAGAGCGAGATCGAAACGGTTTTGTACGACAACGCGATCGGGCGCATCGGCTGTCACGCGTACGGCCAAACCTACGTCGTTCCGATTACCTACGCGTACGACGGAACTTACGTCTATGCCCACACCGGCGTCGGAATGAAGCTTCATATGTTGCGCGGCAACCCGCGCGTGTGCTTCGAGGTCGACGTCATGGACGATCTCGCCAACTGGCAGAGCGTCATTGCCTGGGGGACCTTCGAGGAACTGCACGGACCCGCATCGCAAGAAGCGCTCGCGCTTCTCGTCGACCGCATCGAGAGCAAGCTCGGCGGCCGTCCGCCGGGGGCATCGGTCCACCCCCACAACGCAATGGTCCCGATCGTCGTCTACCGCGTCAGGCTGGAGCGCAAGACCGGCCGCTTCGAACGCCGGCTCTAAAAGCCGGGCGCTTTTGTCGCACGCTCTTCCCAGCAACTTCCTCGCGGGTTCATTTCGGGTTCCCGGCTCGGGCGTAGGCTGGACGGCGGGAGGGTTTCGTCCATGCACGTCTTGGTTCGCAACGTTACCGCAGCGGCGGCCGCTGCCTTCGCCGTCGCTCTTTCGATCGCGCCGGCGTCGGTGGCGGCGCACCCGAGCAGCGACGTCGTCGCCTCGAACTTGAAGTTCACGCCCTCGGCCATCGAGCTGCACGCCGGCGAGACGACGACCCTGCGGCTGACGTCGAGCGAGGGCGTTGGGGGCACTCAGTCCGACCAGCTCGGCATTCTGCCCGCGACGATCGTTCCCGGCCAATTCGTGACCGTGAAAGTCACGCCGGCGAAAGCCGGAACGCACGTGCTGCGTTGCACGATTACGTGCGGGTCCGGACACGCCGACACGGCGCTTACGGTCAAGGTCCTGCCGTGATGCGCGCCGCGCGGATCGCCGTTATTGCCGTACTGGCCGCCGGGTGGTGCGGCGTCTCGAGCCGTCCCGCACCGGCGATGCCGGTGTTCGCGCAAGCCTACGGTGTAAAATGCAACGTTTGCCACACTCAGGTGCCGGCGCTCAACACCTACGGCCGTTACGTCCAGCGTACGGGCTACGCCTCGCTCGATCCCAACGTTCTGCGGCGCGCGCTTCCGGTCTGGTGGGATCAAAGCGTCAGCTACGACAGCGAATCCGGGCCGCCGCCGCGGCCGGAGTTCGGCAACATGGCGATCCACGCCGTCGGCTTCATCGGCAACGACGTGACGTATCATTTCCAGCAGTGGATCCTGCAGGACAACGTTGCCGGCGATCTCGACACCTTTTGGGTGACGTACAACAACCTGCTGCACCGCGACGGCCATCTCTTCGCAGGGCTGATCGAGGCACCGGGACCGTCGCCTTATAGCCAGTGGATGGACTTGTCCGGGTTCACGACACCGGAAATCACCGTCGGCGAACACGCGTACGAGCTCGACGCGAACCGGTGGGGAACGAAATTCAACTACATCAAGGGCGGTCTCGACCTCGAAGCCGGCTACATGTACTCGGGCGACGAGACGATCGGCATGTGGGGTCAAAGCACCAACTTCACCAACACCGACAAGACGTTTCAATACAAAGCGGCCTACGACAATCCCGACTATCCGCTCGAAGCCGGCGTCTACGGCTCGCGCGGCTCGTGGCCGCTCGCCGAGGGCGGATTCGATCAATATTGGTCGGTCGCGCCGTACGTCCAGCGCGATCCTTGGCGCGGAGTCCCCGGCGTTCTCGCGATTTACCAGATGGCGCTCGACGGAAATCCCGGATATACGTCGTCGGCGTCGAGCGGTTCGGTCGCAGCCATGACCGCCGCGGGCCTCATGCCGCCGGCCCCGCCGCTTTCCGCGTCTTGGCTGGGACGACCCGCGAATCTGCCGTACACGGCGCAGCCCGGCAACGTTTTGACGCCGTTGGGCTCGGCCGGCAGCACGGCGGCAACGCTCGAGTTTTACGAGCCGGTTCTCAACCGCGGAATGATTTCGATCCGAAAGGAATGGACCAACGACGGCTTAGGGACGCAAAATCAAACCGGCAACGTCGACTTCAACTACCAGCTGGCGCGGTTCTTGCACGCCTACGTCGAAGAGTACTTCGGCTCGCATATGACTCCCGGATGGCAATACATGCTCTGGTGGACCACCCCCATCTCGTCGGTCAAGTGAACGCGCGTCCGGCCAAAAGCCAGGAAAGCCTTACCGCCTGGACTCCCAAAGTCCCAGCGCGGCACCGGTCGGATCCGCGACGACGCTGAACGCCCCCATGCCGGGAATCTCGGTGACGTCGCGGTAAACGCGACCCCCGAGCGCGCGTACCTTCTCGGTCGCCGCCGCGACGTCGTCGACGGAGACGTACGTCAGCCACGCCGACGGCATGTCGGGCGCCGGCACCTTCATCATTCCGCCGCCGACGCCGTACTCGTTCTCGCCGACGTCGATCATCGTATACGTCGAACCATCGGCCATCGGCGTATCCTCCAGCTTCCAGCCGAAGAGCTTACCGTAAAATTCCTTGGCTTTCGCGAGGTCGGTCGTCGCAAGTTCGGAATGCACGAACGGGTTCGGCATGAGTCTCCTCCATAGACGTCGAGCGGGGTTCGACCCGTTCATCTTCGCAGGCGGCGGGGCCTGTCGCGGCTTAAGGCGGATTAAACGGCGTTGCCGGTAAAGCTTGCGCCCATGCAAGCCAAAGCACGGCGTGCGGCGGGGACGTTGCTCTGCACCGTCGCCTTTGCCGCGACGACGACCGCCGGCGCGCGGGCCGTGGAGCGAATTCCGTTCACGAACTCGGGCGGCGCCGTCGTCGTCGAGGCCTCGATCGACCGCCGGCCGGCGGTGCCGATGACCGTCGATCTCTCGGCCGGCGTCGATCGGCTCGGGCCGAGCCTGCGAAGTCTGGCGTACGACGTCGACCGCACGTTCGTGACGATGTCGGCGGCCGGCGAGCGGATCGACTTCGGCATCGGCCGAGTCGTTTCGTTTACGATCGGCGACTTCGCGCTCGGCGATCGAACCGTCGGTATCGCCCCCAATGCCGGACCGGCCGACGGCGTGGTTTCCGCCGCGGCCTTTCGTACGGTCGCGACGACCCTCGACTTTCACGCCCACGAATTAGTCGTCGAGGATGCCGAATCGTTTGCCGATCGCAGACGCACGGGCATGAGCGTGCCGTTGATTCTGCAAGACGATCGCGACCTCGCGCTGCGTCTGTTCGCCTGGTTCGACTTCGGCGGTCGTCCGGGTCTGTGCGCGCTCGATACGGCAACCGACGGCATCGTGCTCGACAAACGCTTCGCGGCGGGCGCCGGCATCGCCGGACCGGCGTTGCCGAGCGTGACGCTGCGCGACGAACCGCGCGTCGCGGTGAAAGGCGCCGCCGTTACCTACGCCGACCTGATCTACGACTGCGAGATCGGCAACGAGTTCTGGGCGGATCGAGCGTTGACGATCGACGTTCCCAATCGCGCGCTCTGGATCAACGCGCCGACCTAATTCAGACGCCTAGTAGTAGACCTTGGTCTCCCACAGGTGCAGGCAGAGCAGCGTGTCGACGGGCTGGCTCGCCAGCGAATCGATTTCGTCTTGGGTCACGTCGAACCCAACCTCCGACGGCCACCGCGACGGGGGCGGAGGATACGGAACGGGCACGCGGACGTAATGGTACTGATGCGTCGGCGTGCGCAACTGCAGCGCGATTTGTGCCGTCTCGTTGTCGGGCGGATCGTCGTACATCCACGCAAAATATGCATCCGGGTCGTTCTCGACTTGGATGTCGGAGGGCAGCGTGTCGCCGACCGGCTTGTTGCACGCCACGCTTTTGTCGAGGAGGACGAAGGTCGGATGGACGTAGAGGAACGATTCAGGCGCGGCTCCTGCAAACAGCAGCGGAACGCGCGGCGGCGGCGACTGCCCCGGACTCAGTCCGACCGCAATGCTGCGATTGTGATCCGGAAGAAATTCCTGGAAGCTGTCGGCGGAGCATCCGTACGGCGCCGACTGCAGGTGCATGAGATACTCGCCTTGCGGCGCGTCGAACTCGACGATCTTGTCTTGATCGTAGCCGCGGTCGACGCGGAACGTCTGATCGAACCGAACGATGGCGCGCCGGTCGACGAGCCGCACGCGAATGGGCAGCGACGTCTGCGGCGGCTTTGCAGCCATCGAACCGCAGAGCCCGACGTTGAGTACGACGTGCGCGATTAGCGACACGAACGGCAGAGGCCGTGCAGGGTCAAGGAGACGTCGTCGATGCGGGCGCCCGTCTGTTTTGCCAGGGCCGTGAGGGTGTGCTGCGTCAGCCGGTATTCGACGTCGTCGACGCGGCCGCAGCTCACGCAGCGAAAGTGCGCGTGCGGTACGGCGGCCTGCTCGTAGACTGCCGCCTCGGAACCCGGGACGACGATTTCGTCGATCAAGCCGAGGTCGCGGAGGCGCGCAATACCGCGGTAAACCGTCGAAAAGCCGATCGATGGACGGCGCCGGCGGGCGCGCAGGTGGAGTTCGGACGTGGTCAAGTGCACGCCCGGGCCCGCCTCGCGCACGATGTCGTAGACGAGCTGATAGTTTTTCGGGAGGCGCACGGCCTGCACGTCGGATTCCACTTGGCGGCAGTATAACACATCTTGCCGGGAGTGAGAATGGTAATCATTTCCTGCCCGCCTCGCCGGCAGGCAATGGCCGGCCCGGCGCCAACGGCTCGCCTATGATCGACTACAGGACGATCGCGGTCTCGGTGGCCGACGGTCTGAACGGCATCGCGCGCGCGATGCGCGCGCTTCCGGTTCCGAAAGCAGCCCCGGAGTTCGATCGCTGGACGAAGGAGATGACGGAAGCGTCACGGCACGTGCTGCTCGCGTTCGGCATCGATCCGGAAAATCTCAAAAATCCGGTGATTCCGATCGGCGGCGGATGGGTCGTCGCGTGGAAGGACGGCGAGAACGGCGAGTGGCACGCCGAAGGGCGCGCTTAGTGGGGTAACGTGTAGTTCGTAAACGTCGCGTCGGCGGCTACCGGCATGTGCGGATAGTCGACGGTCGCCTGTATCGACGAAGGTAAGAGGTATCCGAGCGCGTCGTTCGACGTGACGGTCATGTGAACGTGCGTGCCGTCGTCGTACGTCGCGTCGACCCAGCGGATGCCGCTCGACGGGTTCAGCGCTACCGTGCCGCTTTTCAACTGAGTGTTGCTCGCGTCTTCGAGCGCAAAGATCGTGTCGCCGTTCTGCTGACCGGCAGCAGCGTAGCGGTATCGGCCCGGCCACATCGAGGGATCCAGGATCGAAAGATCGACGTCGTGCCGCTGCGGCATGAACGGAGGGCCGCCGGTAAAGGTCACCCGGTATTGATTTCCGCGCTGGTAAACGCCGTCGCCGTTCATGTGAAAATGCAACCACGGAAAATGCCGCATCGACATCGCGACGTCCATGTGAAACGTGTAGCTGCGAAGGGGAGCGTTCAGATCGTATTCGGCGAGCACGGAACTGCCGGTCGCCTGCGCTGCTGCGAGGTTCGACGTGAGTGCTGCTGCGAGGAGCCCTACGGCGTGCGGTCGGATCGTCATCGGAATCGTTTCGCTATGTACCCCAACTGGTGCCCTCTTGTATCATCGGGCGTGCGACTTGGCCTCGAGAGGCCGCTTCAACGGATTTTTGCGCCGTCGTAACAAACGTCTGCTCGCATGACTGCTTTGCTCCCCGATAACGCCGTGCTGCTCTCGTTCGAGGGACCCGATCCGTACTCGATGGTGGGCGGACTCGGAACGCGCGTCACGGAGCTTTCGGCGGCGCTGGCCCAGCAGGGCATCGCGACGACGCTGGTCTTCGTCGGCGATCCGCAGCGCCCGGCAGTCGAGCGAGCGTCCGAGCGCCTCGAGTACCGGCGGTGGTGTCAGTGGATCTCCGCCTACCATCCCGCCAACGTCTACGACGGCGAGGGCGGCAAGAGTAACGACTTCCGCGACAGCGTACCGCCCTTCGTGGCGGACTCGATCGTCGAACCGGCGGCTGCGCGCGGCGAATACGTACTGGTCGTCGCCGAAGACTGGCAGACGGCGCCGGCCGCCATCGCGCTCGACGGGCTGCTGCGCCGCCGCGGACTTCGCGATCGCGTCGTGCTCATGTGGAATGCGAACAACACCTACGGATTCGACGGCATCGACTGGACGGCGCTGACGGCGGCCGCATCGATCACGACCGTAAGCCGCTACATGAAGTTCGAGCTGCATCGGCGCGGCGTCGAATCGCTCGTGATCCCCAACGGGATTCCCGAGCGGATCGTCGGCGGTCCGCCCGACGATCTCGTCGGCGCGCTGGCCGGCGCGCTGCCTTCGCGGCCGCTGTACGTCAAAGTCGGCCGTTACGACGAGGACAAACGCTGGATGCAGGCGATCGACGCGTTCGCCGCGATCCGCGCGCGGCACGCCGGCGCGCGCCTGATCGTGCGCGGCGGCAGCGAACCGTACGGCGACGCCGTCCTAGCGCGCGCCCGCGCCTCGGGTTTGGACGTCGAGGACGTGCGGGTTCCATCCCGCGATCCGCAAGCGCTCGTCGACGCCCTGTCCGGCGCGAACGGCGCCGTCGTCAACTTGCGCAGCTTCGTTCCCGAAGAACTCCTGTACGCGCTCTATCACGTTGCGGACGCCGTTTTGGCAAACTCGGGAAAGGAACCGTTCGGCCTGGTCGGCCTCGAAGTCATGGCGGCCGGCGGCGTTGCAGTCACCGGATCGACCGGCGAAGACTACGCGCAGCCGTTCGAAAACGCCGTCGTCTGCGACACCGGCCACGGAACGGAGTTGGCCGCGTATCTCGAGGCACTGATGGAAGATCCGGCACTGGCGCGGTCGATTCGTGCCGCCGGGCAAGCGACCGCGGAGCGCTTCACCTGGCCGGCCGCGCTGCAGATCCTCTCGCGCAAGATCGCAATCTGATCAGCCGAGCGCCAGTTCTTCGATCCGTCCCGCGATAGCGTCGGCGTACCGGCCGGCTTCGTCCTCGGTTCGGCCTTCGGCGTACACGTTGAACTGCGGATCCGATGCGTCGGGCAGCACCAGCACCCAGCCGCCCTCGCGGCTGACGCGGATCCCGTCGGTGAGCTCCACGTTTTCACCGTCGGTCTCGTCCAGCAGGCGCCGCATGATCTGGCCCTTGCGTTCCCACGGGCAGTGTTCGCGCCGCGACGCCAGGTGCCAAGACGGCAGTTCGTCGACGATCTGGCCGAGCGGCTTACCCGCGGCGGCGATCAGCTCCATGATCTTGGCGGCGGCGTAGAGCGAGTCGAAGACCGGCTGAAACTCCGGGAAGATCAACTCGTAGTTGGCGCCGCCGGCAAACGACAGCGCGCCGCCCTGTTCGGCGGCTAGCGCCATCAGCGCTCGGCGGTCGGTTCGGGTACGAACGACCTGGGCTCCGAGCGCGGCTGCGACGGTTTCGATTGCGGTCGGCGCCATTACGGGAACCGCGATGCGCGCACCGGGCGTCGAGGTTGCGACCAGCACCGTGAGCAGGGCCAACAGCCGGCTGCCTTCGATGATGCGGCCGCGGTCGTCGACCAGCGTCAAGCCTTCTCCGTGCTGGTCGAGCAAGATTCCCAGCGTCGCACCGAGCGACGTCGTCACGTTGCTGAGCTGCTCGAGGTGACGGCTGCGGTTCTTCGAGAACGTGAGAACTTTGGCGTTGTCGAAAAAGGCGTTGAGCGCGATCATCTCGACGCCGAGATTGCTCAAGATTCGCGGCAGGATCAGGGAGGCGTTTCCGTAGGCGTAGTCGATGACGACGCGCATGTTCGCCTGCGAGATCGCGCGCGGCGACAGTGCGTTCAGGAACCCGCTGGTGTATGCTTCGACGGTCCGTTCCGGGAACGTGAGGATGCCGACCGATTCCATCGGCGTTCGCCGGAAATCCTCGCGGAAAAAGATGTTCTCGATTTTGCGCTCGGTGTTTTTGTCGATGTTGACGCCGTGATCGTCGAAGAACTCGATCAAGAATTGATCGGGGTCGTGGGGTGAGATGCCGGTGTGCACGCACGCGTCTCCCGACATCCGAACCGCGTATCGCGAGACCGGAGTCGGGTTTTCGCGCAGATCCTGCACGTTGACGCCCACCGATAGAAGTCCGGCGATGATGCAGCGGTTGGTCAGCCGCGACGCCGGGTGCGCGTCGCGGCTCGTCATGACGTTTTGTCCGGGCCGCAGGACCGATCCGAGCGCCTGGCCGAGTTTGAGCGCGAACTCGGGCGTCACCTCGATGTTGGCCAGGCCGCTGACGCCGTCGGCGCCGAACAGCGAGCCCGGCCATTTGATGCCGTAGATGAGCGACATCGAGACGATCGAACCGGCGGCGACCGATTTGTCGGGCCAAAGCTTGATGTTCGACGGAACGGTCGAGCCGCTGCCCAGGGTACTGCCGCGGCCGATGACTGCGCCTTCGAGGATGGTGACGCGATCCTTGACGATCGCGCGATCGGCCAGCGTGCATCCCGTCAGCGAGGCGTTTTCGCCGACGTAGACGTCTTCCCACGCCACGGTTCGATGCAATCGCGCGCCTTCGGCGACGATCGACGAGGCGCCGATCGAGGTCAGCTCTTCGAGCACCGCGCCTCGCTCGATGGTGACGTTGCGGCCGATGCAGACCGGCCCGACGACGTGGGCGTCGGGAGAGATGCGCGTGTTCTCACCGACCCATACGCCCGGGCGGATCTCTTCGCCGGGGATCTCGACGCGCACCGCGCCGGAGAGCGCGTCGAAGTTGGCCTGCTGGTATTGCTGGAGGTTTCCGATGTCGCTCCAATAGCCGCCGGCGACGTACCCGTAGAGCGGCTTTCCGTCGCGCAGCATCTTCGGGAAGAGATCGCGCGAGAAGTCGTAGTTGTTGCCCGGCTCCATGTAATCGAAGATCTCGGGCTCGAGGACGTAGATGCCCGTGTTGATCGTGTCGGAAAAGACTTCGCCCCACGACGGCTTCTCTAAGAAACGGGTGATCCGGCCGTGTTCGTCGGTGACGACCACGCCGAACTCCAGTGGATTGGAGACGCGCTGCAGCGCGATCGTGGCCGCCGATCCGCGCTCCTCGTGATAATGCAGCAAGGCGGTCAGGTCGATGTCGGTGAGCGCGTCGCCGGACACGACGACGAAGCGTTGCCTCCCGATCAGCGGTTCCGCCAGCTTGACGGCGCCGGCCGTTCCGAGCGGCGTATCCTCGACGACGTAGGACATCGAAATCCCATATGCCGATCCGTCGCCGAAATAGTTCTCGATCTCGTCGGCGAGATAGTGCAGCGTCCCAACGACGTCGGTGATCCCGTGCCGGCGAAGCAGGTCGACGATGTGATGCATCACCGGCTTGTTGGCAACCGGCGCCAAGGGCTTGGGGCGACTCGACGTCAGCGGGCGAAGTCTCGAACCTTCGCCTCCGGCCATGACGATGGCTTTCATTTCGAATCACTTTGCATGGTTACGGACCTTTGTGGGCGGCGAGAATCGAACGTAGGTCTGCGAAACGCCGGCTTCCTGCTAGTTCGTCGAGCGTCTGCGGATGCTTGCGGCGCCAGTTCGGATGCTGGTCCGTGGTGCCCGGGACGTTGACCGCGTCGACCGCGCCCATGACGTCGTCGAGCGCAACCACGTCGAGCCGGCACGGCGTGGCGGCGAGAAATCGCGTCACGGCCGCGAACAGCTCGTCGAACGGTTCCCGGGTGCCGCCGCGCTCGGCATCTGCGCGCAGCCGTGCAGCGGCTTCGGGGCCGGCGGCGCCGGCCGACTCCAACGCGAGGACCAGCATGAACCGGGCGTGATGCCGCTCGCGGTACGCGTCGCCGGCGGCCTGGTCGGTCGGGAAGAGCCCGATGCGCGCGCGCAGGGTGATGTCGTCGGCCAACCACCATCCGGCCAGCGGCGGCAGGTCGTGCGTCCCAACGCTGGCGGCCGCCAGCGCCGGATAGTGGGATGGGGCGTTGAACGCACCGTCGGAGAGCGATCGCTCGAAATAGACCAACCGGGAAGAGAGCGCGCCGGCGCTTGCAATGCGCTCGCGAAAGCCTTCCGGAACGGTGCCGAGATCTTCGCCGACGACGGTGCAGCGGCTGCGGACGCTTTCCAACGCGAGCACGCCGAGCATGGCTTCGAACGGATAGCGGACGTACGCGCCGTCGATCGGTTCGGCGCCGCGCGGGATCCAAAATCCGCGGCGTAACGCCATGACGTGATCGATGCGCAAGATCGTGGCATAACGCATGTTGGCGCGCAACAGGGCGGCGTACGGCTCGAACGCGCGGCGCTCTAACGCGACCGGCGAGAGCGGCGGCAACCCCCAGTTCTGGCCGTGGGCGTTGAGATGGTCGGGCGGCGCGCCCAGCGAGGCGCCTGCAACCAGGGTTTCGGGATCGCTCCAGGCGTCGGCGCCGTTGAGTTCCACGCCGACGGCGAGATCGCGGTAGAGCCCGACGCCCCGGTCGCGCGCGGATGCGGCGACCTGGGCGAGCTGATCGTCGGCCAGCCACTGCACGTAGGCGTAGAAGTCGACGCGCCCGCGACGTTCGCGAGCGAAACGCTCGACGGCGCCGGATTCGGGCGAGCGAAACTCGGTCGGCCACTGCAGCCACCCGTACGCGTGCTCGTCGCGCGCGCGGAAATGCTCGGCCAGCGCCTCGTAGCGCGCGAGCCGCTCCAACGAACGCCCCCGTTGCCGGCAGAAGCGCCGAAACGCGGCGGCCCGGGCGTCGCCGGGCCGTTCGAGGTGCGCTTTTCGGAAGGCGACGAAGACCAACTCGAGCACCCCGCGCTTTGCGCCCGCACACCCTCCGTAGTCGATCAGGTCCCCGTCGCGCAGCGCAGCCAGCCGCGCGCGAAACTCGGCTCCGCCGATCAGCGCCCGCGCCTCGGGGGATTCGGCGAGTTCGGGCACGCGTTCGACGTCGACGTAAAGACCGTTAAGGAACAAACGGCTCGACGGCGAGTACGGGCTGCACGCGTACGGATTGCTCGGAAAGAGCTCGTGCAGGGGGTTGAGCGCGACCGCTTCGGCTCCCGCGCCGGCGGCCACCTGCGTCAATCGCGCGAGATCGCCGAAGTCACCGACGCCCCAATTCCGCTGCGAGCGCAAGGCGTAGAGCTGCGTCGCCAGCGCCCACGCGGCGCGCGCGCCTCCACCCAAATAACAGCGCCGAGGAACGGCGACCAGAGAGGGCGTGACGTTGCGTCCGCCGGCGCGCGCGTACAGGCGGTGGTACCCCAGGGGCAACGCGCGCTCGTCGCCGGAGAACGTGGAACCGTCCTCGAGCTCGATCCGTCGCGGCGCGTCCGGAGCGAGCACGCTCTCGAGCGAATCGCCTTGTGCGAGCACGATCGTTCGTGGAAAGAGTTCCGCCCGGTCGCCGCCGGCCCCCATCGCTTCCAGAAGCGCGCGTTTGGTATCGTCGCCGACGCGCCGTTCGTTTCCGAAGTAGTCGGTGAAGCTGGGTTCGATGCCCGCGCGTTCGGCCATCCGGTCGAGCTCGTCGCTCACCCGGACTCCCCGGCTACGAAGAGCACGAACGAGCGATCGGCGGCCGCGAACGCGCTGCCCGGTTCGTACGACGACGGTTCGAGCGCGGACGCTCCGGCCGCCGTATCGACCAGCTTGACCCAGCGTCCCACGCCGTGCGCTCGCGGCAGCGTAAAATCGGTCGCGTGCGCGTAGCCGTTGAATAGGAGAAAGAACGTCTCGTCGTACTCGGGGTATCCCTGCAGGCTGATGAAGCGGTCGCCGGTGTCGCCGCCGAGCAGTGCGCCGAAGCAGCGCTTGGAGGCGTCGCTCCAATCGTCGTGCGTCATCTCCACGCCGGCCGGCGCAAACCACGTGATGTCCTTGAGCGGCGCTTGATCGACGCTGACCCCGCGAAAAAAACGCGGGCGGCGAAAGACGGGGTGCGAGCGCCGCAGCTCGATCAGCCCGCGGACGAACTCGAAGAGCTCGCGTTCGCGGGAACCGGTCGGAGCGGCGTGGTGCACTCCGCTCCAATCGATCCAGCCGATTTCGTTGTCCTGACAGTAAGCGTTGTTGTTACCGTGCTGCGTCCGCCCGAGTTCGTCGCCCGCCAGCAGCATGGGCAGCCCCTCCGAAAGCAACAGCGTCGCGAGGAAGTTGCGTTTCTGCTTCTCGCGCAGCGCGATCACGGCCGGGTCGTCGGTCGGGCCTTCGACACCGCAGTTCCAGCCGCGGTTGTCGTCGCTGCCGTCGCGGTTTTCTTCGAGATTGGCCTCGTTGTGCTTGCGGTCGTACGAGACGAGGTCGGCCAGCGTGAAACCGTCGTGGGCGGTCACGAAATTGACGCTCGCGCGCGGACGCCGTCCCCGCCGGTCGAAGAGATCGCTCGAGCCGGTGATGCGCGTCGCCATTTCCGGAATCGAGCCGTCGCCGCGCCAAAAGGAACGGACGGCGTCGCGATAGCGGTCGTTCCATTCCGACCAGCCGGCCGGAAAATCGCCGACGCGATAGCCGTCCGGCCCGAGATCCCACGGCTCGGCGATCAGCTTGACCCGCGACAGGACCGGGTCTTGCTCCAAGGCGGCCAGAAAGTTGCTCTGCTGGCTGAACTGTCCGTCACGCCGCGCGAGCGTCGTCGCAAGGTCGAAGCGAAAACCGTCGACGTGCATCTCGTTGATCCAGTAGCGCAACGAGTCGGTGACCATCTTCAAGACGCGCGGATGTCCCAGATTGAGCGAGTTTCCGCAGCCGGTGTAGTCGACGTAGAAGCGCTCGTCGTGCGGAGAAAGCTGATAGTACGACTTGTTGTCGATGCCCCGGAACGAAAGCGTCGGGCCGAGTTGGTTGCCCTCTCCGGTGTGATTGTAGACGACGTCGAGGATCACTTCGATGCCGGCGTCGTGCATGCGTGCGACCATCGTTTTGAACTCGCCGAGGTCGGGCTGCGAGAGATAGCGCGGCTGCGGCGCGAAGAACGAAATCGGGCTGTAGCCCCAGTAGTTGCGCAGCCCGCGCTCGACCAGATGGCGATCGTCGACGAAGTTCTGGACCGGAAGCAGCTCGATCGCCGTGACGCCCAAGCGCGTGAGATATTCTATGACCGCGGGTGACGCTAGGCCGGCGACGGTTCCCCGCAGCGACGGCTGCACGCCCGGATGCTTCATGGTGAAACCGCGAACGTGCGTCTCGTAGACGACGAGCTCGTGCCAGCGCGTGTGGAGCAGCCGGTCGTTTCCCCACGTAAAGGCGGTGTCGACCACGACGCACTTGGGCATGCCGGCGGCGTTGTCGCGGCGATCGAATGACAGGTCCGCGCGCGACGAACCGACGCGGTACCCGAAATTCGCGTCGCTCCACACGATACCGCCGGTAACCATCGCTGCATACGGATCCAGCAGCAGCTTGTGATGGTTGAAACGATGTCCGCGCGCCGGATCGTACGGACCGTAGACGCGA
>DATJUC010000301.1:0-6992 GCA_035502675.1 Candidatus Acidiferrales bacterium | reverse complement strand
CGGGGTTCTCGAACGCTGGGGCGTCGAGGTTGCCGAGTTCGAGCGGGCGTTGCGCGACTACCCCGACGATCGCGCTCTCACGCAATGGCTGGCCGAACGCGTCCCCGCGGATCGCATTCGGGCCGCAAACGAATGGCTGCTCGACGAAAAGCGCGAGAATCTCGACCGCCAAGACGCCGAGGAAGGCGCGGTCGCCGGAGGAGCGTCATGACAGGATCGGCCGTCGAGTTCCGCCGGCCGGACGGCGCAACCGCGCCCGGTTACTTCGCGCCCGCCGCCGGCGCAGGCGCCCCCGGCGTCGTCCTGTTACAAGAGTGGTGGGGCCTCGACGCCCACATCAAGGAAACCGCCGACCGGCTCGCCGGCGAGGGCTTCAACGTCATCGTTCCCGACCTCTATCGCGGGCGCGTGGCGGCGACCGGCGACGAGGCCAATCATTTGATGGAAGGTTTGAATTTCGGCGACGCCGCAACACAAGACGCGTCGGGCGCCGCGCGCTATCTTCGCGAACGCGGTGCGCAGCGCGTTGCCGTCATGGGATTCTGCATGGGCGGTGCGCTGGCTCTGCTCTCGGCGATGTTCGACGCCGGCCCGTTCGACGCGGTCGTGGCTTTCTACGGCTATCCGCCTGCCGAGGCGGGCGATCCGTCGCGGATTCGGATACCCGTGCTCGGACACTGGGCGATTCACGACGAGTTCTTCAACGCGGCCGGCGTCGACGTGCTGGAGGGCAAGCTCAAAGCCGGCGGCGCTCCGTACGAGTTCCACCGGTACGAGGCCAAGCACGCCTTCTACAATCCGGGCGGCATCGGCAACTACGAGCCCGACTCCGCCGAAACGGCGTGGCGGCGTACCGTCGAGTTCTTAACGAGAACCCTGCGCTAGCGTTTGACCGTTTCGTAGAGCTTGCCGGCATTTACCGGCGCGAAGCGCATGCCGCCCACGTCCAGGCCCCACTTGGCCAACAGCCGGTCGTAGGTCCCGTCCGCCACGACCTTCAGCAGCGCGAGCTGCAAGCGGTTGCGCAGCGCGACGTTGGCCTTGGCCACCGCGATGCCGTAGGGTACGACGTCGAACTGACGGCCGACCACTTCGATCGGATGCGTGCTCGCGACGGTTCTCGCTCGATACACACCGACCGGGTAATCGGCAACGTACGCCGACGACTTCCCGTTGATGAACGCCGCAAACGAATCGTCGTCGGTCGGATACGTGAGGATGTGAATCGGGCCGAGACCGATGCGGCGGCACGCTGCCGATTGCGTATCGAGGTCTTGCTCGTACGACGTCCCGCTTTCGACCGCAACGCTATAGCCGCAGAGTCCCGCTAGCGAGAAAATCCGTGCGGGATTTCCCTTCGGGACGACGATGCCGCCGCCGGCTACGAAATAATCGAGGAAATCCACGCGCTGCTCGCGCTTACTGGTATCGGACATCGCCGACATCCCGGCGTCAAACTGCCCGCGCCGGATGGCCGCGATCAAATCGTCGAACTGATGATTGGAGATCACCAGCGTACTATCCATCGCCTTCGCGATCGCCGCAATAAGGTCGATGTCGAAGCCGAGCGGGACGTGCGAGTGGGGCGGATAGTATTCGAACGGTGCGCCGGAAACGTCCGAGCCCACGCGGAGCGTCGCCGGCGTGGCGACGGCGAACGAGCATATAAAGACCGCGGCGGTCACGGCGACGCCGACGGCTCGTCGAAGGCGATCGTTCATGGCCGCCCTCTTTCAGGCCGCCCGGCGGCCGGCCTCCCAAAACGGACCCCGCCGATGTCAAGAAACGGCGGGGCGCGGAAAAACGATGGTGCCAAGGGCCGGAATCGAACCGGCGACACCGCGCTTTTCAGGCGCGTGCTCTACCGACTGAGCTACCTTGGCGAGAGGACCGCGCTGGGTTCGGCGACGGGCCAGGTTCCCCTTTTGACCGTCGCCAAACGTCGTACATCGTGGACCCAACCTTAAAGCACAAGATCGACCGCTCGTGGCTCGACGGCATCATCGCCGTTTCCGCCGTCGTCATTTCGCTTGCCTCCCTGTGGGTCGCGGTTGGCGAAGGACGAACCCAGGAGCACATTCTCTCCGCATCCACCTGGCCGTTCTTGCAGTTCAGTACCGGCGACGTCTCGCCCAGTGGTGCGAACGAGATCGATTTCGAGATACAAAATGCCGGCGTCGGCCCGGCTCGCGTCAGATGGCTCGCGCTCGATTATCACGGTAAGGCCTACCACACGGCGCTGGACGCATTTCGCGACTGCTGCGGCGCCACCAACGAACCTTCCGGAATGATCACCAGCGGCATCCAGCAGCGCGTCTTGACCGCAACCCAGGTCGTGACGCTCGTCCATTTTCCATTTCGGCATCCCGCGGCAGCGGTCTGGCACCGCCTCGACGTGGAACGGCAACACTTTTACGTGCGCGCCTGCTACTGCTCCGTGCTGGACCAATGTTGGCTGCTCGACTCCCGCACGACGCAGCCGCTCCGCGTCACCGACTGCCCGCCGCCCGAACGGCCGCTTTTATACGGATGACGCAAGAAAGCTCCGGCGCTGCTGCGCCGGAGCTTCCGAAGTGGCGACGCTGATGGGGCTCGAACCCACGACCTCCGCCGTGACAGGGCGGCGCTCTAACCAACTGAGCTACAGCGCCAAGACGTCGCCGATGGTGGGCACGGTTGGGATTGAACCAACGACCCCCCGCGTGTGAAGCGGATGCTCTCCCACTGAGCTACGCGCCCGTACGCCGACCCTTGGACAAAGACGTATCTTACCCTACCCGGGGCGGCGTGTCCACTCCGCCGGTCGACGCGCTCGGGAGAAACGCGGTCGAGGGCGAACCTTCCCGCGCATGCTGGACGGTTATCCACTCCTTTCGCGGTTCTCGATTCCTTTCGCCGACATCGACATGATGCAGCACGCGAACAACGTCGCCTACATTCGGTGGGCCGAGATGATGCGCTCCGAGTACTTCGCGCAGGTCATCGGAACGCCGATCAACGGCGACCACGGGATGATCCAAGCCAACATCGCGTTCACCTACGAACGGCAGCTGACGTATCGTGAGCGCATCGCCGTTGGCGTACGCGTGCCGCGCATCGGGAACAAGTCGTGGGATTTCGAATACGAAATCTGGAGCGAGACGCACGCCTACCGTGCCGCGCACGGCACGACGACGTGCGTGGCCTACGATTTCGTCGCCGGTCGAACGATCGTCATTCCCGAAAGCTGGCGGACTTCCGTCGCCGCCTACCAAGCCGGAGCCCAGCGCGAGTTCGTATGACGCGATGGTTATCGGTAATGCTGCTCGCCGCTCTGGCCGCGACGGCAGCGGCGGCCACGTCCGTGCACGTTCCCGTTTCGACCCGCATACCTGCCGCTCAGGCCGCCTTCGACCGCGGCCTCTTCTTTTATTATGCCTACAACCGCGAGGAATCCGCGAGCGCCTTCGCCGACTCCGCCGCGGACGATCCGAGCTTGGCGATGGCGTTGTGGGGTGAAGCGCTGGCGAACGGTCCCGACCTGAACACGCCCATGCTCGCCGACGCTTTCGCTCGCGCGCAGGCTGCCAATTCGCACGCACGGCAACTCCTCGCAAGCGCGTCCGCCGCCACACCGATGGAACGCACCCTAATAGCGGCGCAAGCTCTTCGTTTTCGAGGAAGCTTCGCCGATTGGACGGCCGACGACGCCGCCTATCGGTCCACCATGCTTCGTGAAGCGAGCGCTTCCAACGATGAGACCGTGCAGCTTCTGGCGGCCGAAGCCTTGATGGAAAGCGACCAAACCGACGCGCGCGCCCGCACCTTGGTGGATGAAGTTCTCGCGCGCGACCCCACCAACCCGATGGCCAATCATCTCTGCCTGCATCTCGCGGACGAAGCGCGCGATCGTGCCTTTGCCGAGATCTGCGCGCAACGCCTCGACGCGGCCGACTTTCCTCCTCCCGCCGAACACCTCGCGCACGTCCCGGCACACTACTGGATCGAGACCGGCAACTATGCGAAGGCGCTGTCTTCCAGCGAGCGCGCATACGCGCTGCTCGTGCAACTCGAAAACTCCGGACGCGATCCCGCGCACGTCGAGCAATATGCGAAACACGACGTCGGCGTCGGATACTCGGCCGCGATGATGCTCGGGAACTACGCCACCGCTCAACGCTGGAGCGATCGCATGGCTCCTGCGTTCGACTATCGCTTCGGCGGAATCACGGCGCTGCGTTTCGCTCGCTACGACGTCGCGTACGCAGTGCCGTCGAACGAGATGGGCGCGACGGTCGTACGCGGTTTCGCCGCGCTATTGCTCGGGAAGAACGCGGAGGCCGCGACCATCGGGAAAGCGGTCGAACGACAAACCGAAGCCTCGCCGAACGACGGATACCTCGCTCAAATCTTTCTCGCGCGGCTCGCCGAAGCGCAAGGTCGCGACGCCGATGCGCTGCGCTGGTTCGAGCGGGCGGAAGCGAATCAGCACGACGCCTTCGGCGCGGAGCTAATTCCCTGGATGCCGGCGGGCGAAGCGCTGGGCGGATTTTACCTCCGTCGCGGCATCGACGATCGCGCCGTGAATGCCTTCGAGGACGATCTCTCGACGTATCCGAACGATCCGCGAGCCTTGTTGGGCCTATCGCTCGCGCTCGAACGTCTCGGTCGAACGGCCGACGCCGATCGGGCGCACCAAGCCTTTCAACGAGCGTGGGCCGGTGCCGACACGACGCTTACGCCAGCGGATCTTTAGGCAGCGTAAACGCGACGATCGCCGAGTCGCGCGAATCGTTGGTCCAGAAGCGCGCCCCGTCGTGTGCCAGCGAGACCGCGGCAAACGACATCGACGCTACGTACTCGAGGGTTCGAGAGCGCGCGTCCGTTCGAGCGATCTTGCATCCGCCCTCGCGGCCGTGCCACGTGGAGAGGTAAAGGTGACCGCCGCTCCACAGCGCGCCTAAAATCTGCGCGTCGGCAGCGATCTCCGAAATCACTTCGTAACGCGCGTCGAACTCCAAAACGCGTTGGTTGTAACGCTGGCTCAACCAGAGATGAATGCCGTCAAAGGCGAGGAACGAGCCGGTGTCGTCCGGACACGGAATGGCCTCAGGCATCACGAACCCTCGACCCGGAGCGTACCGCCGAATCACGCGGTGATCGTCGGCCGTCTCGCTGCACACGACACGCAAGTCGTCGCCGGTCCACGTCATGCCCACCGGCCGGCCCGGCGCGTTGGCTTCCTCCTCGATCGCGAAGCTCTCGGGCTTGAGCGCGTAGATGCGCTGCGTCTCCCACGACCCCATCCACAGGCGGCCGGCTCCAAACGCCAACGCCTGCGGGGCTTTTGCCGGCGATCTACGCCGCGCGACCTCGTGCGCTTCGGAGAGGTGCCGCATGCGCAGTTGTTCGCGTGCAGCACCGCTCCATCCGCTTGCTTATGCGATACGCTCCCCGCGCAGGACGCGCGCGACGTTCGCAAATGCGTCGCTCAACGCTTGAGCGCCGTCCGCAACCCTCGCCCGAACGCCCGGACTTCGACCGCTCCGCGCGAGCCGGCTCAGCCGGCTGCGACGAGCGTTTTCCAAGGCGTTCTCACGGCGCGTGCGGATTTCGGTTTCTAACCAAAGTTCCACGATCCGCCTCATCTTTCGCTGTGAGTGATGTGCAGTAAGGGAAATGAAAAGGCCCCCGGTCGATCGCGGGGGCCTTCGAATGCAGTTTTGAGAAGCCGACGACGTTACGTCGGCCCGCAATCGAAAGGCCCAGTGCGCATCGACCCGCCGCGCAGTTGCGGCGCGATGGGATTCGTCAACCAGAAAACCTGCGTCATCGTGCCTCCTTTCTCGCGTGCAATGGCCGATGATGTCGCACGAATTTACCACGTGCATAAAACGCTTGTCAAACGCGGGCTTCATCCTCGCAGCTCACGGCCCGGAAGGCCTCCGGGCCGCCGTAGAGAATCGAGGCCAATCGACCGGGGGCGGTTAGCTCAGTGGGAGAGCGCTTCCTTGACACGGAAGAGGTCACATGTTCAATCCATGTACCGCCCACCATCGCAAAAGGCTCGCTAGATGCGGGTCTCTTTGCTGATTGACACCACCGCTAGGATGGCCGGCCTGGGGACTCGTACAGCCAAAAATATAGCCTAGCGGCGCCTGCCGCCTCTCGTCTTTTGTTCGTCGAGGAGGTCGCTAAGGGTGTCGGCCGCAGCCGCTTGCATGCCCGGTAATGCATGGCTGTACGTCTGCAGGGTCACGCCAACGCGCGAATGCCCCAGCATCTCGGCGACGACTTTTGGATGGATGTTCGCACCGAGAGCCAGTGTAGCGGCCGAGTGCCGTAGGTCGTGAAATCGAATCTGCGGGACCTTCGCCTTCTTCAGGAGCGGCAGGTACGTTCGCCGACGGAGGTTACTCTTCCGGATTAGCGCCCCGCTCTCGGTAGTAAAGACGTACACGCTTCCGTGACCCTCCCGCTTTGCGATTCGTTGCCGTTGTCGTAGAGCGCGAACCGCCAGGTCGCCGAGTGCAATGTTACGTCGGCTCCCGGCAGCTTTCGGCGTGATGACCGTCAGCTTACCCCTCACTTCGGAAAGATTGCGGCGTACCGCGATGGATCGATTTGAGAGGTCGACGTCTTCCCAGCGCAACGCGAGTAACTCACCCTGCCGAGCGCCGGTCGAAATCGCGAGCACGAACAACGCTTCGAGCGGGTCGCCTCTCGCTGCCTCCAAGAAACGGCGCGCTTGGTCCTTAGTAAACGCCCTCATGGTTGATGGCTCGTATTTCGGGGACAGATACGCGAACGGGTTGCGGCCGATGACGTCACTACGGACGGCTGTCTCGAATGCCGCGTGCAGCGCTACGTGAATCTTCGACCGCACGGACGGCGATACGCCCTCCTTACAAAGGTACCCATACAGACCGCGAGCGTCCCCCGACTCGAACGCTGTCATCTTCTTCTGCATCAGCGGCAACGGCATTACGTGCTTACGAAGGACCGCGGCATAC
>DATJUC010000300.1:0-7575 GCA_035502675.1 Candidatus Acidiferrales bacterium | reverse complement strand
CGGCAATTCTTCGACGAGTTTACCTGGTACATGGAGGCGTTACGGAATCGGCGCACTGCCGGCGTACCGTATTAGGAGAGATCGTTTGGACCTAGGAATTCGCGGGCGCACCGCGCTCGTAACCGGCGCCAGCGCCGGAATCGGCGAGGCCGTCGCGCTGGCGCTGGCACGCGAAGGCGTGAAGCTGGCATTGTGCGCGCGCCGTCGCGAGCTTCTCGAAGCGGTCGCTTCGCACGCCGAATCGCTCGGCGCACCGGCCGCGCGCGCGTTTCCCGTCGACCTGGGCGACGGCGCCGCAACGGCGGCGACGCTTTCGGAGGTCCGCGAGTGGGGCGGCGACGTCGACATCGCGATTCTCAACGGCGGCGGCCCCAAACCCGGAACGTTTACCGAGACCGAACTCGCGGATTGGGAGTCCGCGTACCGGACGGTGCTGGCGCCGATGGTCGCGATCGCCGGTGCGCTCGTGCCCGCGATGCGCGCGCGCCGCTGGGGAAGAATCGTCGCACTCACCTCGACCTCGGTAAAACAGCCGATCGCCAACCTCGTGTTGTCGAATGCCTTTCGAACGGGACTGGTCGCCGCGCTCCGAACGCTGGCCGGAGAAGTCGCTGCCGACGGGGTGACCGTCAATTGCATCGCCACCGGCCGCGTTCGCACCGATCGGCTGCGCGCGCTCTACGGCGGCAGCGATCGGAAAATCGACGAAGCCGCAGCGGCGGAAATTCCGATCGGCCGGGTCGCCGATCCGGGCGAGTTTGCGCCGCTGGTCGCGTTTCTGTGCGGCGAGCCCGCGCGGTACGTGACCGGTCAGACGATTTCGATCGACGGCGGCCTGACGCGCGGACTCTTCGGTTGATCTCGCGCGAAGGATACGTCGCGTGCGGCCGCCGCGCCGACGTGCTGCCGGAGCGGCCGCGCGTCGTGGCGGTCGGACGCTACGAGGTCGCGCTGTTCGACGTCGGCGGCGAACTGTACGCGTACGAGAACGCGTGTCCGCATCAAGGCGGCCCGATCGGCGAAGGCTTCATCGAGGGCTCGACCGTGACGTGCCCGTGGCACGCGTGGTGTTTCGACTTGCGCACCGGTTCGATGACGATCGGCGATTTCGTTCGCTTGCGGCGATTTGCGGCGTACGTCGACGGCGGCGTCGTCTACGTCGCTCCCGAGCCCGAGGCCGAGCCGTGAGCGACGCGCCGGTCTGGGACGGCCGGGACGGAACCGCCGGCGGAGCCGCTTTCGGCGAGGGTCTGGCGGCACTCGCGCGCGAACGCGAGGTCGAAGCCGCCGTTCTCGCGCGCGAGATCGGTTTCACGGATTCGGATTTCGCGGAAGTCGTCTCCGGCCGGCGCCGGGTCGGCATCGGTGCGCTCGCTCGTCTTGCCGTTGCGCTGCGCGCCAAACCAATCGAATTTCTGCAACGAACCGGCGTACTTTCGCTCGAAGCGTACGCGTTCGGCCTCGACCCGCTCTACTTCTTGCCGGAAGGCCCGATACGCTACGACGCGCGGATTTACATGCGCGAGATCAATCCTCGGCACAGCGTGCCCGAGGGCAACATGACGCGGCGCAATCCGACGCTGCGGGCGCTGGCCGACGACGAGGTGTTGGGAGCGGTCGGAAAAGTCGAGGTCGAACTGGCGTACTTGCTGGCGGCCGCGGTCGCGCAGACGGGTGGGACACTCTAAGCCCCAGCGCGAAAGACCGGCCCGATGCAAGGAGTGGATGGAAAGCGGATCGCCGCCCTGATCGGCGACGGTTTTGAAGAGGTCGACCTTCTCGAGCCGCGGCGCGCGCTCGAGGATGCCGGCGCCGTGGTGACGATCGTGGGCGTCGACGAGCGCTCGCGCCAGCGTCTGCGGGCCAAGCGCGGACTGGACGACGGACAGACGCTGCGTGCCGAGGAGCTGGTCGCCGACTGTACGGCCGAAGATTTCGACGCGCTGCTGATTCCGGGCGGCACCTCCCCCGACCGCATCCGGACCGACCGCGACGTGCACCGGTTCGTCCGCGAGTTCGACGCCGCCAAGAAGCCGATGTTTTCGATCGGTCACGGCGCGCAGGTTCTCATTTCGTCGCAGCTCGTGCGTGGCCGGCAGATTACCGGCGCGCACTCGATCGCCGACGACATTCGCAATGCCGGCGGGCTCTACCGCGATCAGCCGACGGTGACCGACTCGAACTGGGTCTCGACGCGCGGCGCGGAGGACATCGCGCAGTTCAATCGCGCGATGCTCGAAAAACTCGCGACGTCGATGCCGGCTCCGCTCGCGTAGGAAGGCGCCCTCACACCGGGTCGTAGCGCGCCAGCGTCTCGCCGTATTGCCGTAACGCCACGAACGCTGCCGACGCGCAAAACGCGGCTTCGGCCGCCGCGCCGATCGTCGCCAGAGCGTACGCGGCGCACGCAACCGCCGCGGAGAGCAGCACGTAGAGCGATCGCGCAGAGCCTCGCCGCACGCTGGCCGACAGGGCCGTCAGCGTCGCGGCGAGCGTGGCCGCCAGCGCCATCGAAAGCCGCGGCGCCGCGCCCCACGACGCGCCGCCGGCCAGAGCGCCGACGCCGTAGCAGAGCGTCGCGAGCGTCGCCACCAGACACGGAACCAGCGCTTTGGCGCGCGCCAGCTCGCGCCCGAAGAGCGGCGCGCTCTGCTCGCAGAGGTCGAGGTGCGCGTACCGCCCCGGGGACTGGACCATGGCCATCGCAATTCCGGCGAACGAGCAGAAGAACAGCGGCGCTTCGATGCCGCGCGGCTGCAGCACGCCGACCAGCGCCGCCGCCGCGCACGCCGCAATCGTCACTCGCCGGCCGGCGAACAGCCGCGTCTCGACGATGGCGGCAAACGCACGCGCCGTCACGCCGGCGTCCTGTCCCAAACGGCCGCGTCGTCGAACGCAGCGGCATCGCGCGCGCCGCCGTGGGTCGTGAGCATCGCGCGCGGGCCGGCCGCGTCGACGATCTGTTGCGCGTAGACGGCCGGCGGCCGGTCGAGTACCAGCAGCTTGGGGTTGGAGATCAGCGCGGCGGCCAACGGGTACGCAAAGGCTTCGTGGACGCCTTCGAGCCGCTCCATCGCGAGCTGTGCGGTCGCGAGCGCGTGCGCCGGATCGACGTTCCAGAGCGCGGCGCGATAGAGCACGTAACGTTCGAAATCGAAATGCGGCGGCGACAGCGGATCGTGTCCGACGAACGCGGCGGCGCGCTTGCAGTGCGCCGACTGCACTCGCGTGTCGAAGTCGTCGACCGCGACGCTGCCGAACGTCGCCTTCACGATCCCCGCCGCCAACTTGGCGGCTAGCGACGCCTGCGCGGCGGTCGGGAACGTCAACGCCGCGCGCTCGCCGGCACGAACGTCGAGGGTCAGCGGCCCAACCGAGGCGCCGGCGCCGTCGAATCCGGCGGCTCGCATGCGCAGGAGCACCATGACGGCAGTACATTCGCGTTCGGAGGCCAAGTCCCACGCATGCTCTCCAACGCCGACGTTGCGGCCAAGCTGCTCGAGATTCGCACGCTGATGGAGCTGGCCGGCGACAGCTTCTATAAGTACATGGCCTACGAGAAGGCCGCGGCGTCGGTCGAAAACGCGCCGCCGCTGGGCGCCTTGATCGAGTCGGGCGAGCATCTCGCGCTCCCGGGTATCGGCAAGACCATCGGCGGGGTGGTCGAGCAGCTGGTGCGCACCGGAAGGGCCGACCCGCTCGAGGCGCTCTACCGGCAGTTCCCGCCGTCGATTCTGGAAGTACTGGCGGTCAGCGGCATCGGCGTGAAAACGGCGGCCACGCTTTTCAAAGACTACGGCATCGCGTCGCTGGCGGATTTGGAAGCGGCCATCGCGAGCGGGACGCTGGCCGGCGTTCCGCGACTCGGTCCCAAGACGATCGAGAACTGGAAGCGCGGGATACTTGCCTATAAAGGCCGTCTGCACCGTACGCCGCTCGCTCTGGCAATGACGGTCGCCCGCGAAGCGATGGATTTCGTACGCCGCGGGCCGCCGCTGGAGCGGCTGACCTTCGCGGGAAGCCTACGGCGCCAGGAGGTTACGGTCGGCGACGTCGACTTGGTCTGCACCTCGCCGCAAGCGGCCGCGGTGACGACGGCTTTCGCGAAGTGGGAGCGTGCCGAGGCGGTCCTGGCCGAGGGGCCGACCAAGGCCAGCATCTGGCTTCCGGGCGGTCTGCAGATCGACTTGCGCGTGCTTCCCGATCATCTCTACGGGAATCTGCTGCAGCACTTTACCGGCTCGCGCGAGCACAACATCAAGCTGCGCGAACACGCCGTGCGCAAAGGACTGCGCGTGAGCGAGAACGGGATCCTGAACTTGGAGACCGGCGACGTGATCGTTTGCGCCGAAGAAGAGGGCGTGTACGCGGCGTTGGGCATGCAGTTCGTGCCCCCCGAGCTTCGCAGCGGACTGGACGAGATCGATCTCGCGCTGGCCGGCGCGATTCCGGCGTTGATCGAGCCGACCGATTTGCGCGGCGATTTTCACATGCACACGACGTGGAGCGACGGCGACGATTCGCTCGAGGCGATGATCGCCGCGGCCGCCGCACGCGGCTACGAATTTCACGCGATCAGCGATCACTCCGCCGGCCGCGGCGCGCGCTACGGGATGACGCCCGACCGCGTTCGCGAGCAGCGCGCGGCGATCGAGCGGGTCGGAAACCGTTACGGCATTCGAACGCTGTGCGCCAGCGAAGTCGACATCCTGGCCGACGGTACGCTGGATTTCGACGACGAGACGCTGGCGCAGCTGGACGTCGTCATCGCGTCGGTGCACACCCACGTGCGCCAGTCGCGCGACGAGATGACGGCTCGTCTCGTGCGCGCCTGCGAGAATCCCTACGTCACGATTCTCGGTCACCCGACGGGGCGCCGTTTCGACGGCGGAGCGGGATACGAGTACGATTTCGATGCGGTCTTCGCGGCCGCCGCGAGAACCGGAACCGCGCTCGAGATCGACGGTCAGGCGATGCGACTCGATCTGCCGGCACCGCTGGCACGCAAGGCCAAGAGCTTGGGCGCCACGCTGACGACCGATAGCGACGCGCACCGCACGCGCGATTTGGCCAACGCCGAGCTGGCGGTCGGACAGGCCAGACGCGCCGGCCTGACCAAAGAAGACGTGCTCAACTGCCGGCCGTTGGACGAAGTCCTGGCCTTCGTCGCAACAAAGCGGAGGAGTGTGGCGTGATCGAAACCTTGCGCGTCGTCGCGGACGACGGCGCGGTCACCGGAGCGCGATGCGCCGGCCGTTCCGGCCGCGCGCTCGTCTTCGTGCACGGCGTCGGCTCGACCGCCGCCATTTGGGACTCGCAGCTCGAGGCGCTCGGGTCGGAGTACCGCACGCTCGCGGTGGAGCTGCGTGGAAACGGCGCGCTGACCGATCCCGATCCGGCGCTGATCGCGCGCGACGGGTATGCCAAAGACGTCCTCGCGGTCGCCCGTGCCGCCGGCATCGATCGCTTTACGATCGTCGGTTGCAGTTTGGGCGGCGTCGTTGCATTCGAGCTGTGGTCGCAGGTTCCCGAACGCATCGAAGCGATGGTGCTGGTCGGTACGTTCGCGCACTATCCGGACGCATCGCGGAACGTCGAGGGCATCTTGAGCGCGGTACGCGATGCGGGCGACATGGCGGCCTTTGCGGCCGTGCGGGCCGCCAAGCTCGGTTTGTCCCCGCAGCGCGAACGCGAGACGGTCGACCAAATGGCGTGCAAATCGGTGGCCTGCTACGAGGCGGCTACCCGCGCGACGTGGACCGGCGACTATCGCGCGGTGCTGCCGACGATCGACGTTCCGGTCTTGGTGATCAGCGGCGAGCGCGATACGGTCGCTCCCTACCGATTGTCCCAGGAGATTGCGATCGGCATTCCGGGGGCGCGTCTGGAAGTCGTCGAAGACGCCGGCCACGTCACCAACGCCGACGCTCCCGGCACCTTCAATCAACTGCTGCGAGAGTTCTTACGTGGCGCGCCGGTTGCCTGAAAAGCCGCTCGACGCGCCGATTCTGCAGCGAGCCATCGACGCCGCCAGCGACGTCATCTTGATCTATTCCGTCGATCGCGCCACCGGCAGCCTCATCCTGTCGTACGTCAACGAGGCGTTCACGCGCCAAACGGGATACGTCGCGCAGGAGGCCATCGGCCGGAGCCTCGAGTCGTTCCGGCTGGCGATGCCCGACGACGACGGCATGCGAGAGATTCGCGCGGCCTTCGCCGAGGGGCGGCCGGGCGAAGCCGAACTGGTGAGCTATCGTCGCGACGGATCGAGTTATTGGAACGAAGTCACGATGCATCCGATCGCCGACAAAGGCGAAATCACGCACTGGATTTCGATCGAGCGCGACATCAGCGAAGACGTCGCCCGCACCTCGGCACTCGCCGAAGAACACGCACGTTTGGTGGCGCTGGTTCGTGCGGCGCGGCGGATCTTCACGTCGTTCGACGCACGCCGCCTGGTCGAGACGGTCAAGGACGTCGGCCGCGAACTGCTGGGCGTTCCGCTGCGGGTCTTGGGCGCCGACCCGGCCGGAGCGGCGGTCGAAGTCAACGAGCTGGCGCGCGGCGGCGTCCTCTCGCCCGGAACCGTCGATCCGCTGGTGGCACGGGCGATCGCCGGACGCCAACGGGTGGTGGACGATTCGCAGACGCACGCCGTCGTGTACGCGGGGCAATACGGCGACACCCACTATCTGATCGACATGCGCGTGCCGGCCGGGCGTAAGCTGCGCAACACCGACGTGTTCGTGGTCGACTTGATCGCGGAGTATTTCGCCGTGGCCGCGCGCAACGTGGCTCTCTACCAGGAACTCGAGTCGCGCCGCAGCGCCGTGCTCGAGCTCAATCAAACCAAAAGCGACCTGATCGCCATGCTGGCACACGACTTTCGCGGCCCGCTGACGTCGGTCGTCGGATACGCCGACTTGGTGGGCGAGGTCGGCCGGCTCAACGACGAGCAGCGCGACTTCATGGCGGCGATAAAACGCTCGGCGCTGCAGCTTTCCGAGCTTGCGACCGATACGCTCACCCTCTCGCGGCTCGAGCGCAACGAAGTCGCCTTGCAGCTCGGCGACGTGGACCTCGGCGCGCTGGTCGAGTCGGTGGCGGCCGGCTACGCCGATCGCCGGCAAGTGCCGGTCGACGTGCGCGGCGACGTGCACGTCATCGGCGACGACGACCGCCTGCGCCAAGTCTTCTCGAACTTGATCGACAACGCGATCAAATACACCCCGTCGAAGCTCCCGCCGGCGATAACCGTCGCCGAGAGCGGCGACAACGTGATCGTCGAGGTCCGGGACCGCGGCATCGGGATTCCGGCCGGGGAAGTCGCCTCGATCTTCGACCGCTTTTCGCGGGCCTCCAACGCGCGCCGGCTGCGCATCTCCGGCACCGGATTCGGGTTGTTCTTGAGCAAACAGCTGGTCGCGCTGCACGGCGGAACGATCGCCGTCGACAGCCACGAAGGGGAAGGCAGCACGTTCACGGTGAGTCTGCCGCGGCGCGTGGCGCGCGCGCGCACGCCGCGGACGGTCGTGGTGCTCGATGCCGAGCGGGACTCGTCGTTTCTCGCCTACG
>DATJUC010000299.1:0-10232 GCA_035502675.1 Candidatus Acidiferrales bacterium | reverse complement strand
GTGCCGTCTTCGGCGCACTCGTCTTCGCTTCGCCGGCCGGAGCGCCGGAGCGGTTCTCGAAAACCGACGCCGACCTGATCGGCCTGATCTCCACGCTTATCGGCGGCGCCCTGGAGAACGACTTGTCGCGCGCCCAGCTTCGCACGCTGGCGTACTACGACACGCTCACCGGTTTGCCCAACCGCGCCTTCTTGAGCGAAAAGGTGCGCGACGCGATCGAAGTGGCGCAGTCGCGTCTGTCGCACGCCGCGTTGCTCTATCTCGACCTGGACGGTTTCAAGGACGTCAACGACACCCTGGGTCACGCGCGCGGCGACCGCTTGTTGCAGCTCGTCTCCGACCGCGTGCGCGACGTCGTGGCCGGGCGCGGACCGGTCGCGCGCATGGGCGGCGACGAGTTCGTCGTGCTCTTGCCCGATTGCGAAAGCGGCGACCTCGCGCGCGACCTCGCCGAACGGCTGATCGCGGTGTTGAGCGAGCCGTTCTTCCTGGAGGGCAATGAGCACTTCATCTCGGCGAGCATCGGCGTCGCACTCTATCCCGAAGACGGCCGCGACGACCAGACGCTGATCAAAAACGCCGACATCGCGATGTCGCACGCCAAGGAACGCGGCCGCAGCGGGTTCTTCTTCTATAATCCGACCCTCGAAGCGCCGATCCACCTGCGGCTTTCGCAGGAGAAACTGCTGCGCCGCGCGCTCGAACTCTCCGAGTTCGTCGTCTTCTATCAGCCCCAGCTGGATCTCGAGAGCAACCGGATCGTGAGCGTCGAAGCCCTGGTGCGCTGGAACCATCCGAAAACCGGCTTGATCGAGCCCGCACACTTTATCCCCAGCGCCGAGTTTTCGGGGCTGATCGTTCCGCTCGGCGACTGGGTGCTCGCGACGGCGGCGCGACAGGTGCGCGGCTGGCAAGAGCGCCTGGGGGACCTGCGCCTGGCGGTCAATCTCTCCGCTCGGCAGTTTCACGATCGCAACTTGCGCCGCCGAATCACCGAAGCGCTCGGCGACGCGGACTTTCCGCCCGAGCGTTTCGAGATCGAGATCACCGAGAGCGTCGCGATGGCCGACGCGGCGCAGAGCGCCGCGATCGTACGCGATCTCGCCGACAGCGGCATCCGCGTGGCGCTCGACGATTTTGGAACCGGCTACTCGTCGCTGGCGTACCTGCGAAGCTTCGATCTGGACGTGCTCAAGATCGACCGCTCCTTCGTTTCGGGCATCGGACGGTTTGCCGGCGACGAGACGATCGTCAACACCGTCATCGGCATGGCTCACAGCCTCAACCTGGAGGTGATTGCGGAGGGGGTCGAAACTTCTACGCAACTCGACTTCCTTGGAACGCACGGCTGCGACGCCGCCCAGGGCTTCGTGATCGCACCCGCGCTGCCGGCCGCCGAGTTCGAGCGGTTCATGTCCGGCCGGCAAGAAAAAGCAAGCGCATCGGGGTAGGAGAACGACATGGCGAATATCTTGACGCCGTCGACGCCGGAACTGGATCGGCCCGCCCTCCTCGACTGGTACGACGCCAATCGCGAGCGCAGCGCCGCGCTCTTCTCGCTGGTCGAGGATTCGGCCATGTTCGGGCGGCCGATCCCGCTGCGGCACCCGATCGTCTTTTACGAAGGTCACCTGCCCGCATTTAGCTTTCTGACGCTCAACGCCCGGGCGCTGGGCGAGCCTTCGGTCGACGCCTCGCTGGAGCGGCTCTTCGAGCGTGGGATCGATCCGGGATCCGCAGCCGAAGCCAAAGCCCACGCGCGCAGCGACTGGCCCTCACGCGAGCGGATCGCCGCCTTTGCGGAGGCCTGCGACCGGCGCGTCCGTTCCGCCATTACGTCGGCAAAAATCCAGGACGCCGGCGTTCCGCGGCTGGTGCGCGGGCAAGCCGTCTACACGCTGCTCGAACACGAGCAGATGCATCACGAAACGCTGCTCTACATCGTCCATCAGCTGGACTACGAATCCAAAGGCCGCGTCGCGCAGTCGCACCACGACCACGAGATCGCGGCCGGCGAGCCGATCGAGATTTCCGAAGGCGTTGCGACGTTAGGTGCCGATCTCGACGACGTCGCGTTCGGATGGGACAACGAGTTCGGCCGCAATACCGTGCGCGTCCCGCGTTTCGCCATCGCCGAGTATCCGGTGACCAACGGCGACTGGCTCGCATTCGTTCGGAGCGGCGGCCCGACGCCGCCGTTTTGGATCGAACGCGACGGCGAATGGTTCTTGCGCGGCGTGTTCGAGGAGCTTCCCCTGCCGAAGTCTTGGCCGGTCTACGTCAGCCACCGGCAGGCCGAAGCGTATGCGAGCTGGGCCGGCATGCAGCTTCCCAGCGAAGCGCAATATCATCGCGCCGCCTTCGGTACGCCGCACGGCGAGGAACGAGCGTTCCCCTGGAGTTCGGAAGCGCCCGGCGCCGAGCACGGCAACTTCGACTTTCAGCGCTACGATCCGGAGCCGGTCGACGCGCATCCCGCCGGTGCTAGTGCGTGGGGCGTGTTCGACTTGATCGGCAACGGCTGGGAGTGGACGTCGTCCCGGTTCGAGCCGTTCCCGGGGTTCGCGCCGATGGCATCGTATCCGCAATATTCCGCCGACTTCTTCGACGGGCGGCACTACGTCATGAAGGGTGCGTCGCCAGTTACGGCGCGCCAGCTGATCCGGAGGTCGTTCCGAAATTGGTTCTTCGACGACTACCCGTACATGTACGCAAAGTTCCGCGTCGCAGCGCAAGCGTGACCCATCGCCGCACCGTAGCCGCCGTCTGCGCGGTGGCGGCGCTGACGTTTTCGGCGTGCACGCGCCCGAACCAGACGACGGCCGCCTCGACCGACCGCCTTCGCATCGCCATCCCGATCAATCCTTCGTCGATCGATCCGATTCTCTCGCAGAACACGGTCGAGGAGTTCGTCGACGACCTGGTCTTCGACAAGCTCGTCACGCAGGATCAGAACCATAACGAGATCCCGGATCTGGCAAGCGTCGTCCCGACGCAAGCCAACGGCGGCATCAGCAAAGACGGGCTGACGATCACGTATCACTTGCGGCGCGGTGTAACTTGGCAAGACGGCGCTCCGTTTACTAGCCGCGACGTCAAGTTTACGTGGCAAGCGATCGTGAGCCCGAACAACAACGTCGTCTCGCGGCGCGGCTACGACGAGATCGCATCGCTGGATACGCCCGATGCGTACACGGTGGTGATGCACATGAAGCGCGTCTTTCCGCCCGCGATCGACACGATTTTCGGCGAAAGCGACACGCCTTACGACATTCTCCCGGCACACATCCTGGCCAAGTATCCGAACCTGAACCGCGTCCCGTTCAACGCCGAGCCGATCGGTACCGGCCCGTTTCGCGTCACGCGATGGATCCGCGGAGACCGGATCGAGCTCGACGCGAATCCGAAGTACTTCCGCGGCGCCCCGAAGATCGCGCATCTGATCGTCTCGATCATCCAGGACACGAACACGACCACCGCCGAGCTTCGCGCCCACGACGTGGACCTGGCAATCGAGATCACGGCGCCATCGTATCGCGATATCGGCAGCGCGCCCGGCGTCGTCCGTCAGCTCGTCGACGCACCGGTCTACACGTCGTTCGTGTTCAACGTTGCGCGGCCGCCGCTCGACGACGTACGCGTGCGGCGCGCGCTCGTGATGGGCTTGGACCGCCAACGCCTGACGCAAGACGACAGCTACGGGACCGCCGTGAACGCAATCGCCGACCTTTCCCCGTACTATTGGGCCTACGATCCGAGCCTGCGCCCGCTACCGTACGACCGGGCCGGCGCCGAGGCGCTGCTCGATGCGGCCGGCTGGCGCCGCGGACCCAACGGCATGCGCGCGAAAAACGGCGTCCCGCTGCAGTTCGTGCTGGCCTACGGTTTGGGCTCCGACATCGGTCGCACGCTGACGGTCCAGCTGCAGGCTGCCTACCGGGCGATGGGTATCGACGTCCAACTCAAGGGCTACGACTTCGAAACCTACTATGCCAGTGCCGAAGCGGGCGGCATCCTGAACGGCGGAAAGTTCGACCTCGGCCTCTATTCCTGGGTGTCGGGCGCGGATCCGGACAACTCGTCGCAGTGGACTTGCCGATCGATTCCGCCGGCCGGAAACAACGTTACCCGCTACTGCTCGCCTGCCATGGACGCGGCTCAAGCCGTCGCGCTCTCGACGTTCGACCGGGCCCGGCGCAAACGCGCGTATTCGCGCATCGAATCGCTGCTCGTGCGCGACGCGCCGGCGGCGTTCGTCTACTACCAACGTCTGCGATACGCGCACGTCGCCGGCTTGCAGAACTTCGAGCCCAACGGCATCAGCGAAGCGTGGAACGCGCAGGAGTGGAGCCTCTAGGCCGAGCAAGGACTGCTTCCCCCAACGCATTTCGACGGGAGAACCGCGCTTGACCACCACGACCGTTCCTGCCACCGCTAAGAAGGTTCCGGTTACCGTTGCCTACGGAGACGGCATCGGGCCGGAAATCATGGACGCGACGCTTCGCATCATCCAAGCGGGCGGTGCCGCGCTCGACCTCGAGCGCATTGAAATCGGCGAGTCGATCTACAACAAAGGCTTGAGCAACGGCATCGAGCCGTCGTCGTGGGAATCGCTGCGCCGAACCAAGGTCTTTTTGAAGGCACCGATCACGACGCCGCAAGGCGGCGGGTTCAAGAGCCTCAACGTCACCGTTCGCAAGACGCTTGGCATGTACGCCAACGTTCGCCCCTGCGCGTCGCTGCATCCCTACGTCGCAACCAAGCATCCCAACATGGACATCGTCATCGTGCGCGAGAACGAGGAAGACGTCTACGGCGGCATCGAGCATCGCCAGACCAATCAGGTGGCGCAGTGTCTCAAGCTGATCTCGCGGCCGGGAAGCAAGCGCATCATCCGCTACGCGTTCGAATACGCGCGCGCGAACAAGCGCAAGAAAGTCACGTGCTTCACCAAAGACAATATCATGAAGATCACGGACGGTCTGTTCCACCGCACGTTCAACGAGATCGCGCAAGAGTATAGCGAGATCGAGCACGAGCATTGGATCGTGGACATCGGCGCCGCCAAGATGGCCGACACGCCCGAAGCCTTCGACGTCATCGTCATGCCGAATCTGTACGGCGACGTGCTCTCCGACGTCGCCGCGCAGATCACCGGCTCGGTCGGCCTCGCGGGGTCCGCGAACATCGGCGACCATTGCTCGATGTTCGAAGCCATTCACGGATCGGCGCCCCGGCGCGCCGGCCAGAACCTGGCCAACCCCTCGGGACTCTTGCACGGCGCGATCCTCATGCTGGTGCACGTCGGCCAGGCCGAAGTCGCCGAGCACGTGCACAACGCCTGGCTGAGCACCATCGAGGACGGCATCCATACCTACGACGTCTACAAGGAGGGCGTCTCGAAGCAAAAGGTCGGAACGCGCGAGTTTGCGGATGCGGTCATCGAGCGGCTCGGCAAGAAGCCGCACACGCTCAAGCCGGTCGAATATGCGACCGACCACCCGATGAACCTCGCGATCCGGCCGGCCGGAAAGCCGCCGATGAAAGTCCGCGCCGGCGTCGACATCTTCATCGACCGGCGCGACGGCGATCCCGATCAGATCGCCAACGTAATGCAGATGCTCAACGTTCCCGGAACCAAGCTCACGGTGATCAGCAATCGCGGAACCAAGGTGTGGCCGAACGGCAATCCGGACACGTACTGGAGCGACCACTGGTCGTGCCGCTTCGAAGCCGACGGCGAGCTCTTCACCGCCGCCCACGTCGTGAAACTGCTCGAAGCCGCCGATCGCGCCGGCTTCGACGTGATCAAGACCGAAGGGCTGTACACGTTCAACGGCGAGCGCGGGTATTCGCTCGCGCAGGGAGAGTAGCGCGCTTACGGCAACAGCTTGGCCAACTCGGGCAAACGCAGGAGCAGTGCGATTTCCACGACGACCACGACCGCGCCATAGACGTCGCCCGTAATTCCGCCCCCCAAACGCCGCGCCGCCCAAAACTCCAGCAATAAACCGGCGACGATGGCGGCCGGCAGCAACGCCATCGTCGCCGGCCCCAGCTTCCAGCCGAGCCCGAGCGCCACGGCAGTTGCGACGGCGATCGGCCACAGCGGAGGGTGCGCGCCCAGCGACCGCGCGAAACCGTCCTCCCGCGCGTAAGGGAATGCGTACGCTCCCGCGATCGCGGCCAGGCGCGCGACGATTCCCACAAACGCCAAGGCCGGGGCGAGCGTCCACGGGTCGAGCCGGTCGAGCGCGCGCACCCACACCAGCGCTGCCAGCACCATCGCGACGATCGCGTACGACCCGTGATGCGGATCGCGCAGGATTTCCAAACGGCGCACCGGCGGCGCCGCCGCGAACAGCGCGTCGCAGCAGTCCAGAAAACCGTCGACGTGGATCGCCCCGGTGAGGACGACGGTCGCCAGCAGCGCCGCGACGCCGCCGAATCCCGGCATGCGCCACGCGACGAACGCGCCGAAACCGCCGGCCGCAGCACCGGCTAGCCCGCCGGCCAGCGGAAGAAACGCGAGCGCGTAGCCGTCCGGACGTTCCAGTCGCCGGCTCGGCAGCGGGAGGAGCGTAAAATACGCCAGCGCGTCCGCGAACGCACGCGCCGCACGTTTCACGCCTCGACCGTCTGCTGCGCCTCGGAAACGCCCGCTTCGTCGAACGTCTTCATCTCAGCGATCATGCGCGCCGCGGCTTCGCACAGCGGAAACGCGAGCGCCGCTCCGCTCGCCTCGCCCAGTCGCAAATCCAAGTCCAAGAGCGGCACCAAGCCCAGCGCGCGCAGCGCGACGGCGTGCCCGGTCTCGCGCGAGCGGTGCGCGGCGATGCAGTACTCGATCGAGGTCGGCGCGATCGCTCGTGCGAGCAGCGCGGACGCCGCCACGATGAATCCGTCGAGCAGGATCGGAACGCCGGCGCGCGCAGCCGCCAGCAGGACGCCCGCCAAACCGACGATTTCGTAGCCTCCGACGGCGCTCGCGACGACCGGCCAAGGAGCGCCGTTCAAGCGCGCGACGGCCGACGAAACGGCGCCGAGCTTGCGCCGCAAGCCGTCGTCGTCGACGCCGGTCCCGCGGCCGACGACGTCCTCGGGAGCGGCCTGCGCGAGCGCGCAGATCATCGCTGCGGCGCTCGTCGTATTGCCGATGCCCATGTCGCCCAGCGCGACGATCTGCGGATCGAACTCATCGCGAACGCGCTCGAACACGCCGACGCCGGCCTGCAGCGCCGCCTCGACCTCGGCCGGTTCCATCGCCGCCTCGTGCGCGAAGTTCCGCGTACCGGCGCCGACCGCAACGTCGAACAGCCGCGGATGCGCCGGCAGCGCCGACGCGACGCCGAAATTCGCGACGAATACCTCGGCGCGCGCCACCCGCGCGAAGGCGTTGATCGCGGCAAAGCCTCCCAGAAACGCGCCGACCATTTGCGGGGTCACCTCGGCCGGGTACGCGCTGACGTTCTCGGCCGTGATGCCGTGGTCGCCGGCGCCGACCACGATCGCGCGACGCTCGTACGGACTGGGCGGAAAGCCGCCGTGAATCGCCGCCAGCCACTCCGCCAGTTCCTCGATGCGTCCCAGACTGCCGACCGGCTTGGTGAGCCGGCAAATGCGCTCGTGCGCGGCGCGCGCGGCGTTACGGTCGACCGGGGGAATAGAGATGTCGAACATCGCTCAGGGTGATTAGCCGCGGCCGCCCTTCTTCCATCGCAACGCGCGTGATGCCGGCCGTCACGAACGTTGCGCCGGCGTCCTGGAAGCCGAGCTCGGCCATCGTGGCGTGCAGCGGGCCGGCGTGCGTCACGACGACGACGTGTCCGCTTCCGGCAGCGAGGATTTCGCTCAAGACGGCAGCGACGCGCTCGCGGACGCGTGCGAACGTTTCGCCGCCCTCCGGCTCGTAAACGGCGGCGCGCGTTCGCTCCAACGACTGCAGGTGTGGGCGGCTCGCGACGATTTCGTCCCACGTCAGACCTTCCCACGCGCCGAAGTCGAACTCGCGCAGACGCGGGTCGGCGCGTACCGCAACGGGATGCGGCTCCGCGACGATGCGCGCCGTCTCCAGCGCCCGCGATAGGTCGCTCGCGTAGACGGCGTCCACGGTTTCGTGCGCGAGGACCCGCGCGATGGCCTGGGCCTGCCGGCGGCCCTCGTCCGAAAGCGGGACGTCGCTTTGCCCCTGGAACCGCCGCTCGGCGTTCCACGCGGTCGCGCCGTGGCGCACCAGCGTGAGCTTTATGCGCGCACCTTCTCGAGCAGGTCGCGCATGTCGTTGGCGTGCTCCTCCTCGACCGCGAGAATCTCTTCCATCAACCGGCGCGAGGTCACGTCCTTGGCGCCGAGGTAGCGAATGATTTCACTATACGACTCGATCGCGATGCGTTCCGCAACCAGATCCTCGGTAATCATTTCTTCGAGCGTCGATCCCTCTTTGTACTCCGAATGGCTGCGCGCCGCGAGCCCTTCCGGACTGAAGTCGGGCGCTCCGCTGAGCTGCGTGATCCGCTCGGCGATCCGGTCCGCGTGCCCCTGCTCCTCGTTGGCATGCGCGAGGAACTCGGCGGCGACGGCATCCTTGTTCAGCCCGGTCGCCATGAAGTAGTGGCGCTTGTAGCGCAGCACGCAGACGATCTCGGTCGCCAGCGCCTGATTGAGGATGTCGCAGACCTGCCGCGCGTCGAGCTGGTAGCTATCGGTCAGCGCGCCGCGCTCGATGTTTTGACGCGCCCGGCGGCGCAACTCCTGGACGTCGCTGAGAAAAGGCTGGGCTGGGGTACTCACTGCGTGGATCCTTTCGTGCTTTACAAAGCTTGGCGGCTCGTATCCGCGAGCAGACCGGCGCCCAAGTGCGATTCGCAGCACTCGCGCACCAGGCGCCACGGATCGCCCTCCGGTTCGAAGACCGCATAACCGCCGTTGTGCACGCGGGGTTGCCACAACTCCGAGATCGGCCGGCGGCCGGCCCACAGAATCGCGATGCGAACCAGCACGTCGTGCGTGACGACGGCGACGCTTCTGCGAACCTCGAGGCCGCGTGCGAATTCGCACCAGCGCCCGAGGACGTCCTGCAGGCTTTCGCCGCCCGGAAACGCGACCGTTTGCGGCGACTCGCGCCAGGCTCGCATCCGAGCGGCGTCGCTGCGCTCGATCTCTTCGCGAAGGCGCCCTTCCCAACTGCCGTGCGCGATCTCGACGAGGCGCCCGTCGGTTTCCAGCACGACGCCGGCCCGCTCGGCTACCACTGCAGCCGTCTGGCGACAACGCGAGAGCGGGCTCGCGACGACTCGCTCAAGATCGCGTGGCGCGAGTTCCTCGGCCAGCGCCATCGCCTGCTGCCGCCCGAGGGCGGTGAGCTGCGATTCTCTGCGGCCTTGGTACCGGCCGGCGCCGTTCCAATCCGTCTCGCCATGGCGCGCCACGTAGACGAGACGCACTACAGGACGATCGAACGGACCGACGCGATGCCCTCGACGCCGGCGATCGCGTCGAGCACCGCGCGATCGACCGCGCGATCGACGTCCAGGACCATCATGGCGTCGCCTCCGGGCCGCCCCCGCGCAACCTGCATCGTCGAGATATTCACGCGTGCATCGCCGAGGATCGTGCCGATGCGTCCGACCATTCCGGGGACGTCGCGATGCCGCGTCACCAGCATCGACCCCTCGGCGACGGCGTCGACCTCGAAGCCGTCGATCTCGACGATGCGCGCGCCGTCGTGCAGCACCGTTCCGGTTATCCGGTGCTCGCCGGCTGCCAGGCCGAGTGAGCTACGAAAACCACGCGCCGGACCTTCGCGGAGAACCGTCGTACGGACGCCGAGCTCCCGCGCGACGCCGGCGGCGTTGACCATCGTGACGCGACGGTCGGTGACGAACGGCAGCGCTCCAGCCAAAACGGCAGCGACGAACGGGTCGGCCTCGATTTCGGCGAGGTCGCCTTGCAGCGTCAGTGCCAGTTCCTCGCGCACGGCCTCATCGAAGAGCTGCGGCAGCATCGCTCCGATGCGGAAAGCGAGGTCGACGAACCCGCCGGCAGTCTGCGCGCCGGCTCCGCCGAGCGTCGGGACGTTCACCGCACCGCTGGCCGGCCGTCCACCCAAAACGCGCACCACGTCGTCAGCCAGCTCCAACGCGATCCGTTCGAGCGCCTCGACGGTCGAGCCGCCCAAATGCGGCGTTGCCACCACGCGGGAATGTGCGAGAACGCGTGCCGAGGGAGACCCC
>DATJUC010000298.1:0-11181 GCA_035502675.1 Candidatus Acidiferrales bacterium | reverse complement strand
GTGGGTCATTTGGTACCAATGGTCGTCGAGCAGAGCGCGCGCGGTGAACGCGCGTACGACATCTATTCGCGCCTGCTGAAGGATCGGATCGTCTTCGTGGGCGGACCGATCGACGATCACCTCGCCAATTTGGTGATCGCGCAGCTGCTGTTCCTAGAAAAAGAAGATCCCGACAAAGACATCGATATGTACGTCAATTCTCCGGGCGGCAGCGTCACGGCAGGCCTTGCGATCTACGATGCGATGCGCTTCATCAAGCCCGACGTCGCGACGATTTGTATGGGGATGGCGGCTTCGATGGGCTCGATTCTCCTGACGGGCGGCGCTGCGGGCAAGCGCTACGCGCTTCCGCACTCGAAGATTTTGATCCACCAGCCCTGGGTATCTCAAATCGGGGGTCAGGCGACCGACGTGGAGATCGCGGCCCGCGACCTGATCGCGACCCGGCAGACTGTGGCACGCATTTACGAAGAGACGACCCACAAGCCCCTCGAGGAAGTCCTGCGGGACATCGACCGGGACTACTATATGACGGCGGAGGAGGCGAAGGACTACGGGATAATCGACCAGATTATCGAAAATCGCCAAGGCCTGCCCATGCCGGCCTAGGAGGACGCCCCGGGACGATGTTCCGCTTTGGAGACGAGAAAGGCCAGCTGAAGTGCAGCTTCTGCGGAAAATCGCAGGAGCAGGTGCGCAAGTTGATCGCCGGTCCGGGTGTCTACATCTGCGACGAGTGCATCGAGCTCTGCAACGAGATCATCGAGGAAGAGCTCTATAAGAACGTCGACGAGAATCTTCGGCTGAGGAACATCCCCAAACCGAAAGAGATCAACCACATCCTCAACCAGTACGTGATCGGTCAGGAGCGCGCGAAGAAATCGCTCGCGGTCGCGGTGTACAACCACTACAAACGGATCAACGCCGGCGGAACCGCCGACGACGTCGAACTGCAGAAGTCGAACATCCTTCTGGTCGGGCCGACGGGATCCGGAAAGACGTACCTCGCGCAGACGCTCGCCAAGATCCTCGACGTCCCCTTGGCCATGGCCGACGCGACGTCGTTGACGGAGGCCGGCTACGTCGGCGAAGACGTCGAGAACATTCTGCTCAAGCTGATCCAGGCTGCCGACTACGACGTCAAGCGCGCCGAGAAGGGCATCGTCTACATCGACGAGATCGACAAGATCGCGCGCAAGAGCGAGAATCCCTCGATCACGCGCGACGTTTCGGGCGAAGGCGTGCAACAGGCGCTGCTCAAGATCCTAGAGGGAACGACCGCCAACGTTCCCCCCCAGGGCGGTCGCAAGCATCCGCACCAGGAGTTCATCCAGATCGATACCACCAACGTGCTGTTCATCTGCGGCGGCGCGTTCGACGGACTGGAGCGGATCATCGAGTCGCGCGTCGCGGCCAACAACATGGGATTCCGCGCGCAGCCCGAGGGCAAGAAAGATTTACGGGTCGGCAAGCTGCTGCAGCAGCTGATGCCGGAGGATCTGCTGAAGTTCGGATTGATTCCCGAGTTCATCGGCCGTCTGCCGATCGTGGTCACGCTCGACGCGCTCGACGAGCTGGCCTTGCGCCGGATTCTGACCGAGCCGCGCAACGCGCTGGTCCGTCAGTTCCAGAAGATCATGAACATGGACGGCGTCGACCTGCAGTTCACGAAGGAAGCGCTGGTCGCCATCGCCACCAAGGCGCAGAGCCGCAAGACCGGCGCTCGCGGCTTGCGGTCGATCCTCGAGGAGACGATGCTCGAGGTCATGTACGACCTGCCCTCGCTTCAGGGCGTCAAGAAGTGCATCGTCAACAAGGACGTCATCGAAAAGAAAGAGCCGCCGACGCTCATATATCAAGAACAAAAGAAAGACATGCCCGCCTAGCCTCATCTTTTTGTCCCTGACTTTGTCGAGCGTGGTCTCGTGGAGCCGTAGTCCACTTCGACCACGCTCTCCGCGTCAGGGACAAAAATCTGAGGCTAGGTCCACGTCGATCACGCTCTCCTCGCAGGGACAAAAATCCGAGGCTAGGTCCACTTCGACCAACGCTCTCCGCGTCAGGGACAAAAATCTGAGGCTAGGTCCACGTCGATCACGCTCTCCTCGTCAGACAAAAATCCGAGGCTAGGTCCACTTCGACCACGCTCTCCGCGTCAGGGACAAAAATCCGAGCCTAGGTCAACTTCGACCGCAATTCTTGGAGATGGGGCGCCGCAAACGGGCGCTCTTTTCTTTAGATCGAGGGGGTTCCCGGGTAAAGAGCATCCAGTTTCTTGGATAGTTTGCCTGAAAGGCGGGGAAGCAGGTGCTGCGAACAGCGCGTCCCGTGAAGGAGTGCCCGGGCGAGGCTCGCAACGAGTGCACCCCGCTTGCGCCGATCCCGGCGTGGTGGAGCGGCTTCCTATTTCACATCCTCAATCCGCGCCAGGTCTGCATGTACGTCTACCTAACGATGCTGGATAACGGCAGCGGGTCGTGCAACCCGACGATCGAGCAGATCCGCGAAGACCTCGGCCTGTACAGCTCGTCGATGGTCTTCGAGGCGCTGGCCGCGTTGGAGGACCTGTGTTTCATCACGCGCGAGCGGCGCGCGTTTCCGGGCACTCGCGCCAAGCGAAACGTCTACGGCCGGCCGAGCTGCGAAAAAACGATCCTGCGCCTGCTGGAACGCAATCTGGTCGACGGGATGATTCGCCCGGCCGGTGAGAACGGATCGCCGGCCTCGGCCGAGTCCCGTCAACTGGTCTACGAAGGGCTCCGGGCGCTTTTAGGCGAGCCCGAGTTCGAGCGATACTCCAACGCGACGCCGGCCGCCAAGCGCGACGTTCTGGTGGAAGTCTTGGAAGTTGCGCTCGCGGAACACGGGAACGCGACGCACTAAGCGACCGCGCCTACGGCGCCAAGAAGAGATGTTCGGGCTTGTTCTTGCAGTTCGCGCCGCCGGCAAAGCACGGAAACGAAAGCCTCGGCTCGTCGCCGGTACCGAGCGGAAGCGGCCACACGTCGAGCCGTCCGGTATTGACGTCGAGCGTATAGAACAGCAGGCGCGGCGGATCTGCAATCAAAGCGCCGACGATCTGGTTTACCTCGATCGACGGAAACAGGCCGTGAATTGGATTGAGCGGCTCGGCGAACTGCGAGAGGACGTCGACCGGGGGCGGCGGGGGCTGCTGCGGCGGCGGCGAGTGCAGCGGCCCGACGTACTGGCCGAGGATCAGCGACTGCGGATACGGTGCCGTCGGAAGATACTGACTGGCGTCCACGTAGTCGGCTTGCTCGAGGTTGAGCCCGGTGGGCGACGGTTCGCCACCGTAGGGAAACGCCAGCTTGAAAAGCATGTCGCCGTTGTTTCCGCCGGCGTAGGCGTAGAGCGTGTTATTGACGTCGAAGCGCGCTTGCAGCACGCTGGTGAAAGCCGACGTCTTGGTGCCTTTGACGCCGAAAAGCACGAAGACCGACGCGACGCTGGTTTTCCGAAGCGGCTTGCGAAGCTCGGTGATCTCGCCGCCGATGTTGCTGACGAGCCATAAATTCCCGACCGTGTCGAACTCGATGTCGTTGAGTTCCGCGCCCGAATCGCCGACCGCGGTAATCGCTCCGTTGAACGGCAGGATCAGCGTCGCGCGCTTCGGTTCGAACGATACGATCGGAGGCATGAAGAATCGCAGCTCGGCCGAGGTCGCGACCGCGATGCTGCCGAGGTAGTTCACGGCGATCTGGGGAGCGATGGCGGAGCCGGGATCCTCCTTCAGGATCGCAACGGGTTTCGCACCGGCTTTCAAGGGCAGCCGGTATTCCGCGAGCGTCCCGTTGTGGTCGACGTAGAGTTTGGGAAGCGCCGTGGGATAAGGAGCGGCCGCAGGCGCGAGAGCTGCCGCGAGCGGCGCAGGCGTGGCCGGCGCGGCTCGTTCGCCGCAGCCCGAAATCGACGCGGCGGCGCACGCGACGGCAAATGCCGCTGCGGCGACGGACCCCGCCGACGTGCGCTGCGAAGCATTCATCGATCGAGATTCCCGATGACCGGCCCGATCGTGCCCGGACCGGGATCCAGTACGAAGAGCGAGAGACGAGCAACGTTGTTGAACGGCAGCGCGTTGCGGGCGTCGAACGCGTCGACGCCGCACGGGGTTATGCTTCCGCCGGCCATCGGCGTGGTTCCCTTTCCGACGTAGCCTCCGAAACCGGCAACCTTTGGGCCCAGCGAGGCGGTAACGACGTCTCCCAGATGCACCGCGCCCAGCGCGCGATAGCCGGTGCCAGTTCCGCCGCACGCCTTCGGACGGGCGCGGTACCGGCCGTACGTCACTTGCGGCGCGGCGGGCGAGGCTTCGTAGACCGAAAGCGCGGCGCCCTTGGCGCCGGGTTCGGCGAAAACCAGCAGCTTGTAGTGCGGGTACGTGCCCACCAAGACGATCGAATAACTTTCTCCGGCAGCGACCTTGGCGGTGAAGGGTCCCATCGAGTATCCTAGGCTGTCGAAGACTTTGACGACCACGTTGCCGGGCCCGACCGGTACGAACTGCGTCAGCGTGCCGTAGGTGAAGAACGACGCAATCGTTTTCGCGTTGACGCTCAGCGTGCCCGTGCCCAGGTTTTCGACGATGCCCCCGACCGAGGTCTCGAGTTCCGGCGCGCCTTCGAGAAACCGAGCGTACGCGATTCCGCCGGAAGCGCGCTCGCCGGCGGCAACGCTGGGGCCCGGCGGAGCGTACCACGACGAGGATCCGCCGCACGCCGCCGGCAGGAGCAGAGCGATCGCTGCGAGGGCTCGGCGGATCACGGCGCGCCTGCGCGACGGGTGTTGCTTGCGTACGACGAGACGTACACGGTTAGCGGCACCGAAAGGCCGGTCGCAGAGCCGGCGATGCGTCGCAGCGGTGCGACCGTCCCGCCTTTGGTCGCCGAGAAGACGTCGACGGCGCCGTTGAACTGGTCGGCGACGAAGACCGACGAACCGTAGACGACGGCGTACGGATAGAACCCGATGAGCGGATTGTTCTTGGGGTTATAGCAGGCTGCGTTGGTTGTCCTGACGCCGGAGAGCGTCAGAACGCGCAGCGGTTTGACGTCGGTGATGCCGCCGGTCGCGCCGGCCGCGTAGACGTTGACGAGCGCCTGGCACGTGGTCGGAGATCCGGAGCCCAGCAGGATGTTGCCGACGTAGACCTCGCCGCTGGCATCGATCGAGTCGTCCGAGGTGAGGTACTGCGCGAGCTCGGTTTTGGGATCCCACGGAATGGTCCTCGAGGGATTCGACGACGGATTGTCGGCGTTTGCGGCGAGATTGACGTAAACGCCGGAGACCGCCGTGGTGTTGATCTTGAACGTGCCGTTCGGATAGAAGTTGCCTGCGGCGTCGATCGCCAGTCCGGTCGGTCCGGGGAACGCATAGTCGAAGGTCGGCGCCGCGAAACTCCACGCGGCAGCCGGCTTGGCGGCGCCGTTGCTTCCGGCCGCGTAGACGAGTGCCGCGTTACCGGCGTTTGCGTCGACGGTGGTCGCTCCGTACGTGACGAGATCGCCCTGCGGATCGAAGGCCAGGTACGTCGGAAAGAGCGCGGTCTTCGTCGACGCATCGGCAGTAATCACGGCTGCCGGCGCGGCCTTGCCCGTGGCCGTCGGAGCGTAGATCGCGATCTCGTTGCCGATGTCCGGAACGCCTTCGGGCGATGCCCCGAACGCGTTGTCGAGATAACCGACGTAGAGATTGCCTTTGCCGTCGACCGCGATGCTGCGCGCGTAGAGCTTGGCGTCGAGTTCGAGCGTGCGTTTGGGTACGGCGTTGCCGTTGGCGTTGCCGTCGTAGACGGTCACGGTCGCGCCCCGCCCTTGCGCCGTACCGGCGTTGAGCGCATAGATCGTTCCGACCGGCGGCGGCGGGGGAGTTCCCTGGATCGCGAACGGAGCGTTCGCGGACGTGGCGTTCGGTCCGGTCACGCTGGCCGAGAGCGTAATCGGCAACGCTTGCGCGTTACCGTCGTAGGCGAGCGCGAGCTTCTGCGCCGGCGAAACCACCGAGACCGACGCGGCCGGTTTACCGGCGCCGTCGATCAGAAACGCGTTCACGGCGTCGCCTTGAATGGAGAGCGCGATCGGCGTTTGATAGCGGCCGGGTCCGTCGATCGGTGCGCCGGTGGAATCGAAGCCGCGCAGCGAAACCGACGCCGAGCCCTTCTTCCCGCGGGGAAGAGTCTTGGGCGAGACGTCGATCGCGAGCGCCGCGATCACGCCTTGGATTGCCGCGGAGCCGGACGGGGTAACGAACACCTTTCCTCCGCCGGTACCGACGCGCGCGCGGACCGTTCCGACGGACAAGACGTCACCGGTGCCGCTCGGTCCGGCGAAAGTGCTGACGTTGAATGCATCCAGTCCGGGCAAGGCGTCCACGGTTCCGCGGCACGCTATCGTTCCGCCGCCGATCGTGCAGTTTTTGGAGCGGCGTGAGATGTCGATGGTGGCGGCGTTTCCGCCGGAGACCGGCCTTCCGTTGACGGTCGCCAGCGAAATGGAAACCGACTGAGTGTTCGGCGAAAGGAAGGCGGGCCGAATCGCGTCGTGCGCGGGCGGCGCGGGCGTGGGAATTTGGACGGTAACGGCGGCCTTGACGAACACCGCCGGCGGTCCGCCGTTACCGCCGGAGCCGACGACGGGCCCGTCGGGCGTGTTGGGCGAGCCGCCGCACGCGATCGGCAACGCGCACGCGATGGTAACCAGTAGTCGCTTCAAGCTCGCGGACGGGGTCATGGATACGTTCCATTGAGCAGGCCGGAAGTCGTGACGTCGGATTGTCCGCCGGGGCCGGCGATGTTCGGCGTCTCGTTGAGGTTATTGGGATACGATGCTTCGTAGGCCGGATAGTCGACGCCCGCTGCATAGACGTGGTACGCCTGCGTGGGACAGATCGTGCCGGTCGCGGCTCCCGAGTCGGTCACCGGACCCAGGTCGTCGGCCAACGTCAGCTTCTGCGGACCGGCGCGATGCGTCACGATCGTATAGTACGAGTTCGCGAAATGCGAGCGCAGGCAGGTCGTGCTGCAAGCCGACGCGCCTTGCGGGCACAGATCGACGCCGACCACGACCATCGTCTCGCGCACGCCGGCGGGCACCGTCAAGCCGATCGTTCCGCCGCCTTTGCGGTCGGGGCTGAACGACGGCGTGCCGAGCTGCGGCAGCGCGTGCAGCGACGTCAGCTGCGCGCTGGAGGCGAGAATACCCGGAGCGGGCGTCGGCGTTCCGTTGGGACCGGGGCTCGGCGTCGGATTCGCCGGGGTCGTATTGGCCGGAGGCACGGCCGCATAGAGATGGTAGGTGCCCAGCACCGGCGTCACGTCGAAGTCGGTAAATCCGAGCGAGTAACCGTCGAAGCCGAGGGCCAGCAGCGTCGGTCCGATCGGCGGAAACGCGGGCGGACCGCCGTAGAAGAACTCGGCGCTGCCGGGCGCGGGTGAATTCGGGCCGTAGATCGGCAGATTGAAAGCCTGATAGAACGGCGTGGTGCCGTTCTCGGGACCGGCGTTGGAGTCGCACGGGCAGAGCCCGTAGCCGAAGACGCCGGTGTTGCCTTGCGCCGGACCGATCGGTGGCCCCGTCCACTGCGTTTGGTTGAGCGTCGCCCACGTGATGTGATTGGTTCCCAGGTCGGCGCCGGCATACTGCCAGACGCCTTTGTCCGCGGGGAGGATTGAAAAACTCGTCGGTCCGATGATTTGCGGCTCGTTGTAGAGCGTGCCGGAAAGTCCGTCGCTCTGGCGCAGCGTCGAGACGGTGTTGAGCCCGTACGAGACGGCGGTTCCGTCGTCCGACGCAATCGTCGCGACCCCGACGACGAACTGCATGGTGCTGGTCGCGGCCGGATCGTATTGCGTGACCGGGGGCTCCGAGGCCCCGCCGGTGCCGCACGCCGTCAGCAAGACGGGAAAGGCGAGCAGCGTGAGGAGGCGCGTTGAAGTCGTCATATCTTTGCCTGATAGTAGAGCCGAAACGAGATCGGGGTGAGATTTGGATACGTCAGGTAGGGCGCGTTGGCGTGGGCCGTGACGTCGGGCGGCTGATACTGCGGATTCGCGGGCCCGTACGTGCACGGTGCCGTCCCGCTCGTCAGCCCGGTCGTGACCGGCGAGCCGTAACAGCCGTTGTAGATCGGGACGTTGTAGAGCTGGTTGAAGAGGTTGTCGATCGCCAGACCGAACGTCGAGCGGGAGTTTCCGGGCGGCGTGTATTCGAAAGTGACGTTGGCGATGACGCGCGGCGTCGTCAGCAAGCCGCCGGGCAGCCCGGGTTCGTGCACGCCGCGCGTCGCGGCGATGTTCGGCGCGGTACACGTACCGGGATCGAGCGGGTCGATGAAGCCCGGCGCCTGCGAGTAAATCGTCGAGAGCGACGTGCTCGGCACGATCACGGGCTTTCCGTTGCAGTAGACGGCGGTGTAGTAGCCGGCGCCGTACGGGTAGCCGACGTTGAAACCGATCACCGGATTGATGCGCCAGCCTTTGTCGTTCTTCCAGTCGAACGCGGCGTTCATTTGGAACGGCGAGAGGTCGGGCGAACGGTAGGTCACGCCCAGCGCGAGCGCGGCGGGTTGAAGGAACGCACCGGGCGGCTCGTTGCCGAACTGGCTGATGTAGGTCGCGCCCAATTGCATCGAGATTCCGTAGGGAAGCTCGCGGTTGTAGAGCGCCTCGACGCCGGTGGCCTTCTGGATACCGAGGTTCGAATAGGCTACGTCGCCGTAGACGGGGGTGCCGGTGTTGTAGTTGAAGCCGATGATTTGCGCGGTCTGTTCGATGACGTTGTAACCGCGACGGTAGAACGGCGTCAGCTTGAACGCCGAACCGTCGCGAAACTCGTGAGCCCAGGAGAGGTCGATGTTGGTGAAGGTGGCGCCCACGAGCGGCGCCTCCAGGGTCGAGCTCCCGAAGCGATAGTCGCGCGTCAGCCAGTAAAGCTGGTTGGCATAGGTGGTGCAGAGCTGGTTGGCGAGCGGCCCGCAATACATCGCGGCCTTGCCGGTCGAATTGTCGTACGACGGGACGTTTGCAAACGCGGCGTAGGGCAGCGTGCTCACGTCGGCGCCGAGTTGGCTGGGCAGCGGGATCGAGAGCGTATGGCCAAAGCCGATCCGGAAGGTGTCGCGAGGATCGGGAATCCACGACTGATCAAAATGCGGCTCGTACATGCGCTGATGCGCCACCGCGCCGATGCTCGGCGGGGCGCCCGGGCTGTACGGAATCTGAAAGTTATAGCCGTCGAGGCGCACGCCGAGCTCGGTCTTCCACCGCTGCGACATGTCGATCGTGTCTTGGACGTAAGCGCCGTAGACTTGCTGCGCGACGGTGGCGACGTCGAGCTCTTCGGGAAAACGGACGCCGCGCGGAAAGTAACTGCTGAGATAGCCGCAGTTGACCAGGCCCAGCTGCGAACAAAGCTGCGGTGAAAAGAAGTCCTGCTCGAGACCGGCCGGCGTCGCCGGATTACCGTTGGGGAGCAGGCCGGTATACGTGTAGGGCTCCGGAAGCGGCTGGAAGGGGTGGGTGATCGCGTAGCTGACCAGGTACGGCGGCGTCGTGAACGCGGTGTACGACGTGAAGTCGAAGCGGTTGCCGTACGGGCGTGCGAACTGGTACAGCACGCCGTACTTGAAAATGTTCTTTTCACCGACGACCGAGGTCAAGTCGATCTGTCCGGTGGTGCGCTGCCCGCCGTAGGGCTCGGCGTAGACGCCCTGTGCCGGCATGATCTGCGACTGATCGAGCCAGGTGCGCGAGTAGCGCGCGGTGAGGTTCGTCGAGGTGCCGAGCTGGTCGCCGTATTCGAGCTTGTACGCGAGAAACGGGCTGCGCTGCTGGTCGGCTTGCGAGACGAACGAATAGCTTGCCGGCTGGCCGGGAAAGAGCGGGATGAGGCGGTCGCAGGCAAAGTTCTGCGCGGCCGTGTTGGAGCTGCCGTCGGAGTGAACGATTGGATACGACCAGCACTGGCCCGGGTTCGTTCCGCCCGAGATATACGGCAGGTTCTGGAAACCGCCGTAGTCCAGGTTCTGCGTGATGTCCTGGCTTTGGATGAAGAACTGCAGCCGCTGGCCCTGGTTCTTGCCGAAACGCCAGATGAGGTTGTCGACCAGGTCGTTTGATATCAGTTGCTGCGGCGCGTAGTAAACGAGGTTCGGGTCGATGACGCTGCCGAGCGTGGCGGCGTTGGTCGACAGGGTCCCTAGCGTTGCGGCCGCGGTGCCCGGAACGCCGTACTGAAAATCCTTGTCGATGCCGATGTAGCCGATGTAGTTGGAGAGCCGCTGCTTGGGGTCCGCCCAGCCCCACTCGGCGCCGTATTGGTGGTCGAACGGAAAGAGCAGCGCTTCGAGGTCGATGTTGAAGAAGGAAGGATAGGTTCCGTGCTTGGCGGTGAAGAGCACCAAGCCGGTCCCCGTGTCGCCGTGAGTCGCGTCCCCGCCGCCCGGAATGAGCTGCACGCTGCCGACGCCGTTGAGCATGCCGAAGTTGGCGACGTTTTGCAGCGTATTCTGGAGGTTCGCGCTGGGCGTCGTGTAGTCGATGCCCTCGAACTCGTAGGCCGCCTCGAACGCAAAGCCGCCGCGAATCGAGACGGTGCCCGACTTGTCGATCGTGACCGACGGAATGCTGCGCAGCAGCGAGTTCTCGTCGGTGTTGAAGGCTTTGCCTTGCACCATGTCGATCTGGCTGCCGGTAACCGTGTAGGTGTCGATCGTCATCCCGTGCTGATAGGCGCTTCCGGCCGAGCGCGCGTGGGTCGTCGCGATCAGCTTGAGCGTCTTGGACAGCTGCAAGTTGACGGCATTCTGCGAACCGTTGAGTACGACCACGATGGTGGACGACGGCTGGTAGCCCGGCTTCGAAAACGTAAGCGAGTAGTTGTCGGGCAGCACGCTCAGAAAGGCGTAGTGACCCTTCTCGTCGGTGACGGTCCGGTAGGTCGCGCTGGGAGACTTCGCGACGACCGAAACGGCCGCGATCGGCGCGTGCGTCTTGTCGTCGACGACGACCCCCGAAACGATGCCGCCGGTCTCGGCCAGGGCCGAAGAGACCGGTATGCAGGCAGCGAGGCAGCACAAAAGCGCTGCGACGATCTTCACGCGAAAGCGCGCTCCTGTTGAGGCGATAGGCTGCAGGGGAGGGAAGGCAACGGAAAGCGGTCTCGGGCG
>DATJUC010000297.1:0-26820 GCA_035502675.1 Candidatus Acidiferrales bacterium | reverse complement strand
AGTACGAGAGGACCGGGTCGAACGAACCTCTGGTGAACCGGTTGTTCCGCCAGGAGCATAGCCGGGTAGCTATGTTCGGATCAGATAAACGCTGAAAGCATATAAGCGTGAAACTGACTCCAAGATGAGATCTCAATCCCGAAAGGGTGAAGAGCCGTGGTAGACCACCACGTTGATAGGCCGGGTGTGGAAGCACTGCAAGGTGTGAAGCTGACCGGTACTAATCGCTCGGAAATTTTGAATAACACCAAAATTGCGCCATCGCTCTCGTGGCACTGGAAGTTCTTCTCTGTACAGCTTTGGGCAAATTTCTCGTCGCGATCGGCTGGAGCTCCGGCTCGCCATCGCGACGGGGATCCAGTTTCTGGCGTCTATAGCGGCGGGGACCCACCCGTTCCCATCCCGAACACGGCAGTTAAGCCCGCCAGCGCCAATGATAGTCGGGCCGCAGGGCCCCTCGAAAGTAGGTCGGCGCCAGATTATGAAGGAGGAAGGCTCGCCGCGCGAAAGGTGCGGCGGGCCTTTCATTTTATCCGATTCACGAGGTGGCTGGATGGTTCGCGGCGGTCGCGTTCTCGCCGTTTTCTCGGCGCTGGTTTTCGCAGGTACGGCGGCAGTCCGCGCGCAGAGCACCGCCCTCCCTCCCGACGTCGCTAAAGCAGAATCGCTCTACAATAGCGGGAGCTATCGCGAGGCCATCGCGGTGCTCGACAAGTATCTGGTCGCCCATCCGAATGACGCGCGCGCCCTGGTCGACCGGGGCGACGACTACGAAGCGCTCGGCCAGCAGCGCTCGGCGATCGCCGATTATACCGCGGCCCTGGCGGTCAACCCTCAGTACGCCTATGCCTACGCGTCGCGGTGCGAGTCGCTCGACGAGATCAGTCAGGACGAAGCGGCCATCAAGGACTGCTCGAGAGCGATCGAGCTCAATCCGAAGCTGGCCTACGCCTATCGCGAGCGCGCGCTGGTCGAGATCGACAACGGCGCCGGCCAGGCGGCCCTCACCGACGCGCAAAGCGCCATGGCCCTCGAACCGAACGAGCCCGCGAGCCTGCGCGTCCGCTGCGAAGCGTTCGTCGCCGTGGGGCGTTACGACGACGCCATCAAAGACTGCACGGCGGCACTGGCCATCGAGCCCGATAGCGAGGGAGCGCACTTCGCCCGCGGACGCGCGGAGATCTTCGAAAAGCGCTGGAGTCCGGCGATGGAAGATTTCGCCGACGTCCTGCGGATCGATCCGAAGGAAACCGGCGCCGACTACTGGATCGGCTACGCGCAACTCAACGCCGGATCGTACGAAGCCGGTTTGGCGGCCATCGACAAATACATCGGCGATAACGCCGACGACGGCGACGGATATTTGGTCCGAGCCCAGATTCAGGCCAAGCTCGGAAAAATCGACGACGCGCGGAGCTCGGCGACCGACGCGATGCGTCACTACCGCATTGCCAACGACCAAGCCGGTATCGCGAAGGCGCAGTCGCTGCTCGACGCGCTCAACGCGCCTTCGCCGGCGCCGGCCGGCTCGCCGCTGCCCGTCGGCTCGCCGCTGCCGCCGAGCTGAAGTCCGCGCACGTGACCGGTCGCCGGCTCTTCACGCTGCTGGCAGCCGCAGGCGTTGCAGCCGTCGGCGCACCGTCTCCGGCGCTCGCGCAGTCAGCTGCGCCGCCGGCCGCGGTGGCGGAAGCGCAGAGCCTCGTTCGTGACGGCGACTATCGCGACGCAATCGGCGTCCTGAATCGGTATCTCGCGACGCGGCCGAACGACGCGGCGGCGTTGGTGGCTCGCGGCGACGCGTACGCGGCGCTCGACGATCAGCGATCGGCGATCGCGGACTACACCGCCGCGATCGCCGCCGACCCGAGCGACGCCTACGCCTACGCGTCGCGCTGTCAGGCTCGCGACGACAGCGACGAAAACGACGGGGCGCTGGCGGATTGCTCGAAGGCCGTCGCGTTGGATCCCAGCCTGGCGTACGCCTATCGCGAGCGCGCGATCGTACAGCTCGACCGCGACGACGGCGTAGCAGCGTTTTCGGATGCCGACAAGGCGGTCGCGCTCGAGCCCGGCGAGTCCGCGTCGCTCCGCGTCCGGTGCCGCGCATATCTCGCGAACCAGCGTTACGACGAAGCCGTCGCAGATTGCACCGCGGCGCTCGCCGTCGATCCGGAAAATGAAGACGCGCTGCTGTTTCGAGGCCGCGCCGAGGCGATGGCGCAGCGATGGCCGGCGGCCGTCGCGGATCTGGACGCCGTGCTGAAACTCGATCCCAAGTCCGGCGACGGACTGTTTTGGGCGGCCTACGCGCGGTTGGGCTCGGGGGCGTACGACGGCGCGCTGTCGGCGGCCGGCGCGTACCTGGCGGCCAACGGCGACGATGCCGACGGCTATCTTTTGCGCGGGGAAATCGAGGCCAAGCTGGGGCGTTTCGACGCCGCGCGTTCGTCGGCGTCGGCGGCGCTGCGCTCGTATCGCAACGACGACGATGAAGACGGCGCCGCCAAGGCGCAGAGACTGCTCGACGCGCTCGACGCCGATCCGCCCCGCGCGCTCGCGTCGCCGCTGCCGCCGCCCTAACCGGCGCTAGGGCAGCGCTACGTATTCGAACTCTTCGCGGAATCGGTCGGGCGTGAGATTCGTCAGCTCGGCCAGCGCACCGAGGCGCTGCGGGTCGTCGAAGTCCGGCGGCTCGAGACGCACCATGTAGTCGCGCGCCACCCGGTACGCCTCGGCCGTCGTGTCGACGCGCCGGGTGCGGATTCGCCCGGTGCGCGGATCGGTCAATTCGTGGAGCGACATCGGCACGACGTGTCCGTCGGAGAGCGCGATCAGCGCGCCGCTGCCGCCGCCCAGCAAGTACCGCACGGCGCCGAATCCGAGCGTGCGCGTGTAGTCGACGTCGAACGGCACCGGTTTGGCGCAGCGCAGCTCGTAGCCGATGTCCTTCGCGTGCACCGTGGCGCCGGCGGCAATCTGCGACAGCCGCGCGCGCACGCCGTCGCGCAGCAAACTGCTGAGCGGAACGTCGGCCAAGCGAATGTTGCCGAACGAGTCGCGGCCGACGTTTTCGAGTTGCTCGAAGGCGTTGACGGGCAACAGCTCGGTGATGCCCTCGGCGACGACCGCGACGCCGTGCTCGCGGCCCACCACGCGGCGTTTGAGCACCGCACCCGCGATGGTGTCGATCGCGGCCTGCAGCTCGATGCGCGCGGGAAACTCCTCTGGAATCACCGCGAGCGTCGAGCCGGCGGCTTTGCACATTCCCAACGCCAGCGCGCCGGACTTACGGCCCATGCAGACGACCACGTACCAGCGGGCGGTCGTGCGCGCGTCTTCCATTAGGCTTTCGAGCAAACCGGCGCCCACGGATCGCGCGGTTTCGAAGCCGAACGTCGGCATGTTCTCCGGAAGCGGCAGATCGTTGTCGATCGTCTTGGGGACGGTGGCGATGCCGACGCGTCCGCGCGTTCGTTCGGCGATTCGCGCGGCGCCGTAGGTCGTGTCGTCGCCGCCGATGCAAACCAAGTATCGCAGTCCGAGCGCTTCGATCGAGGCCACGCAGCGATCCAGCGTCGCTTCGTTCTCTGCCGGGTTGGTGCGCGAGGTGCGCAAAATGGATCCGCCGCTGGTGTGGATTCGCGAGACGTCGTCGAAGACGAGCTCGCGCGTCTCGGGCGGCCGGCCGGCCGCCAAGTCGCGGTACCCGTCGTAAATCCCGATCGCGCGAATGCCGCATTTGAACGCTTCCATCGCGGCCGACGCGATCACGCCGTTGATGCCCGGCGCGGGACCGCCCCCGACGAGAATACCAAGCGCGTCGCTCATCGCGCGCTCACCGTGCCGCCGGGCGTACGCGATAGATCGCGCCCGCCTGATCGTCGGCAATGAACAGGCTGCCTTTCGAACCGACGGCGACGCCGGTCGCTCGGCCGACGCGGGTGTAGCCGGCCGTCTGGAATCCGGTTACGAACGGATGCCACTGCGCGGCCGGGTCGTTCCAGTCGACGGGGGTGGCCGGCTGGTCGCCGTTCATCGGAACCCAGTCGACCTGGGGCGCGTCGACGAAGGCGCCGCCGCTGCGATGCCAGGATCCGTGCGTCGCGACGAACAGCGCTCCTCGATACCGTGTTGGAAACGCAAACCGGCCATCCGCTCCGAGCGGATAAAACACGTTGCCGACGATCGTCGAGTAGGCGGGCAGCTCGATGCGTGGAACGGCCTGTTGCGAGCAATCGGCGTGCGGCCAATACGCATGGTGATTTTCCTCGCATTTCGGCCAGCCGTAGTCGGCGTCGCCCGGATGGGCCGAGACGTCGTCGAGAAACTCGTACGGATGGCCGAACGGCAGCGCGTCTTGCCCCGCGTCACCCGCCCACAGCGCGCCCGTTACCGGATCGATCGTGAGCGCGATGGCGTTCCGAAGGTCGAACGCGCGCTGCGCGAACTGCGATCCGTCGAGCCGCATCTGCGAGATCGCGGCGCGCGTCGGATCGACTTCTTTGCACGGCGCTTTGACGCCCGGCTGCGGATATTCATAGGCGTTGCACGACGAGCCCGCCGACGCGTACACGACCCCGTTCCAATAGGCGACCGAAGTCGTCACGTGAACGTCGCCGTCGGTGTTGGGTGCTTCCGCGCCCTGACGGACCTTTGCGATCTCCCGCAGTTTCTCGGCCGTGAGATCGCCGCTCGCGTACGGCGTGGACCAGACGCCGTGCTCGCTGCCGAACAGCAGCGTGCAGCGGTCGCGCGCGAACGCGACCCCCGAAGCGTGGGCGTCGTCGAAGGTGGCAAAGACCAGCGGAGAACCGGCGGCGCCCGCCGATTCGGCGTCCGGAACGATGTAAACGTCGCTTCCCTTCGTGCCGACGATCAAGTCACCGTCGGGCAACGCCGCCAGCTCGCGCGCGCCGCCAATCCGCGCGATCGTCTCGATCGTGAAGCCGGCCGGGACGCTCAAGCCGCCCGGTACCGCCGGCGTCATGCCGGGCCCGGCGGCGGCGCCCGGTCCGTCGCACCGGACGGGGGCGCGCTGGGCGGGCTGCGTTTGGGCCGCATAGGCCGGCCCTCCGTTCCCGCATGCGGAAAGCACCAGGACCGAGACGAATCCGAAAGCGGCGAAGCGGGAAGGTTTCACGCAGCGCGGTTTCGCAAAGACGGGCGACCTCCCCGCTTGCTACGATGTCAGGAACGATGAACTACGACGCCGTCCTGTTCGACCTGTTCGGAACGCTCGTCGACGATCGCGCGATTGCCTTTCCCGGCGTGCGCGCGTGCTTGGAGGCGCTGGCGGGAGACCGCTGGGCGATCGTCACTTCGTGCGGAACGCGGTTTGCGCTCTCGCTGATCGCACACGCCGGGCTTCCGAAGCCGCCGCTGCTGGTCAGTGCCGACGACGTCGATCGGAACAAGCCGGCCCCCGACGGATATCTCGAGGCCGCGCGGCACTTCGGGGTCGTTCCCGCACGAGCGCTGGTCGTCGAAGACAGTCTGCAGGGCATTGCCGCCGCTCGGGAAGCGGGCATGGACGTCGTTGCCGTCCTGCGCGGAAGGCCGCCGGCGTTTGCGCGCGCGGCGACCTTCACGGTCGACCAATTCTCGCAGTTGAGCTTTCGCTCGCGCGACGGCGTCCTCGCGCTGGAGGTCCCCTAAGGGGAGAGCCGTTATCGCGGCGGCTGCGTTCCGTTGTACGCCGGCGCTTGCCCTTGTTGTTGGGCGCGCTGCAGCTGACGCTGCAGGCGCTGAACGCGCGCGGCTTGCATTTGCGAGCGCAACTGATCTTGTTGCGAGGGCGAGAGCGTGCCGAAGATCTGGTCGCGCAGATTTCGCATGCCTTGCGGATCGCGCGCGCTGCCGGCCGGATGCGACTGGAAGTATTGACCGAGTGCCGACTGGACTTGCTGTTGCTGCTGGCTCGAAAGGTTCAAGCGAGAAAGCATGCGCATCCAACGATTGTAGCGGCGTTCGCCGCGCTGCTGCGGCCCGCCGGGCTGACCGTAGGGTTGACCTTGCTGTCCGTACGGCTGCCCCTGCTGTCCGTATGGCTGCCCGTACTGCTGCCCGCTGGGCGGCGCTTGCGGGGGTGGAGGGATCTGCTGAGTTTGCTGGGCCGAAACGGCGACCGGGAGCACGAAGACCGCCAGCAGCGCGGCCACAGAGAAGAGCTTCATCCCGGTCATCATAGCGGTTTCCCCGGGTTCCCGTCTTAGCGAGCCATTAGATAGCGAGGAAGCATGCACGAGCTGGTTACCTACACCCACTACGCGACGATCGTGACCCAGCAGCGCTACGAGATTCTGGACATTACCGAAACCGTCGAGCGCGTCCGTTCGGACGCCGGCCTCGCGGACGGCATGATCTTGGTGAGCACCATGCACATCACGGCGAGCGTCTTCGTCAACGATCGCGAATCGGGTTTGTGGCACGACATCATGGAATGGCTGGAAGAGCTTGCCCCGCGCAAGGCCGGCTATCGCCACCATCTCACCGGCGAGGACAACGCCGACGCGCATCTCAAGCGCATGCTGCTGGGACATCAGGTGATCGTTCCGGTGACGGATTCGAAGCTCGATCTCGGCACCTGGGAGCGCGTGCACTACGGCGAGTTCGACGGACGGCGTCCGAAGCGAGTGCTCTATAAGGCGATCGGGCGGCGCTGATCGCCGGCGAAGTCAGCGCGCCGGATTGCGCGCGACGAGCTCCAGTTTGGTGCCGGCCGGATCTTCGAAGAAGATCGCCGGATAAGCCGACATGTCTTCGCTGCGTTCGATCGCGACGGCGCCGATGCGACCCAGCAGCGACTCGAGCTCGTCGAAGCGCTCGCGCTCGACCCGGAATGCGATCCGCGTCAGCGCGGGAACGTGATCGCGCCGCTCGATGAAACCGATGAAGAAGGGCACCGCGCCGTCCCGCGCCGGCTCGAAGTATTCGACGGTGTTGTACGGGCGGCCGTCCGAAGCTTCGTGCCACTCGCCCGCGTCGTCCACCTGCGAGAGCCGTTTCTCGGCCAGTCCGAGCTCGGGCATGAGCGCGTCGTAAAACGGTTCGACCGCCGCGAGCGAGATCACGCGGCAGTCGACGTGATCGAAACCGAGCCAGCGACCCACTTGCCTACGGCTTGATGGCGATCGCCTTGACGCTGTCGGACACGTGGTCTTCGAAGCGTTTGAAGTTCTCGAAGAAGAGCCGCGCCAGCTTTTCCGCCTGCTGGTCGTAAGCGGCCTCGTCGGCCCACGCGTGGCGCGGGTTGAGCACGTCGTCGGGCACGCCCGGGACGTGCTTGGGAATCCGCAATCCGAAGAACGGCTCGGTCTCGAAGTCCCGTTCGATGCGTCCTTCGATCGCCGCGTTGACCATCGCGCGCGTGTGCGCGATCGACATGCGCTTTCCGACGCCGTACGGTCCGCCGGTCCAGCCGGTGTTGACCAGCCAGCACTCGACGTGATGTTCGTCGATCTTTTTGCCGAGCAGTTTCGCGTAGACCGTCGGATGGTGCACCATGAACGGCGCGCCGAAGCAGGTCGAGAAGGTCGCCTGCGGCTCGGTGACGCCGCGTTCCGTGCCTGCGACCTTCGCCGTGTACCCGGACAGAAAGTGGTACATCGCCTGCTGACGCGTGAGTTTGGAGATCGGCGGAAGCACGCCGAACGCGTCGGCGGTGAGCATGAGGATCGTGCGCGGATGTCCGCCCCGGCTGCTCGGTACGACGTTGGGAATGAACTCCAGCGGGTATGCGGCGCGCGTGTTCTCGGTCTTGGCGTCCGAGTCGACGTCGAGCGCGCGGGTCGCTTCGTCGTAGACGACGTTTTCGATGACGGTCGAGAAGCGGTTGGTGGCGGCCCAGATCTCGGGCTCGGCGGTGGGCGACAGGCGGATGACCTTCGCGTAGCAGCCGCCCTCGAAGTTGAAGACGCCGTCGGCCGACCAGCCGTGTTCGTCGTCGCCGATCAGCGGACGGTGCGAATCGGAGGAGAGCGTCGTCTTGCCCGTGCCGGACAGACCGAAGAAGATCGCGACGTCACCGTCCTTGCCGACGTTGGCCGAACAGTGCATCGGCAGCGTATCGCGCAGCGGCAGCAAGTAGTTCATGACCGTGAAGACCGACTTCTTGATTTCGCCGGCGTACTTGGTGCCGCCGATCAAAATTATACGGCGGGCGAAGTTGACCAGGACGAACGTGCTCGAGCGCGTGCCGTCGCGCTGCGGATCGGCACCGAAGAGCGCGGCGTCGACCACCGTGAACTCGGCAACGAAGTCCGGATCCGGCCGTTCCGGCCGGATGAACAGATGGCGCGCGAACAGGTTGTGCCAGGCGAACTCCGTGTAAACGCGGACCGGAACGCGATAGCGCTCGTCGGCGCCGACGTAGCAGTCGAGCGCGTAGACCTCGCGCTCGGAGAGGTACGCGGCGACGCGCTCCCAGAGCGCGTCGAAGACCGACGCCTCGATCGGAGCGTTGGTGTCGCCCCAATCGATATGCCCGGCGCTCGACGGTTCCTTGACGAAGAACTTGTCCTTGGGCGAGCGTCCGGTGTGCGGCCGGGTGTCGACGATGACCTGGCCGTCGCGGCCCAGGATTCCCTCTTCGCAACGAATCGCGTGCTCGATCAACTCCGGGACGGAAAGGTTCTCCCAGAGTTTGGCGGCCTTGATTTTGTCCGGAGCGGTCAGAATGGCACGGCCCTCGCAAGAGTGTGGCGTTAAGGGTTACTCACGCTCGGGGAGCGAGCCTGCAGGCGCGCGCAACGCCGGGTTTAATGCAAGCCGGATGCCCAGAGTTGCCATTCTTTTCCCGATCTTGGCTGCGGTTATGCTGGCCGCCCGTCCCGCGCCGGCCGTCTTGCCGTTCCACTTCGGATTCTTCGCGACCGGACCGTTGGACGGCATCACCGACGTCCCGGGCGTGCGGGTCGGGAGCCTCACCAAAATCCAAGGGTCCGACATCCGCACGGGGGCCACCGTCGTACTGCCCAATGCCGACCCCTGGGACCATAAGGTCTCGGCGGCGTTCTTCGCGTTCAACGGCAACGGCGAGATGACCGGGACGCACTGGATCGAGGAGAGCGGCTATCTGGAGGAGCCGGTCGTCCTGACCGACACGCTCGACGTTCCGCGGGCGGCCGACGGGGTCGTTACCTGGCAGATCGAGCATCATCCGGCGATCGGGCGCGGCGACGACGTCCCGCTGCCGGTGGTCGCCGAATGCGACGACGCGCTGCTCAACGACATCCAGGCGCGGGTGGTGTCGGCCGACGACGTCGTGCGCCTGCTGGACGCCGCCAAGCCCGGACAGTTCGCGCGCGGCAGCGTCGGGGCGGGGACCGGGATGAAGGCGTTCGGCTTCAAGGCCGGTATCGGCTCGGCGTCCAGAGTCTTGCCTCAAGACGAGGGCTCGTATCGCGTCGGCGTGCTGGTGAACGACAACACGGGCAGCGAACGGCGCCTGTTGACGGTGCTTGGGGTGCCGGTCGGCGAGCGTCTGCAAGACGAGTACCGGACGGTCTATCCCAAGCGAATTTCTTTGGGGGGACGGCTGGCCGAAGGCAGCATCATCATCGTCGTCGCAACCGATGCACCGCTCTCGAGCCGCCAGCTGCGCGCGCTCGCGCTGCGAGCCGCCTTGGGAATGGGGCGGGTGGGGTTGACCTCCGGCGTCGGAAGCGGCGACTTGATCGTCGCGTTTTCGACCTCGCGGGTGTTCGAGCGGACGGCACCGTTCACGGTGAGCGCGCCCTCCCGGCCGATCGTCGAAGACGGCAACGTGCTGGACAGCCTGTACGACGCAACCGTCGAAGCGACGCAGGCCGCGATTTACGACGCGCTTTTCGAGTCGAAGACCATGGACGGCCGTAACGGGACGAAGGTCTACGGATTGCCGGTCGACCGGGTTCTGCAGATGCTGTCGGCTGCCGGCGCGATTCATTGAGCTTCATCGAAACGCCCCGGCTGTTGATACGCAGCTGGATGCCGTCGGATCTTCCGGCGCTGGCGGCGATCTACGGCGACGGCGAGACGATGCGCTATATCGGCAAGGGCTATCCGAACGGACTGCCGCCGCAGCGCGCCGGTCCGGCTCTGGAGAAAATGGCCGAGCGCTACGAGCGCGAGGGCATCGGCATTTGGCCGGTCGTGCGCAAGGAGGACGGCCGAGTGATCGGCGCCTGCGGCTTGCAGCGGCTGCCGAGCGGCACCGACGTGGAGATCGCCTTTCTCTTCGCGCGCGATTTCTGGGGCCACGGCTACGCTTTCGAGGCCGCCGGCGCCGTCCTGGCTTTCGGATTTCGCGACCAGCGGCTCCCGCGGATCGTTGCGGTCGCGAACAAATTCAACGCCCGCTCGATTACGTTGATCCATCGTTTGGGAATGCACTTCGTGGGAGTGGTGCGCGCGTATCAATCCGATCTGCTGCTTTATGCGAAGGAGGCACCCGCGTGAAGATTGCTTTGGGAACGGTGGGACACTTCGGTCTTTCGGTGCGCGACGTGCGCGCCAGCGAGCGGTGGTGGACCGGACTATTCGACCTCCAACCGATCTTCCGGTTCGACGACGGCGTCGGGCTTTCGAACGACGCGGTAACGATCGTCCTGCACGAGGGGAAACCGCATCCCGAGACGATCGGTCATATGTCGTTTCGTTGCGCCGACATGCCGACGCTGCGCGAAGCCCTGCACGTGCTGCAAACGGCGGGGGTCGACATCGAAGACCCCGGCGACGAGATCGGTCCCGAGGCGGAAGGCTCGCCCAACATGGGGCTGTGGTTCTACGATCCCGACGGCTACCGCTGGGAGCTGTCGGTGCTCGGCGGCGCCGGCACGTAACCCGGGTCGACAAAGCCCCTCGCGCGAGTTATACTGTCTTCCGAGTGTCTTAGTGTCGTAGGACACTATGATGCATTGACCCGGTCGGAGGAATCGTTGGGAAACTCGATCCGCCAGCGTGGAAATACGGCAGCTTTACGTCGATGACGCCTCGCCGGTGCCGGTCTACGCACAGCTCGAGGAACAGGTTCTCGCGGCGATCGCGCGCGGCGAGCTGGGCCGCGGCGATCGGTTGCCCAGCGTTCGCGACGTGGCCGCGGGTCTGGGTCTCAACCCAAATACCGTCAACCGGGCGTGGGCCGAGCTCGAGCGGCAAGGTGCCGTCGAGGTACGGAGGGGCTTGGGAACGTTCGTCGCGGGCGCGCGGCGCGCGTGGAGCGCACCGCGCTTGCGGGAGATCGCCGAGAGCTTCGTGGCGCGGACGCGGGCCCTGGGCTACGAGCCGCGGCAGATCCTCGACGCCGTCAAGACGCAGCTGAAAAAGAGAGGGACCTCGTGAACGCTCTACTCATCGCAGGGATCGTCTTTCTCGTGGTTTGGTACGCGCGCAACCGGTTCTCGGGACGCGCGCCGGCGCGGCGTCCGGACGACGACGCGCTCAGCCACGCGCTGCTTTCGCGCGATTGACGCGCTAGGCGGTCATCGCGAGCAGCGCGACTTTGGCGAGCGTCCAAGGCGACTTCGCGTATTCGAAGTCGCACAGCGCCTCGCCGATTTGCGCTTGACGGCGGTTGGTAACGAACCAGGGCGGCTTGGGCAGCAACGAACCGCCGTATCCGAACAGACTGCGTGGAAAGGGTGCGAACGGAGCGTAGACCACGCTCTTTTGCGGCTTCGAAAAAAGGTGCGCGTTATGCACGCTGCCGATTCCGCTTCGCACGTCCTCGAGCGTCTCGCCGGGGAAGGCTCCCCAGGGGGTTTCGCATCGCAGGAAGCCGACGCCGGTCCACGCGTTGACCCCGACGCAACCGTAGCGCATCGCGGCGATCGCCTCGTCGACCGCGCCCTCGTGCTGGCGATGCGCGTGCGGGTCGACGATCAAGTTTCCGCCCAAACTTCCCCGTAAGCGATCGTTGGCGAACGCTACCGCATCGCGTGCGAAGGTTTCGAAGTCTCCCGGCAACGTCGTGACCGCGAGAGCGCTGGAGAAGGCCTCGACCGAGAACGCCGGCGACGCGGCGCCGGCGTCGACGAAGAACAGCGTTCGCGGCAAGAAGTCGCCGTCGCGGCGTCCGTAGCGGAGAACGTCGCCGGCGCCGGCGGTCACGGTCTGCAGGCGCTGCGCCGCACCGGGATAGTAGGCCGGACGATCCGCAGCCGCCGCGGCGAGTTCTTCGATCGCCGCCAAAAGTTTTGGGGTGCCGTCCCACTCCGACGGAAGAATCAAAACTTGCGCCGCGATGCAGTTGAACCCGTCGTTGTGCAGCTTCTGGGTCAGCACGTTCTCGGCTTGAAAGCGGAAGTCGGCGTGCGTCCACGCGCCGGGCAGCACGATCGTCGGGCTGACGTTTCCGAGTTCGCTGGTGATCGGCTTTCGGAGCACCGGGTCGCGGCGCAGCTTTCTGGCTGCCGCCTCAGGACCGTCGCCCCAGACGATGGCGTCGTGGGTCGCGGCGCTGCCGGTGACGTGAACCTCGTCGATCGCGGGATGCGCGCACAAGTACTTTCCGGCGGCGGCTCCGCCGTACGCCAAGCGCAGGAACCCCCCGCGCACCAGCGGTTCGAACGCCTCCTCGAAGATCGGTCCGAGATAGTCGTTGACGGGGTTCATCTTGAGCGCGCAGACGGCACCCTCGGCGATCAGCTTGTAGAGCACGTCGAGTGCCGGAATCGAGGCGATGTTGCCGGCACCCAGGACCAGCGCGACGCGCGGCCGGCGTTCGGACCGGCGGTACCAGACGCCCATCGTGGCAGCGAGCGTCTGCGGCGTCACCTCGGGCTGCATCCAGACCTCGGCGCGCATGCCGTTCAGAAGCACGCGGTCGTAGAGGTCGACCGGAAAGACGTCGACGACGACCTGCCCGCCGGCGCGGGTGCGCACCCGCGACGGTGCGATCGCCGGCGCCCCGGCCGCGTCGATTTGCTGCAACGTGTCGAGGTAGCGGTTGAGGGCGAGCAGCACGGCCCACGGACCACTGACCGCCTCCTCGCCGGCCAGCGGCGTGCCGGCAATGCCCTTAGCTCCAGCGGCGGCCTTCGTCCAGCGGCGGCTGACCGCATGGACGCCCTGGCGGCAGGCTTGCAGGAGCTCGATTTTCGCTCCGACCGGCATTGCCGCCCAGACGGCCGCACCCTCGCGCAGCGCGGCAAGCTCGGCGTCGATTTCCGGGTATGGCGTCTCCGGGTGCGAGAGCGTGGAGGTCACGCCCGAGCGCTTCGACTTCGGGGCCCGGTTCCCGGCCGGCCCGAGCGTGGGTGGTATGATGGCTGCCGGAGGTGCGCGATGGCACGAAAGAAGCGGCGCAAGCCGCCGGCGATCGTCCCCCGCCTGGGGCCTCCCAAGAACGTACGGCCAGGCGGGGTTCACGAATCGATCAAACGCTACAACCGTAAGCGGCACAAAGCCGCCCTTCGCCGAGAAGAAGACGAGGGCGGCTTCGTTGTGTGCGGGCGCGTGCTACGCGATGAGCTCGCGCTCGACCAGAATCGTTCGCGGGTCGATCAGGTGCTTGTTGAGGCCGAGCTTCTCGGGCGCTACCCCGAGTGCAAACGCCACCAGCTGCGGCAAATGGAACGTCGGCAGGTCGGTGCGTCCCCAGCGCGCGGCCGAGTCGGCTTGGTATCCATCGAGCGCTAGGTGGCAGAGCGGGCAGGGCGTGATGACCGCTTCGGCGCCGCGGTCTTTGGCCATCCGCATGTTCTGGCCGACCATGTTGGCGGCGGTGTTGTCTTTTTCGAGCTGGATGTGGAATCCGCAGCAGCGCGTCTTGCCGGCGTAGTCGACCGGCTCGCCGCCGATCGCTTCCACCAGGTCTTCGAGCGAGTGCGGATTGCGGGCCGACTCCCATCCGTTGACCGATTCGGGACGGATGATGTGGCAGCCGTAGAACGGCGCCACGCGCAGGCCGTTGAGCGGCCGCACGACCATCGAGCGCAGGTTGTCCAGACCGATGTCGTCGATCAGCAGCCACAGCAAATGGCGCACCGTCACGTTTCCTTGGTACTTTGCGCCGAACTTCGAGAGAATCGCGTTGGCGTGATCCATCCTCTCTTCGCTCTCGAGCAACTCCTTGTTGGCGGCCCGCATGTGACCCGTACAGGTCGAACAGATGGTGATCACGTCGTCGAGTCCGAGCGCCTCGGCTTGCGCGTAGGTGCGGGCGTTGAGGACGCGAGCCACGTCGCGGTTGACGTCGTTGACGACCGACGCCCCGCAGCAGGATGCGGCGGTCAGCTCGATGAGCTCGATCCCGAGCCGGTCGGCCAACAGCATGGTAGAGTTGAAAAGCTCCTTGCACGACTCTTTGGCGACGCATCCGGGGAAGAAGCCGTAGCGTTTGGTTTCGGCCGAGTGCGTGCGCTTGTGCGCGTCGAGCGGCAGGTCTTCGGGCAGTAAGGTCGCAGCCATCAGCTTACCGGAACCTCCAGGGCGTCGAAGATCGTCCGGACTTCGTCGACCTTCGGAATGGGCCGCAAGAACGGGGGCGGCATCTTCCCCTTGGCCGCCATCCGCAACCCGAGCGGCGCGACCTTCAGCAATCCGCGAACGTTGAACCGTCCGATCGTGCCCTGAATCACCTCGGTTTCGGCCAGCATTCCGGTCTGCTTGATCGTTTTACTGACGACCAGGGCGTGCCGAGGACCCCGCTCGTTCATCATGACGCGGTCTTTGACGGTGGCGCGCTTGACGTCGATGATCCGGTCGTTGGGGTCGACGTGCTTCGGACAATACGAACAGGCGTAGCAGTGCGCGCAAAGCCACAAATAGTCTTCGTTGATTTGGGCGAGGCGCTCTTTGCGCTTGTCGTCGCGCACGTCCTCGATGAAGCGGTAGGCGTACGCGATCGCCGCCGGGCCGGCGAACGCCGGATCGACGCTCACGACCGGGCAGAGTGCGTAGCAGGTCGCGCACATGATGCAGTTGGCGACGTCGACCAGTTTGCGCATGTCGTCGGGCGACACGCGCCGCTCGCGCTCGTGCGCCGAATCCGCGTCGGCCGGCTGAAGGTAGGGCTTGAGGCGCGCGTACTTGTCCCAGAACGGATCCATGTGCACGACCAGATCCTTCATGGGCTGGAAGTTCGGCATCGGATCGATCTTGATCGTACCGACGTCGTCCATGACGGTGTTGCAGGGCGTCTTGCACGCCAAGCCGGTGACGCCGTTGATGTTCATCGAGCACGATCCGCAAATCGCCGAACGGCACGAACGGCGGAAGCTGATCGAGCCGTCGACGTCGGCCTTGGCGGTTTCGAGCGCGTCGAGGACGGTCGTCGTCTCGGGAACGTCGACGGTCACGACGTCGCGGTGCGGAACCGCATCGACCGCTTCGTCGAAACGGAAGATGTCGAGTTTGACCTGTGCCATCAGTACGTTCTCACTTCCGGAGAGAACTTGGTGATCGTGACCCCGCGGGAGTAGTCCAGGCGCGGCGTACCGTCGGGCTGACGCCACGCCAGCGTGTGTTTGAGCCAGTTCGCGTCGTCGCGCTCGGGATAGTCGGTACGCGCCTGCGCGCCGCGCGACTCCTTGCGCGCCTTGGCGCCGGCGGCCAGCGCCAGCGACGCATCGATGAGAAAGTCCGTCTCCATCGTCGACACGAGATCGGTGTTGAACGTCTTGGACTTGTCCATCACGTAGGCGGTTTCGTCGAACTCTTTGCGGATGCGCGTGAGCTCGTCGACCGCCTTGCCGAGCTCGCTCTCGTTGCGGAAGATGAAGGTGTTGTCGCTCATCGTGACGTTCATCGCGCGGCGAAGGACCGGTGCGCGATTGCCGGAGCTGCGGCCCAGCAGCGTGGCGATGCGCTCGCGCTCGCGATTCAGGGTCGCTTGCGACGGTTTCACTCCGCTCACGCCCTTGACGTATCCCAACGCGTGTTTGGCGGAGCGCGCACCGAAAACGATCGTCTCGAGCAGCGAGTTGCCTCCCAGGCGATTGGCGCCGTGTACGCTGACGCACGCGCACTCGCCGGCGGCGTAGACGCCGGGTACGCGGGTGGCGCCCCACTTGTCGGTCTCGATGCCGCCCATCGTGTAATGCGCGCCGGGGAGGATCGGAATCGGCTCGTTGACCGCGTCCTTGCCGGTGGCGTCCAGCGCCAGCTCGCGAATTTGGGGCAGGCGCTCGAGGATCTTTTCGCGCCCCAAATGGCGCATGTCGAGCAGCACGCAGCCGTCGACGCCGCGTCCCTCGAGAATCTCGGTCCATTCCGCGCGCGAGACGACGTCGCGCGACGCCAGCTCCCCCTTACTCGGCGCGTACTTGAACATGAAACGCTCGCCGAGCGCGTTGAGCAGGTACGCGCCTTCGCCGCGCGCGCCCTCGGTCATCAAAACGCCGTTTTCCTTGAGCGTGGTCGGATGGAACTGCATGAACTCCATGTCCATCAACGGGATGCCGGCTTTGTAGGCGATTGCGGCTCCGTCGGCGGTGGACGCGTATCCGTTGGTCGTCTTGAGATACATGCGGCCGGCGCCGCCGGTCGCGAAGATGACGGCCTTGGCGCCGATCAGGTCGAGATCGCCGTTGCGCATGTTGTACGCGACGACGCCCGAACCGACGCCGTCCTCGACGGCCAGCGCGGTGCAGAAGTATTCCTCGTAGACTTTGACGCCGAACCGCTCGAGCTGCTCCCATAGCGTGTGCAGGATCACCAGGCCGGTGACGTCGGCGGAGTAGCAGGTTCGCATGGAGCCGGCGCCGCCGAACGGACGCTGCGCGATCCGGCCGTCGGGCATGCGCGAGAAGATGCAGCCGCGATGCTCGAGCCAAATGATCTGCTTGGGAGCGTCCTCGCACATCGCCTCGATAGCGTCTTGGTCGCCCAGGTAATCGGAGCCCTTGACCGTGTCGAAGGTGTGGGCTTCGGGTGAGTCATCCTCGCGATTGCCCAGCGCCGCATTGATGCCGCCTTGGGCCGCGCCGGAATGGCTGCGGACCGGGTGGAGCTTCGAGACGATGGCGACGTCGGCGCCGCCCTCTGCGGCTTCCACCGCAGCGCGCATGCCGGCGAGGCCGCCGCCGATGACGACCACGTCGTGGTTGATCAACCCGTTGGGTCCTTTCTCGCTAGAACGTCCTCCTTATAGTAGTCCCGCCCCCGGCGGTCCCCAAAGACTAAAGGCGCCTCAGGCGCCGGCGTCGGAGGCGGCGACCGGCTTGCCGGCCAGCGAGCGATCGTAGAAGCGGAAGGCGTTCTTGCCGGCTTGTTTGGCCTGATACAGGGCTTCGTCGGCGGCAAAGAACAGCGTCTGGCCGTCGATTCCGTCGGTCGGGAACATCGAGACGCCGATCGAGCTGGTCAGGCCGTTACGGCGCAGCGCCGTCATGATGCGTTCGACGCCGTGAGCCGCTTGATCGCGGTCGCTTTGGGCCATGACGACCACGAATTCGTCGCCGGCGTAGCGGGCGATGATGTCGCCCTTGCGAGCGTTTTTCTTGAGCACTTGAGCGAAGCGTTTGAGCGCCAGGTCGCCCAGGCTGTGCCCGCCGGCGTCGTTGATCTTCTTGAGGTCGTCGAGGTCCAGGATCACGAAAGCGAACGGCGTGTCGTAGCGCTCGGAGGTGTGGAGCTCGCGCTCCAGCATCTCGTGCAGCGCTCGCCGGTTCGGGATGCCGGTCAGGCTGTCGGTATGCGCCAGCCGCTGCGTCTCTTCCAGGAGCCGGCGAGTCTCTTCGTAGAGGCGGGCGTTTTCGACGGCGATCGCCGCCTGCGAGGCGAAGTCAAGAATCACGCGCAGCTGGTTTTCGGTGATTTCGCCCTCGGGCGGGTCGTCGGCGTAAAGGAGTCCGCGGACGACGTCCCGCGCGACCAGCGGAGCGACGCAGTAGGCGACGCGCGTGTCGTCCAGCGGTTTGTCCGGATCGGCGGCGCTCCCGTAGGCGAGCTGAAGGTCGCCGTGCGCGACGTCCATCAGCGTCGAATCCGAACGGTATTCGCGCGGGTCTAACGCGTGGAGGACCTGCCCGTTGAAGTCCCCTTCGAGACGGCGGATCACGACGCCGTTCTCGATCACGTCGAAGAGTACGACGCGCTTGAACTTGAGCGCTTCGACGACACCGCGCAAGACCATCGAAAGGATGTCGTTGATCTCGAGCGTGGAATTGATGGTGGAGAAGACCTGCTGCAGCACGAAGAGTTCGGCGTTCTGCTGGGCGTACTCGTCGCGTTCCGCCTCGACGTGCTGCAAACGCGCGCGAAGCTCGGCGAGCTCGGCTTGCAGTTCCCGGACGTCCGTACGGTCCAAGGCCTCGACGGACAGGTTCGGCTCCATCGCTTAAGGTAACGTCAGGTTTTATTAATTCTTTAGGAAGCCCGCTTGAGAGAGTTCGTCCACCTTCACGTCCATTCCGAATACTCGCTGCTCGACGGGGCTTGCCGGGTAGAGGGCCTGTGCCGGCGAGCCGCCGAGGGCGGGGCTCCGGCGGTCGCGCTGACCGACCACGGCGTCATGTACGGCGCGATGGAGTTCTATTACGCGGCCCGCGGCGCCCGGCTCACGCCGATCATCGGATGCGAGGCCTACGTGGCCCCGCGCGGCCGTCTGGACCGGACGATCCGAGACGAGGCGCACGTCACGCTGCTGGCCGCCGACTTGGTGGGCTACCGGAACCTGACCGCCCTGGTGTCCAAGGGCTTCCTCGAAGGCTACTATTACAAGCCTCGCATCGACCTCGACTTGCTCGAACGCCATAACGACGGGCTGATCGCGCTTTCGGGCTGCATGTCGGGGCTGGTCGCCGCGCCGCTGCTCAAGAACGACTACGAGACCGCGCTCAAGAACGCCCGCGCCTACCGCGACATCTTCGGCGACCGCTTCTACGTCGAAGTCATGCGGCACGGCATGCCCGAGGAGCGCGTGATCAACGAGGGTCTCGTGCGGGTGGCGCGGGAACTCGAGATTCCGATCGTTGCGACCAACGACTCCCATTATCTCGATCAAAAGGACGCGGCCGCGCACGACGTCTTGCTCTGCATCGGCACGGGAAAGACCGTGTCCGACACCAGCCGCATGAAGTTCTACTCCGATCAGTTCTACGTCAAATCCGCCGACGAGATGTACGAGCTCTGGAGCGATCTGCCCGAGGCGTGCGAGAACACGGTGCGGATCGCCGAGCGCATCGACATTCGCATCCCCGAGAAGATCTTTCACCTGCCGCAGTATCCCGTGCCCCAGCCGGAAGCCGCCGCCGAGGAGAAAACCGACAACGACTACCTGCGCGAGTTGTGCGAGGCGGGATTGGTCGAGCGCTACGGCGCCGAGCGGGTGGGCAACGAACGCGCGCTGCGCGAGCGGCTCGAGTACGAACTGGGCGTCATCACCAAGATGGGATTCGCGTCGTACTTTCTGATCGTCTGGGACTTCGTCAAGTACGCGCGCGATCACGACATCCCGGTCGGACCGGGGCGCGGTTCGGCGGTCGGATCGGTGGTCGCGTACACGCTGAAGATCACCGATCTCGACCCGCTGCAGTTCAATCTGTTCTTCGAACGCTTTCTCAATCCGGATCGAATCTCGATGCCCGACATCGACACGGACTTCTGCGTCGAGCGGCGCGACGAAGTCATCGCGTACGTTACCGAAAAGTACGGTAAAGAGCGCGTCGCTCAAATCGTGACCTTCGGCACGATGGCGGCGCGCGCCGCGGTTCGCGACGCCGGGCGCGCGCTGGGCGTTCCGCTGCTCGACGTCGATCGGGTCGCAAAGCTGATTCCTTCGGGTCCCGGGGGACTCGAGATCAAGAAAGCCGTCGAGCAGATTCCGGAGCTGAAAGCCATGTACTCGACGCGTCCCGACGTTCGCAAGCTGCTCGATACGGCGATGGAGATCGAAGGGCTGGCGCGCAACGCCGGAACGCACGCCGCCGGCGTCGTGATCTCGGCCGGTCCGCTGATCGAGTACGCGCCGCTGGTGCGCTTCAACGAGGGCGGGATCAATACCCAATACGACATGGAGTGGGTCGAAAAGATCGGCCTGCTCAAAATGGACTTTCTGGGGCTGCGCAACCTGACCGTCATGGACAGCGCGGTCAAGGAGATACGCCGTACGACCGATCCGTCGTTCGATCTCGCAAAGATCCCGCTCGAGGACGCGAAGACGTACGAAATGCTCGGCCGGGGCGACACGATGGGGGTCTTCCAGCTCGAATCGGAGGGAATGAAGCGCGTTTCGGCCGAGCTCCAGCCGTCGCGCTTCGAGGATATCATCGCCCTGGTAGCGCTGTACCGGCCCGGGCCGATGGACTGGATTCCCGATTATATCGCCATCAAGCACGGACGCAAGAAGCCGCAGTACCTGCACCCCAAGCTCGAGCCGATTCTTGCCGAAACGTACTCGATCGCGTGCTATCAGGAGCAGGTCATGCAGATCGCGCGCGACGTCGCGGGCTTCACGATGGGTGAGGCCGACGAGCTGCGCAAGGTCATGGGAAAGAAGCAGAAGGAGAAGATTCCCGTCTACCAAGCGAAGTTCGTAGAGGGCGCGATGGCGACGTCCGGCATGAGCCGGGCGCTCGCCGAGAAGATCTTCAAGTTCGTCGAGCCGTTTGCGGGATACGGTTTCAACAAGTCGCACGCCGCGGCGTACGCCTGGATCGCCTACCAAACCGCATACCTGAAGGCCAACCATCCGCTGCCGTACTTGACGGCGCTGATGACGTCGGTAAAGGACAAGACCGACAAGCTCGCCGAGTACATCGACGAGGCCAAGAAGGTCGGGATCCCGGTGCTGCCGCCGGACGTCAACGAGTCGTTGACCGATTTTGCGGTCGTCGGCGACAGCATTCGCTTCGGCCTGGCTGCGGTCAAGGGCGTGGGCGAAGGCGCGGTGCGCAGCATCATCGCGGCCCGCGACGAAGACGGCCGCTTCGCCGACTTGTTCGACCTCGCTCGCCGGGTCGACGCCAAACAAGTCAATCGCCGCGTCTTCGAAGCCCTCATCAAGTGCGGCGCGACCGACGCGTTGCCGGGCAATCGCGCCCAAAAGCTGGCCGCGCTCGACGCCGCCGTGGAGCTGGCCGCTCGCGCGACGCGCGACGCCGAGCTCGGGCAAGTATCGCTCTTCGGGGACGCGGTAGCGCAAGCGCCGGCACTGGTTCCGAAGCTGCCGCCGCTGGCCGCGCCGAGCACCCGCGAAATGCTGGCGTGGGAGAAAGAGACGCTCGGAATCTTCGTCTCGGGACATCCGTTGGCCGACGTGCAGGCGCTGCTCGCGCGGCTGGGAGCGACGCTCGCAAAAGACCTCCCGCGGCTTCCCGAGGACGCGGCCGTGACGGTCGCCGGAATGGTGAGCGGCGTGCGCCGTACCCTGACGAAGAACGGCCAGCAGATTCTGATCGCGCAGCTCGAAGACACGACCGGTACGTGCGACGTGATTCTCTTCGCCAAGCTGTATCCGCAATATCAGCAGCTGTTCGTTGCGGATACGATCTTGGTCGTGAAGGGGCGATTGCGGCTGCGAGAACGGCCCGGAGCCGCGCCCGGCGAAGAGCCGCCGGTGGAGCTCTCGATCAGCGTCAACGAGGTAGCCCAGTTCGTTGCGCCGAGCCGCACGGCGTACGCGCCGCACGGCGGGTGGCACGTGGAAGCCTCGCGCCGCGAGCAGATCGACCGTTTGGCGGCGCTCGTCGACGAGTGGCCCGGCCGGGTTCCGGTCGTCATGCACGCGGGCGGCCGCCAGAAGCGGCTGGCGCGCGCGATCTCGGATGACGTCCGCGTGCGCGCCGAGCTCGAGCGCATTTTCGGAACCGGCAACGTCCGCGAGGGCGCGGTCGAGGATGTCGGGGCGTGAAAGTCATCTCCGCGAGCGATGCCGGCGGGTTAGCGGGCGCCTTCGGCGCCGGTTGGAACGTTCCGGAGAACGTCGTCAGCGGCGTCGCCGCCATTCTGGCCGACGTGCGCGCGCGCGGAGACGAGGCACTGCTGGATTGCGTGCGGCGTAACGACGCCGAGCTGTTCGATCGCGCCGGCCTGCGCGTGCCGATTCCCGACGCGTCCGCGGCGCGCGGGCTCGTCTCGGCGGAAACCGCCGACGCGCTGCGACTGGCACGCGATCGGATCGCCCGCTTTCACGAGCGTCAGCGCGTTCCCGACCTGACGTACGGTGAAGAGGACGGCTCCCGCTACGCCATGTACCGCCGCGCGCTCGACGCGGTGGCGGTATACGCTCCGGGCGCGACCGGCGCCGCGCCGGTCAACCTCATGATGAGCGCGATTCCGGCCAAGCTGGCCGGCGTGCGGCGAGTCGTCGCGTTGACGCCGCCGCGATCCGACGGCACGATGCATCCGGCCATGACGTACGCCTGTGCGACCTGCGGCGTCGACGAGCTCTACGCGGTCGGCGGTGCTGCGGCGGTGGCGGCCGCCGCCTTCGGAACGCAAACGGTCGCCCCGGTCGAGAAAATCGTCGGTTGGGGCGATCTCTGGGTCGGCGAAGCCAAACGGCAAGTCTTCGGGACGTGCGGAATCGACGGGATCACGGGGCCGTGCGAGGTTTTGGTCGTCGCCGACGACGGTGCGAACAGCGAGTTCGTCGCCGGAGAGCTGTTGGCCCAGGCCGAGCGTCCGGTGGCTTCGCGGCTCGCGGTCGTCTCGGAATCGCGCGCGCTGCTGGAAGCGGTCGCGCAGCTTCTCGACTCGCTCGACGTCAAGACGCTCGAGCGCGGCGAGGCGATCAGCGACGCGATCGAAAACGGCTGTCGCCTGATCCACGTTCCCGCACGCGACGACGTCTTCGACGTCATCGAGCGATTCGCACCGGGCTACCTCTGCCTCCAGGTGCGCGACCCGTCCGCCTACCTGCCGCACATTCGCCGCGCGGGCGTCGTCTTCGTCGGCGACATGACGCCGTTGGCGTGCGGAGATTACCTGGCCGGGACGAACAGCGTCGTTCCGGCAGCCGGAACCGCGCGCTTCGCCTCGACCCTCTCGTTGAGCGATTTTACGCGGACGATCTGCGTCGTGGAGAACAGCTTGGAGCGGATGTTGACCGACGCGATCGCGATCGCGGCGTTGGCCGAACTGGAAGGCCTGCCGCAGCACGCGCAGACGGCAAGAATGCGGTTCGGCGGTTGATCCGGCTCGTTGCCTTCGACCTCGACGGGACGCTGATCGGGCGCGACCTGGTGCTGTCGAAACGCGTCTGCGACGCCGTCGCGCGCATGCAGCAAGCCGGCGTTGCCGGCTGCATCGTGACCGGGCGCATGTATCGCGCGAGCGTTCCGTTCGCACGCGAGCTGCGTTTCGACGCGCCGCTGATCTGCTACCAGGGCGCCGCCGTCATCGATCCGGCGACCGACGAGGTGCTGGCACACACCGCGCTCGGCCCGGCAGTCGTTCACGAACTGATCGGGTTTTGCGAGGCGCGCGGCGTGCACTTGCAGCTCTATCGCAACGACGAATATTATTGCGAGGCGCGTAACCGCTTTTCTGATCTGTACGCGTCGCTGGCGAAGACCGAGCCGGTCGTCGTTCCGTCGCTGCGCGAGACCTTCGCCTACAGCGGCGCGACGAAAGCGGTCGCCATCGCCGATCCCCCCGAAGCCGAGGCGCGGGCCGGCGAGCTGGCGTCCTTGTTGGGCGATCGAGCGTACGTAACGCGCAGCCTGCCGGAGTTCGTCGAGGTGCTCGATCCCAAAACCGATAAGGGCGACGCGCTGCGTTTCGTCGCCGCACGGATGAACGTGGCAATGGAGAACGTCGCGGCAATCGGCGATTCTTGGAACGACCGGCCGCTGCTGCAGGCCGCCAAGCTGCGGATTGCGATGGGATCTTCGCCCCCGGAGTTGCGCGAGCTCGCCCACGCGGTCGTCGGCGACGTCGCCGCGGACGGCGTGGCGGAGGCGATCTACCGGTACGTGCTCGCGTGAAGAGTCGCGGGGCGCTGCCGCGACGGCGTAAGCCGTCGCCGGCAGCCCGGCTGCGGCGGTTTTGGCTGCCGCTGTTTTTGTTCGTGGTGCTGGCCGGGGGCGGCACGGCGGCACTGGTCACCTGGCCGGGATTCTCGCCGCGCAGCGTCGTCGTGACCGGTAATCGCATCGTTCCGACGGCCGAGATCGTCGCAGCCGCCGCGGTAGCTCCCCACGTCAACATGTGGATGCAAAACCCGCACGCAATCGCTCGCCGTATCGAGGACATTCCGTACGTCGACCGCGCGCGCGTCCTGCGCGTCCCGCCCGCGACGGTCGAGATTCAGATCGTCGAGCGCGCCCCGTTCGCGGTCGTTCGAAGCGGCTTGGCCGCCGCGCTGGTCGACCGTTCGTTGCGGGTCCTCGCTGACGGCGGCGACGCGAGCGACGTTGCCGTGCTGGTCGTTCGTCCCGGATTGCAATTGACTCCGGGAGCGTTCATCGAGGATTCCGGGGCCGAACAGTTGCGCGACGCGTACGCGGCGATGCTGGCGGCGCACGTCGTTCCGAGTCAGCTCGCGCTGGATCGTTACGGCGGCGTCGTCGTGACGATGCCCGGCGGCGTGCGAGTGCTGCTCGGAGACGACGACGACATGACCCGCAAGCTCGCGCTGGTGGATCCGATTCTCGCGCAAGTAGCGCGCAGCGGACGGCGGATTGCAGCGATCGATTTGCGGGCGCCGAACACGCCGGTCGTCGACTACCGCTAAGGAATTGAGAGGAAGGGCGCCGGAGCGCCCTTCCTAACGTACGACGCGCAGACGAGCCTAGTGGCTCGTGATGTCGGCGTAAACCATGACCGTGCCTTTGATCAACGAAAGCTTGACCTGGTCGTTCGGATGGACTTTCGAGAAATCGACGGTGTCGCGCCCGGCCGACAGCGTCGTTTCGGCTCCGTTGTCCATCGTCACGACCATGTGCTTCGCGTCGACGACGCGTTCGACTTTGACCGTGTACGTGCCGTCGGGAATCAGCGATGCGTCGATCGTCGCCGCGACCGTCGCGAGCGGCGCAGCGAGCATGGCCAGAAAGAGAGCAGCCCCCGGGATCGTTCGGTTCACTCCAACGTTACTCCAATCTTGGAACTAGCTTACGATGATAGCGCAAGGGCGCCGGGTTCTTCTAGAGCCTGCGGCTTAGATTTTCCGTCCGGCTTCGATCCGACCGCCTGCTGATGGCCGGTCTGGAACTGACCGACCATGTCGCTGAGCGACGCTGCCTGGCTGTAAACCTCGTCCGCGGCCGCAGCCATTCCGCCGATCGCTTCGGAGTTTTTGACGCCGAGATCGGACGACCGCTGCACCCGCGAACCCAGCGCTTCGATCGCCGCTTGTTGCTCCGTCGAAGCCCGCGCGACCTGCGCGGTCCGGGCCTCGATCTCCGAGACGTTCTCCAGGATTTGATTGGACGTGATGGCTTGCTCGCGCATCGTAGCGGCCGCTTCGTGGGTCATCGCACCCATCTGTTCGCTTGCCTTGGCAAGTTCTTCGGACGCGCGGGCCTGCTCGGTGGTCGCGATGCTTATCTCGCTCACCAGTTGCGCCACCTGGGTCACGCGGGTGCTGATCGTTTCGATCATCTGGGTCACGTTGCGCGCGGATTCGGCGTTGTTCTGGACCAGATTGTTGGCCCGTGCCGTGCGCTCGAGGACGGCCGACGTGCGCCGCTGGATGTCGGCCACGAGCGAGCCGATTTGCTTGGTCGAGCTGGCCGAATTTTCCGCCAGCTTTCGAACTTCGTCGGCCACGACTGCGAAGCCGCGGCCGTGCTCGCCGGCCCGCGCAGCCTCGATCGCGGCGTTGAGCGCGAGCAGGTTGGTTTGATCGGCGATCTCCTCGATAAGCCCTAAAATCTCGCCGATTTGCCGCGAAGCGTGATCCAGGCTTTGCATCTCGGTAACCACGTCGGCCACCGTGTCGCTGATGCTGCCCATGCCTTTGGAAAGCGCGAGCACCTCGTTGCGGCCTTCGCGCACTTGCTGGTCGGTGACGCTCGACTCGGAGCGCACCCGCTCGGCGTTGCCGGCGACCTGAACGATCGACGCCGACATTTCTTGCGTGTTGGCGACGGCTTGCTCCACGACCGTAGCCAAGTTGAGCAGGTTCTGATCCATCTCTTGAATCGACGCGGTCATCTGGGCGACCGCGCTGGAGATGTCCGAAACGCGGCGCGCGACCGCCTCGGCGTTGTCGGCCACGGTTCCGGCCGCGCCGCCGAGTTCTTCGGAATACGCGAGCGCCTCCCCCAGCGTCGAGAGCTCTTCTTTGACGCGGCCGTCGACCTCGAGAGCGATGTGGTTGCTCTGTTCGCTCGCACCGCGCACCGTGATCGAGGCCTTTTGAATTTGCGAGATCAATGCCGCGAGCCGATCGCCGAGCTCGTCGATCGCGAGCCCGAGGCGGCCCAAGAGATCGCGGCCGCTCCACGAAATGCGTTGCGAAAGATTTCCGTTGCCCATCGCTTCGAAGACCTCGACCGCGCGTCCGACGCTCTTGAGCATCGTCGTGCGAAACCAGCTCATGGCGACGATCACGATCGCGATCGCCAGCAGAACGCACACGGCCACGACGCCGTAGGCGACGTTGCGCGTCGTTTGCAGCGCGGCAAAACTGCGGTCGGCGAGACCGTTGAGGGCACCGAGCATCGTCTGCCCGTCGGAGTTCTGCTTCTCGTAAGCCGCCGACGAAGGGCCGTCGATTTGGTCGAGCGCTTCTTTGCGTTTCCCGGATTGCAGCAAGCTCACCGCGGAAAGCGCTTGAAAGTCGTAGCCGCTGGCGCTGGTGCTGAAGTTGCCGGCGAGCGCCGCAATCTCGCGTTTATCCGGTGCGATGTCGGCGGAGCTGCAGTTGGGCCCGGTCGTTCCGTCCTTGCTGGTTTCGACGGGACAGAAGATCGCCAGCATCTTGCGCGCGTCGTCGGGGAACTGCTTGAC
>DATJUC010000296.1:0-11443 GCA_035502675.1 Candidatus Acidiferrales bacterium | reverse complement strand
AGCTGCCGCGAGGATTGGGATGCAGCACCGCGTAACCGCGCGCGACCAGTAATACGGTGAGGCGATAATACATCTGCCAGGCGTTGAGGAAACACCACGTCGGTCCGCCGTGCACGGTGACCACCAGAGGGAACGGGCCGTCGCCGGAGGGACGCGCGAGGTAGCCGCCGATCTCACGGCCGTCGCGTGCCGTCCAGGTCAGCGTTTCCAGCGTACCGGCGATCGAACGGACGTAGTCCGTACCCTCGTTGCCGAAATCCAGCATCTCCGTTTCTTCGCCCCCCTCGATCGCGATCAGCACCGGCGGCCGATCGTAGGCGTGCGCGACGGTCACGTAGCCGGCGGAACTGCACGGCACGACCGCCGGGTAACGACGCAGCGCAGCGCCGCCGGAAATCCAAAAGACCGTGACGCGGTCGTTCGTCAGATCGATTTCTCCGGCCACGGTTTCGAAGCCGCGAACCCCCGTAAAGTAGAGATGCGTCGCGTCGCGAAAGCCGATCGAGGTGACGTCCACGCCGTCGGCATCGAGTTGCCGCACGGCGCCGCCACGAAGATCGGTCAGGACGACGTCTCCGGCAACGATGCCGCGATCGCTGCACGACGCATGAACGACTGCTGCGTAACGCCCGTCCGGCGAGCCGGCCGGCAGGCCGATCTCATATTCGGGTTCGTATAGGACGCGGCGGCTGCCGTCGGCGAGCGAGATGGCAATCAGGCGTGCATCGTACCAGCCGCCCTCGCGCGGATCGTCCGACGTTACGGCCAGAATCGTTTCGTTGCCGCACCACGCCATCTCCCAAACGGTTTCGCCCGTCAATGGAACCGGGCGGGCTCCGCGCGAACCCAACCGGTGCAGCCAAAGCCGCCGCCACGCTTCCTGGGGAACGGCTTCCTCGACTTCGGGAGTCCAGTCGGGCAACGACGGATCGTCGACCGCGAGCGTTCCCGACCCTTGCGCGCCGGCGCGATCGCTTCCGCGGCCGGCCGTCTGCAACAGCAGCGCCGAGCCGTCGGGAGACCACGCGAGCGCTTCGACCGGATCGTCGAGCTCGAGGGCGGCCGCGATGCCCGGCGACGCGACGTCGAAAATTTGCGCGACGCCGATGCCCTTACACGCGCGGTCCGAGACGAAGGCCAGCAGGCCGTCGTGCGGCGACCAGCGCGGATAGGTGTCGTCGTTCCGGTCGCCGACCGTAAACGAACGGTTCTCCGCGCGATCGTAGACGAGAATGCGCTGTGACGGTAAGCCCTCGAGCTGGTCCGCCACGCTTCCCGCAATCGCGACGTAGCGCCCGTCCGCCGAAGCGTGGACGTCGGAAGCGTCGCTCAACGTTCCGAGGCCGGGAGCGGTCGCGCGCCGGAAGTGCTCGGCGATCTCTTCGAAGAGCGGGGTTCCGCGCAAATCTCGTTTCATCGCATCCCTCCACGCAGCGGTGCCGCGCCGTGCGGTGATTTTCGGCGGCTCGGCGCGTAACCATCCCGAAATGGACGGCACGTTCCCGGCGAGGAGGCGACCCGGAAACGACGTTCGTGCTGCCGCGGATTAGGCGTCGGCGAGCGGCTCCAACCGGTCTTCGGGCTGCGGGAAGAACGCTCTCCGATAAGCCTCCCATTGCTGCGTCGCTTTGAGCAGCCGCGCATCGTACGGATATCTGTGCGCGAGCTGGTTCAACGTCGTACCTGCGCGCATGAAGCGCTCGATCTGTCTGGGCAGCGTTCCGACGTCGAACACGATCAACGGGTTCGGCTCGATGCCCGCGTCGACGGCGGGCTTGTGATACTGCAGACGCTCGATGCGGCCGATGCGAAACTCGACCTCATTCGTGGCGCGCAAAAATACGACCTCATCGTCGGGCGTCATCACGCTCTTTACAACTCCTGCGGGACCGATCGACTCAAAAAGGGCAACCGGCGCGAGCGGATCGGAAGCTCGAGCGCCAAAAGGGGAGAACGAAAGAAGCCGCCCGCCGGTTCCATCGGAGCGGCCTTGGCGGCCAGTACGAGCAGCCGCTCGAATCGTTAGCCGCCTGTCCGAGAAACTTCGGCGCGTTCCGGCCGAAACATTGAACGTGGACGGCGCGCGCAAAGATTGGCTTCTCGTTTTCGTTCTGCTGCTCGGCGGTGCAGGTCTCGCCGGCTGTGCCGGCTTGGCAACGATGCGAACGGCGCCGGGCACGGGTTTCGACGCGGGCGGACCGCCGCCGGCACGGTTCGTCGGTTACTGGGACGGCTGGCAGAAGAACGATTTGACCGGCGTGCCGTCGGGCGTTACCGAGATCCCGATCGCGTTCGGCTTTTTGCACGGGCACACCATCACGCACAAAGGCGGCATCGATCCGGGGTACGTTACGGCGGCCGACATCGCGTCGCTGCACGCGCGCGGCATCTTCGTGACGCTTTCCTTAGGCGGATGGAGCCCGCGCACGTCGTTCGTCTTCGACGGCGACGTCGGCGGTTTCGACCGGAGTTTGGCGCGCGTCTTGGCGACCCTGCCGCTCGACGGCGTGGACTTCGACTTGGAGCACGGCTCGACTGCCAGCCGGGTGCGAACGTTGACGACGCTGATTCCGGCTGCGCGCGCGTACTTCGACGAAATCGGCCGACCCGACGCGATCGTGACGTACCCGGCATTCAATACTCCCGGCGAGTACGGCGACGACCAAATTCTCGAAAACGCAAGCGTCTCGAGCGCGCTATCGTGGGTCGACGTCATGTCGTATCAGCACGGCGACGTCGCTAAAACGGAAAGCGACGTCGCAGCCTACGGTGCGATCTTCGACCGTTCGCGAATCGTGGCGGGCGTGGACATCGACGACAAACCGATTCCGACGAACGCATCGCTCGGTTCGCTCGCGGCATGGGTGCGCGCGAACGGCTACGGCGGAGTGATGGCCTGGACGGTAAACTCGATCGCGAAGGCGCAGTTGAACGCCATCACCGGCCGATAGCCTCGTACACCTCGTCGGCGTGACCGCCGACTCGAACCGAGGGCCACGCGCGAGCGATCGTCCCCGACCGGTCGAACAAAAACGTTGCGCGTTTGACGCCCCACTGCTCGTCGGTCACGCCGAATGCCTCGCACAGCTTCCCGTCGACGTCGGCGAGCAGCCGGAACGGCAGGCCGTATTTTTCTTTGAACTGCCGGTGCGATTCGACGCTATCGCGGCTGCACCCGACGATTTCGGCGCCGCGAGCGGCGAACTTCGCGTAGGCGTCGCGGAACTGCGACGCTTCGTTCGTTCAACCCGGGGTGTCGTCTTTGGGATAGAACCAGAGTACGAGCGACCGGCCCGCGAGCGATGCCGTGTCGACGGGGTTGCCGGCGTCATCGAGCACCGTTACACTCGGCATCGAGTCTCCGGATTTCAGCATGCACGCCGGTTTGCGGGCGCGGCGAATCGCTCCTGCCCTCGGCCCGGCGTCATTCGCCCGGCGGACGGAAAGCGACGTGGCGGCGCGCGGCTTCGTCGATGTCTTCGGGGGTCAACAGCGGAGTCGTTCGCGTGTGAAGCGCGCCGCTCGCCTTGACGGCCATCGAAATCGCGGCCGCCGAAACGTTATCGGGGAGATCCACGATGATGATCGCGTCGCGGTCGCCGAAAGCGAATAAAAACGTCTCGAGCTTTCCGTTCGTCGCCGTCATGCCGTCCTCGACTGCTTTGCGCCGGGCCGACCCCCCGCCCTTGAGCAAACCCTTTGCGCCCTCGCTCGTATACGTAGCCTCGACGAGATACTTTGGCATCGTTCGCCCTCCCAGCAGAAGGGCGTTCTCGTTGCCGTCGCGCCGAGATATCCCTGCGCCCCGCCGCCCTGGCGACCGCTCGCACGCAGGAGGCCGGCTTGCGGTCCACCAATCGTGACCGTGAAAGGCGTGCGCTATGCGAGTCCGTCTTCTTGCGTTGATCGGGTGCGGTTTCTGCTTTTCGTTGTGGCCGGCACCCGCTGCAAGCACGGCCGCCGACGTTTCCGCTGCGCCCGTCTGCGGCGCCCCCGACGCCGATCGTACGCTGGAAGAGCCTCCGATCGTCGTGATGTCCAAACAGCCGCCCGACGCGGCCGGCGTTCCCGAACTCGTGATGGCGGTGCATCGCGAAGGCGACCGCTTCTGCTACCGCTACGACCTCGACGGTACGACGCACTCCGTCGCGCCGACCATTCTCGTCAAGCGCGGCGAACGATTCGCCATTCGCATCGTCAACGACATCCCTTCGGCTTCGAAAGGCGAACGCGCCGCCGCCGGGAGCATCCCGCCGTGCCGCCCGATGCCGATGGCGACGGGATCCCCCGTCGAGCGATACGCGGGCTACCTCAACCATACGATCGACGACCGCTACGCGCCGATGAAAGACGTCGACACCAACCTCCACCTGCACGGCTTCCAGGGACCGGCCGCCGAAGAGGATATTTTTCTGTCGACGCTGAGCACGCCGATGCACGCGTGCGAGTACGTCGTTACCGTTCCGCGCTCGCAGCCCGTGGGAACGTACTTCTATCATCCGCACGCGCACGGAGCCTCCGACGACGAGGTCGCGGGACAGCTCGCGGGAACGTGGATCGTCGAACCGGATACGCCCCAAATCGATCCCGCCGACGACCACGTGATCGAGGTCCGCTATCGCTATCCGTTCGTCCTGAACAACCCGTTCGCACCCGCGACGGGAAACGAGTTTTTCGCCGCAGCGCTGGCGCACGAAGCCGGCCTGACCGCGGCGCATCCGTCGCCGGTCTCCTACGACCCGTTCGATCCTCCGCCGTGGCCGCTCGCCTTCCCGGCGCGGGTCGGCAACGACGTCGCGTTCGACGGATGCAACGGTCAGGCGGCGGGCGTCTTGATGTCGATCGACGGCTCCGACGCTCCGGCGAATCTCGACGTTCCTGCCGGTCGCACGCAGCTGCTTCGGCTCGTCAACGCGACGTCCGACGACGTTTTGGTCCTTCATCTTCACGACGCCGGCGGGAAGCAGCCGCTGCACGTCGTCGGCTTGGACGGCGCGCCGGTAACCGGCGACGACGCACGGCCGCTCGCGCATTACCTCACGCTCGACCGCGTCGTGCTTCCGCCGGCCGGGCGAGCCGACGTGCTGCTGGCCGTGCCCGGCGGCGGCCAAGTGACGCTGACGAGCGAACATTTTTGCGAGGGCGTCTTCTACCAGCTTCGCAGGAACTTGCTCCACGTGCGCGGGGTCTCCGGGTCCTCGGCCTCGTCCAGCTCCGTCGTTTCGAGCCCGGCCACGATCTCGCAAACGCCGGCCGCCCGGCTCGTCGCGTTCGCGCGCGAGCATCCGTCGCAGATCCGCAGACGTGCACTGGCTTATACCGAATACGTCATTCCGGGCCACGGCAAAATTCCGCCGCATCAAGCGTTCTACATCACCGAGATCAGCCGGGCGGATTTTAACGAGCACCCGTTCTGGCCGGCCTACGCGCGGGGCGCAACGGTGCCGTCGAATCCGGACATCGTCGTCAAGCGAGGTACGATCGAGGAGTGGTACCTGATCAATGCCGACGACGAAGTCCATACGTTTCACATCCACCAGATGACCTTCGTCGTCGAGCGCGGGGAAAGCGGATTGCCGTTGACTCGCGACGCGGTATGGCTGCCGATCGGGCGGACGATCGCCAACGCACGCGACCCCGACTATCCGCTCATGCAGCCCAGCGTGACCAAGATACTGCTCGACTTCCGGCACGTCCCGGCGGGCACGTTCGTCTTTCACTGCCACATGCTGTTTCACGAGGATCACGGCATGATGGGTATCGTCCGCGTCGAGTAGGCGTGGGCACGGGTCGAGGCCCCCGTCGGCTATTGACGGCGACCCTGAGCGGCAGTATTCTGCCTAGTATAGGAGTGACATTCACTTTCAAGTCCGGGTGACCCGCACGAGCTCGGTTTGCGAGACCTCCGTCCAAAGCTTCCATTGTCCGGCCCTTTCATCGGAAGCCGTCGAGCGCAGCGGCGTACCCCAACTTTTCTCTCGAATCGGAGAAGCAGCACGAGATGGATAACACGATCGTCGAGTTGTCGGAAGACGCATCCGGCCAATGTCCGGTCAACGGAGCGCACAAGCACGTACCGCTCCGGCCTCGAGTAAACATCGATTGGTTCCCCGAGCTATTAGACCTATCGGTGCTCCACCGGCCTTCCAAACTATCCGACCCGATGGGTTCCGACTTCAATTACGCGCACGAGTTCAACGGCCTCGATCTCAAGGCGGTCAAGGCGGATCTGTTTGCGTTGATGACGACGTCGCAGGAGTGGTGGCCCGCCGACTACGGACATTACGGCCCGCTCTTCATTCGGATGGCTTGGCACAGCGCCGGAACCTATCGCATCGGCGACGGTCGCGGTGGTGCCGGCTCGGGCGAGCAGCGCTTTGCTCCGCTCAACAGTTGGCCCGACAATGCGAACCTCGACAAGGCTCGCCTGTTGCTCTGGCCGATCAAACAGAAGTACGGCCGCAAAATCTCGTGGGCCGATCTGATGGTTCTCGCCGGAAACTGCGCGCTGGAGTCGATGGGCTTCAAGACGTTCGGCTTTGCCGGCGGCCGCGTCGATGCGTGGGAGCCGGACGAGAATATCTACTGGGGCCCCGAAGATACGTGGCTCGCCGACGCGCGCTATAGCGGCCAGCGGGAGCTTGAAAACCCGCTCGCGGCCGTGCAGATGGGCCTCATTTACGTCAACCCCGAGGGTCCCAACGGAAAGCCCGATCCGTTGGCCGCAGCGCACGACATTCGCGAGACGTTCGGCCGCATGGCGATGAACGACGTCGAAACCGTGGCGCTGATCGCGGGCGGCCATACGTTCGGCAAAGCTCACGGCGCGGCCGACCCGAGCCAGTACGTCGGTTTCGCACCGGCCGGTGCCGGCATCGAAGAGCAGAACCTCGGCTGGCGCAATACCTACGGTACCGGGAGCGGCGACGACACGATCACAAGCGGCCTGGAAGGCGCCTGGACCTCGACGCCCACGCGCTGGAACGGCGAATATTTCCACAATCTTTTTAACTACGAGTGGGAACTGACGAAAAGTCCGGCCGGCGGCTGGCAGTGGACGCCGAAGAACGGCGCGGCCGCCGGCACGGTCCCGGACGCGCACGATTCCTCCAAGAAGCATTCGCCGATGATGTTCACGACCGATCTCGCCTTGAAGGTGGATCCGATCTACGAGCCGATCTCGCGGCGCTTCCACGAAAATCCGCAAGAGTTCGCAGACGAGTTTGCCAAGGCGTGGTACAAACTCACGCATCGCGACATGGGGCCCATTGCACGCTACCTCGGCCCCGAGGTTCCACCGGAACCGCAGCTCTGGCAGGATCCCATTCCGGCTATCGATCATCCGCCGATCGACGAACAGGACGTTGCCGCGCTCAAGCGCAGCATCCTCGCGTCGGGGCTCACGGTGGCACAGCTCGTGACGACGGCGTGGGCGTCCGCCTCGACGTTCCGCGGCACCGACAAACGCGGCGGCGCGAACGGAGCGCGCATTCGCCTCTCGCCTCAGAAGGACTGGGCCGTCAATCAACCCGCGGAGCTGGCGACCGTCCTGCAACGCTTAGAGAAGGTGCGCGAAGACTTCAATGCTTCGCTCTCGGGCGGAAAGAAGGTCTCGCTCGCCGACGTCATCGTCCTGGCGGGCTGCGCGGCCGTCGAGCAAGCCGCCAAAGACGCCGGTCACGACGTGAAGGTCGGCTTCGCACCGGGCCGGGCGGACGCGACGCAGGAAAACACCGACACGCACTCGTTTGCGGTGCTCGAGCCTACGTCCGACGCCTTCCGGAACTATCTCGGTAACAATCACGCCCGTTCGCCCGAGCAGCGGCTGCTCGATCGCGCGCTGCTGCTGACGTTGAGCGCTCCGGAAATGACGGCGCTCGTCGGCGGGTTGCGGGTTCTCGGCGCCAACGCCGGGGGATCGAAGCACGGCGCGTTCACCAAGCGGCCCGGTACGCTCTCGAACGACTTCTTCGTCAACCTGCTCGACATGACGACGAAGTGGCAGCCGGCCGGCACCGACTACACCTACGAAGGCCGCGACCGGCGCACGGGCGAGGTCAAGTGGACCGGTACGAACTGCGATCTCATCTTCGGCTCGAACTCGCAGCTTCGCGCCATCGCAGAAGTCTACGCCATCGAGAACGAGCACTTCGTGCGCGACTTCGTCGCGGCGTGGGAAAAGGTCATGAACCTCGATCGTTTCGACCTCACCGTAAACGTCTAACGATCGCGAACGCAGGCTCTAGGAAGCGGTGCGGCGGATCGAACGCCGCGCCGCTTCCTCGTTTTTTTCCTACCCTGACCAAACATTTACGTAGGTAACGGATGGCTGCGCAGCCCCGCAGCGTATTAGCCGGGAATGCCAGAAATACCGCGCAGCGCCGACCGGATTTTCACAAACGGCACGATTCTCACGATGGTCGACGCTCGACCGGTTGCCGAGACGGTTTGCGTCCTCAACGGGAAGATCGCGGCGGTCGGCACGGCGGACGAGATCGTGCCGGCATGGAGATCGGATCGCAGCGAAATCGTCGATCTCGGCGGACGCACGCTGGTGCCCGGCTTTCTCGACGGTCACAGCCACTTCATCAATGCGGTGCGCCTCGCAACGTGGACGAACGTATCCGCTCCGCCGGTCGGGCCGGTGCGCTCGATTCCGGATCTCGTCGACACGCTGAAGAGCGTCGCCGCGCAGCGCGCGACCAAGCCCGGCGATTGGATCATGGCGTACGGTTACGACGCCACCGCAATGACCGACGGCAGAAATCTCACCCGTGCCGATCTCGATCCGCATTTTCCGGACAATCCGGTGCTGGTGCTGCACGTGTCGCTGCACGGTGCCGTGCTCAACACGCGCGGCTTCGCTCAGACCGGGTTCGATCTGCGCGCGCCCGCGCCCGCGGGCGGGTTCACCGAACGCATCGCCGGCAGCGGCGAGGCCGCCGGCCTCGTGATGGAAACGTCGTTCCTCCCGATCTTCATGAACATGCCCGCCCCGAGCGCCGCAGAACAGCTCGATAGCATGGACGCCGCGCAGCAGCTCTACGCATCAAACGGATATACCACCGTTCAAGACGCTCCAATGGAACCGAAAACGCGGCCGCTCTACCACCGAGCTGCCGACGAAGGCCGCTTCTATCTCGACGTCGTCGGTTACGTCAACTGGATGGAGCTCGCCGCGCTGATCGAGGGCCGCGCCGAGCCCTTCGGCGAGGGCTATCGGAACCGGTTTCGCGTCGGCGGGGTCAAGGTCATCGCCGATGGCTCTCCGCAGGGCAAGACGGCGTTCTGGACCAAGCCGCTGCTCACGCCCGGACCGGGCGGCGAGAAAAACTGGCGCGGCGAGCCGAACGTAACGCCCGAGGAGCTCGGCAACGCGGTCAAGCTCGCCTACGAACGCGACGTTCAAGTCATGGTGCATTGCAACGGCGATGCGGCAATCGACATGCTGCTCGACGCACACGCCGCGGCCGGCGCTCCCGCCGGGCGCCGAACGGTCGTCATTCACTCGCAGTTCGTGCGTCCGGACCAACTCGAGAAATACGTCGCGTACGATTTTCTCGCATCGTTCTTCACCAATCACGCTTTTTTTTGGGGCGACGTCCACGTCGAGAACCTCGGCAAGGAACGCGCCTATTTTCTCAGTCCCACCCGTACCGCGAGCGAGCTCGGAATTCGCTTTTCGAACCATAGCGACTTTGCGGTGACCCCGCTCAACCCGATGTTCATCCTTTGGACGTCGGTCGCGCGCGCGTCGCGCTCGGGGCAAGTCATCGGTCCGAGCGAGAGAATCTCTCCGATGCGCGGGCTGCGCGCGCTGACGATCGATGCGGCGTACCAGTACGGCGAGGAGCGCTCGAAGGGTTCGATCGAACCCGGTAAGGCGGCCGACTTCGCGATCCTCGATGCGAACCCGACGACCGTCGAGACCGACCGCATCAAGGACGTTCGCGTGGTCGAAACGGTAAAGGACGGAATAACCGTATTCCGCGCAACGGAGCGGCCGTGAGCGTCCCCGTCGTCATTCTCGGGGGCTATCTCGGCGCGGGCAAAACGACGCTGCTCAATGCGTTGCTGCGCTCGCCGCAAAGTGCCGGGTCCGTCGTCTTGCTCAACGACTTCGGCAGCGTCAACGTCGATTCGCGAAACGTCGCAGGCTCGAATGCCGGCGCGATCGAGCTGACGAACGGATGCGCCTGCTGTACCATCGGCAGCGACCTCGCGACGGCGCTCGGCGACGCGGTACGGCGCGCCCCCAAGCCGCGAAGGATTTTGCTGGAAACCAGCGGCGTCGCCGACCCGGCCCGCATCGCGCTGATTGCGTCCGCGGTTCCGGGCGTCTCGGTCGCGGCGGTCGTCGTCGTCGCCGACGCGCAAACCGTCCTGGAGCGCAGCCGCGATCGCTACGTGGGGGAACTCGTGCGCCGCCAGCTCCGCTCGGCCGGCGCGATCGTGCTGACGAAGGTCGATTTGACCGGCGGCTCGGCTCCGGGCGCCTTGCGCGAATGGATTGGCAGCGAAATCCCCGGAGTCGCCGTGCTCGAATCGGCAAACGACCCCGGATCGATCGTCCCCGCGCTGTTCGAGCTCGACGCGAGGCCTCGGCTGGATGCCGGCTCGGGGCCCGCGCCGGACGGTCGCGGGTTTGCCAGCGTTACCTTTCGCAGCACGGTGCCGGTGCGGCGAGACCGGTTCGTGGAAGCGCTGGCCGCGATCCCGAGCGACGTATTGCGCGCCAAGGGAACGGTCTTATTCGACGACGAGCCCGAGCGGCTCTATAGCTTGCAGCGAACCGACGCGAGTCTTTCGATCGTTCCCTGCGCGAACCGCCGTTCGCCTCCCGAGACCCAGATCGTCGCCATCGCACCCGCCGATCGCGAGGAGGCGCTGTCGCGACTCTTGGAGGCGCTGCACCAAGCGCTGGCACCGGCGGTCGAAGTGCCGTGAACTCCACGATCGCGCGATCGCTGGTGTTTTTGGCTTTAGCGATTCTCACGATCGTGCTGGCCTATCTCTACCAGCGGCGGGAACGCGTGCAGCGCGTTCGCGGCGCGTGGATCTGGCCGGCCGTCTTCTGCATCCTCGCGCTTCACGCGGTCGCTCGCGAGCTTCCCGGCGATCCCGGCCTTCTGCCGTGGCTGGCCGTCGCGTTTCCGCTCGGCGCCGCCATCGGCGTCGTGCGAGGTCTCGCGTTCGGCCTCGAAACCGGCCAGCGGCTCGGCGAGATGCGCCTTCGTCCAACGCTGTTCAGCGGCGCGATCTACGTCGGAGTTCTCTGCTTCAACGAGTTCGTGCACGTGTGGTTCCACGGCCAACCCAACTTTCCGCGGTTCGCGAGCGCGTTCTTGGTATTGACGGCCGGAAACTCGATCGCCGTCAACGCGACGCGGCTGCTGCGCTACCGGGCAATGACTGCCCTGTCGAAGTGAACCAACAGTTTGCG
>DATJUC010000295.1:0-5139 GCA_035502675.1 Candidatus Acidiferrales bacterium | reverse complement strand
AAGGTGCGTCCCATTTCGAGCGGCTGCGTCAAGTCGGCGGCTACGAACTTCGAAGGCTCGATCTGCAGCTTCGACCGGTCGACGTAGTTGCCGTCGACGCCGACGACGTCGGCGACGCCGCACTCCTCGAAGGCGTGCAGCCAGGTTCCGATCCCGCATCCGACGTCGCAGACCGAGCGAACGTCCAGCCAATCGGCCACGACGGGAACGATCGCCCGGGCCGATTGCAGCGACGTCTGCGATTGGCCCTCGTAGAATTTGCGATCGTAAATCATCGGGCGCCGATTCGTCGCACGCGCAATCGAATCATGGCAAGGAGCGGCAGCGATGCGAACGCGCCCAGTGCCGCCGCTTGCACCGCCGCGGGCGCGGCGACGGCGTCGGGAGCGTAGCGCAGCAGCGAAAAGAGGACCAGCGCGAGCAGCGTTTTGCCGGCGCGCGTCGCCGGCGCCAGCGCCGCAACCGCAGCGAACCACAGGCCGTACCACGGATAGGGGTTGGGAACGAGTACCCATGCGCCGAGCGCCACGTGCAGCCATCCTTCGCGGCGCCCGTCACGCAGCAGGCGGATGCCGCCGGCGGCCAGCGATGCGGCGACGGCGGCGGCGATCGTCAGCGTCAGCCCGGACGCCAATCCGTCGCTGCGAAGGCCGATCTCGAGCAGCGGCTTGACGAACGCTTGCAAGGAAGCCTCGGGCGCAAAGCGGCCTTGCGGCGCGACGTGCGTTGCCACGCCGACCGCAAACGGAACCGAAAGCAGCGTTGCCGCCAGCAGGCCCGCAACGGCGCCCCAGCGGGTTTGCGGTGCGCGCAACAACGGCAGCGCCGCCAGCGCGCCGGGAAGCTTCACGGTGCCGGCCAGCGCAGCGACGGCCGCGCCGGCCACGGGTGCGCCGTACCGCAGCAGCGTGAAGCCCGCCAGCACGACCAGCAGCGCAACGGCGTCGTTATGCCCTTCGGCCGCGCACCAAATCGCGACCGGGTTCAGGCCGATTGCCGCGGCGGCGGCGGCGCGCTCCCGCGCCGACCCGGGATACGCCCTTGCCGCCAGCGCGGCGCAGCCCAGCAGCGATGCGCACGCGATCAGTCGAAAGCCGTCGAGGATCGCGAGCGTACCGGCCGCGTGCAGCGCCCACGTCAACGCCGCTGCCAGCGCGACGAACGACGGGCCGTACACGCACGCCGGGGGCGGGTTTCCCCATTGCCAGATGGCCGCCTCAAAGACGGCATTCGCGTGCGGAAGCAGCGAGTGTCCGTAGGGATTCATGCCGAGCCGCATCATCTCGCCGTACGCCGCATACGCGTAGACGTCGCTCGAGAATGTGACCGGCATCAGCCACGCCGCCCCCAGGGCGGCCGCGCACGGCACCAGTACGCCGCGTCCGCCGCTTCGCAACGCCGTGAAGTAAGCCGGCGTTCCCGCGACCAGCGCCGCGCACAAAATCGCGAGCAGCAGCGCTCCGAAGGCGCCCCAGTCCGTCACGATCGCCAGCGGCTGAGCGAGGTCGGGCGCGATCCGCGCCGGCGCGGCCGCGATCAGCGCGTGCGACGCCAGCGCCGCAGCCAGCAGCGCGGCGGCAATTACCCACGCGCTGCGCGCGGCGGCGTTCAATCCGTGCGGCGCGCTGCGGCGGCCGCGGCCCCGATGCCGAGCGACAGCAGCCACGGCTCCGCGACCTTGGGATAAAAGAAGAGGTAGTCGACGACTTGATGCAGCGCCAGCGCCAGCGTAGCCGCGAACGCTGCCAACACCCACGGCGATCCGGCCCGCAGCCGCCGCGCGAACGAAGCCAGCGACACGCCGGCGACCGCCAGCGTCGCCGCCGCCAGCGGAATCCCGCCCTCGACCAGCGACTGCAGATACCAGCTGTTGGCGTGCGTGCGCACGCCCGCAACGCCCGCTTCGGGAAGCTCCAGCTCGAAGTTGCCGGCGCCGACGCCGAACCACGGGTGCTGCAGCCACAGCCGGACCGCCGCGCCGTAGAGCTGGGTGCGGCTGCCGACGCCGCCGGCGCACTCGCTCTGCAGCATCGTCAACCGGAAGATTCCGGCCTCGTGCAGCGATGCGGCCCAGCCGGCGGCGACCGCGGCGCCGGCGAGCGCGCCTCCGCCGATCCACTTCAGCGAATCGACCGCCCGGGCGCGGTGCACCAGCGCGACCGTCGCCGCCACGATGGCCAGCGCGACCAGGCCCGCGCGCGAGAACGTCAGCACGTCGGTCAGCGCTGCAATCGCCAGCATTGCGACGCCCCACCGTGACGGACGAACGACGTTCCACGCCGCCAGCACGGCCACCGAGGACTCGAGAAATCCCGCGAGCTGATTGGGTCCCTCGAGCAATCCCGCGATGCGGGGCGTTACGACGTCGCCCACGCACAGACCCGACGGCGCGCCGGCGATCTCTTGCACGAGCGCGCTCGCGCAAACGATGCCCGCGGTGACCGCCACCGTTACGACGATCGGACCGTCGTCGGGGTCCAGGCGGTAGCACAGACAGGCCGTGGCGCAAAGCGCGAGATACTCGATCGCCTTCATCGTTTCGCGCACGGCCGGGGCGGCGTACGCGGCCGCGCCGATCGACACTGCCATTGCGGCGGCGTAGCACGCCAGTGCAATCAGCAGCGGCGCGATCGGGCGCTCGCGCAGTCGCGCGAGGCACCCTGGGTAAGCCGTCAAACCGGCGATCGTTCCCAGGAGCACGACTTTCTCGAGCGTGACCGTCGTCGGACCGACCACGTGCTCGAACGCGAGCGGCGCCGAAATCCACAGCGCGCAAAGCGCGTAGGCGGGCCGTCGCGACGCGAGCAGGACGCTCGCGACGAACGCGGCTACGAAACATGCGGAAGCGAGCGGATCGAGAACCGGCGGCTGTCCGAACTGATCGACGACGGCGCGATAATGCATGAACGGTTAAAAGTAGCGCCCGCAACAAGGCGCGTTCCTGCGCCAAGCCGAATTGCTCTTCCCGCCGGTATGAAGCGAATCGTTGCGATCGTGCTGGATTCTGGCGGAATCGGAGCGCTGCCCGATTATGCGGCCTTCGGCGATGCCGCGGGCGCAAATACCATCGGCAACGTCGCACGTTCGGTCGGCGGCCTTCGCCTGCCGAATCTGGCGCGGCTCGGTCTCGGGAACCTGACGCCCATCGCCGGGGTCCCCGCGGAACGCCGTCCGGAAGCTCGGTTGGCGCGCCTTCGCGAGCGAAGCCCCGGAAAAGACACCGTCACGGGACACTGGGAAATGACCGGAGTTATTATTTCAAAGCCATTCCCCACGTATCCGAACGGCTTCCCAGGCGACGTCGTCGCGGCATTTGCGGCCATCGCGGGGCGCGAGCCGCTCGGAAACGTCGCCGCATCCGGCACGGAGATCGTCGAGCGTTTGGGGCCGTTGCACGTGGCGACCGGGCGGCCGATACTCTATACGTCGGCAGATTCCGTCTTTCAAGTCGCCGCCCACGAAGAGGTAGTCCCTTTGGCAACCTTGTACGAGTGGTGCGAACGGGCACGCGCGATGCTGGTTTCGCCGCACGAGGTCAACCGCGTGATCGCGCGGCCTTTTTGCGGCAAGCCGGGGGAGTTCTACCGGACGCCGAATCGGCGTGACTATGCGGTGGCGCCCCCTCCGAGCGTGATCGACGAAATTGCGGAGAGGGGTGTTGTGGTGCACGCCGTCGGAAAGATTTGCGACGTATTCTGTGGACGCGGAATCGGTTCGTCGGTTCGGGTTTCGGACAATCGCGATGCAATGGAAAAGACGTTCGGCCTGTTGGAGCGTGTCGACCACGGTTTCATCTTCACGAATCTCAAAGATTTCGACTCGAAATACGGGCATCGCCGCGACGCCCGCGGATACGCGCGCGCTCTCGAGGAGTTCGACGCGATGATTCCGCGTCTCGAGTCGTTGCTGCGTCCCGACGACGAGGTGATTCTGACGGCCGATCACGGCTGCGATCCGACCGCACCCGGCACCGACCACACCCGCGAGTTCGTCCCGTTCGTGCATCTCCAAGCCCCGCCGGGCGCCGCGCCCGGCGCCGACGAAGGTCTCGACCTCGTCGGCCGCAGCGTCAAGCGCGCGTTTTCGGAGGCGTTCGCCGCGTAGTGCAAGTCGCAATTCGTCCGGCGGCCGTTGCCGCTCAACGCGAGGTCCCCGAATCGTGGTACGCGGTCAAGCGCCTGGTCGACCTCGTTCTCGGATCGTTCCTGTTCTTGTTGGCGTTGCCGGTGATCGCGATCGCCGCGCTCGGCATCGTCGGCGTGACCGGCGGCACGCCGTTTTACGCGCAAGAGCGCGTCGGCTACCGCGGCCGGCGGTTCAAGATGTACAAGCTGCGCACGATGGTCAACGGCGCGCACGCGATGCGTGAGGACGTCATGCATCTCAACGAGTGCAACGGACCGGTTTTCAAGATCCGGCGCGATCCGCGGCTGCACCCGCTCGGAAGCTTTTTGCGTCAGACCAGCATCGACGAGCTTCCCAATCTGCTCAACGTTCTGGCGGGCGACATGTCGCTGGTCGGGCCGCGTCCCGCGCTGCCCTGCGAGGTCGAGCACTACGACGCGTTCGCGATGCGCCGGCTGAGCGTACCGCAGGGCTTGACGTGCTATTGGCAGATCAACGGCCGCAGCCAGGTCTCGTTCGACGAGTGGATGGAACTCGATAACCGGTACGTCGACAGCTGGACGCCGGTCAGCGATCTGACGATCATCATCAAAACCATTCCCGCCGTCCTGCGGAGGAACGGCGCTCATTAAACACCACCTGCGGGTGGTCGGGAAACCGGCGCGCCGGCCGCACCGTTTCTCGATTGCCGGTTCGACGATCTTTTTGATGGCGGCGACGTTCGCGTCGACGCTGGCCGGTTTCGCGCGCGAGATCGTGAGCGCCAAGTATTACGGCACACGCTGGGAGATGGACACGTTCCTGGCGGCCGCGACCATTCCGACGATCCTGTTCGGCGTCTTCAACGGCGCGCTGGTGAGCGCGCTGGTGCCGGTGTTTTCGGAATACGTGACGCACGGCCGCGAAGACGAGGCCTGGCGGCTGGGAAGCACGGCGCTCAACCTGCTGGCCATCACGCTCACCGTGCTCGCCGCGATCGGGTATTTCGCCGCGCCGTACTACGTCCCGGTGATC
>DATJUC010000294.1:0-7991 GCA_035502675.1 Candidatus Acidiferrales bacterium | reverse complement strand
CAGCTCGCCGCCGGGCGCGCGCGCGCCGGCCGGGTTCAGAATGCCGCCGGCTTCGGCGGCGGAACCGTCCGGTTCGAGTACCAGTCCCAGCCGTTCGACGCGAACGTCGAGTTGGAATCCGGGCTTCGGTGCAAGCACTGTGTGATGTATCGTCCGATGAGAGTGAGAGCTTAGGGCAGGAAGGTCGTGGCGATCGGCTCGTCGCTGGGGGTGTCGACGTCGACGCGTACGCCGCGGCGGTAGACGGAGTTGGGAACGATCCACAGGGTATAGGTCCGGTAGCTTTGGCCGGCGGGCTCGCCCCCGTCCGCCGGCTCCTGTTCGAACGCAACGATCCTCACCCGCTCGTCGTTGGCCCGAATCGATTCTACGATCTGGCGATAGCCGGTCCGGTCGTGCGGCCCCATGAGCAAAATGACGCCGAACTCCCCGCGAAAGTGGACGGGTGCGTGAATGCCGAGCTTGGTGAGTTCGTTCGGGTTGCGCACGATCAAGATCTGGTTCCCCCCCGGTGCCGTCGTCGTCCCCGCAGCAAAGGTCTTTACCCGGACTTCCCTGCAGCCGACCACGAGGAAGGCGGCTAGCAAGGTCGCAGCAATCCGAAGCCAGGTGCGGGGGCCGGGAGGCAGAGTCACGGCCCTCCGCTTCGCTCGCACGCTCCGGCGGCCTCCCCCGCAGGCGCCGATTTCACGGCCCTGTAATGAGGCCTCTAATGTCATTGTGCCGCATCGTCGCAGCGAGATACCCTAAAAACCGTTCATGAAGACGCTGCGACGGCTGGCTCTCGCGACCGATTTCGCCGCGCTGGCGACGGTCATGCTCGGAAGCTGGACGCGGATCAACGGAGCCGGAATGACGTGCCCCGACTGGCCGCTCTGCCACGGCCGGGTGATTCCGTCGCTGGCCAACGGAACGCTCTGGGAGTGGCTCCATCGCCTGCTGGCTTTCTGCGTCGCGCCGCTGGTGATCGCGGTGGTGGCGGTCGCTTGGCGCCACCGGCGGGAGTCGCCGTTCCTGGCGCCGACCGTCGCGGTCATCGTCGCCCTTTTCGTGGCACAAGTCGCCTTCGGAGCCGCAACCGTGCACCTCGACAACACGCCGGTCTCGGTGGTCGTCCATTGGGGCACGGCGATGGCTTTCATCGCGGCGATTTCGGCGTTGGCGATTTTTGCGGCGGCCATGCCGTCGCCCGCTGCGAGCGTGCCCGCACTCGGGGGGATCTTGTTCGGGACCGCGGCGCTCGCGTTCGTGACCATGTGCGTCGGCGCGTACGTCAGTTCGAGCGGCGCCGGCCTCGCGTGTCTTTCGATTCCCGGATGTGCGGGAAACGTGGTCGTCGTTACCCAAGGTCAGTACGTCCAAATGCTGCATCGTTTCTTAGCGGGCGGAACGCTGCTCTGCGCGGCCGGATCGCTGGCACTCGCGTGGGTACGTCCCGTTTCGCAACGCGTTCGGCTCGCGGTCGCGACGGGCGGCGCGCTGGTTTGCGTGCAGGTGCTTTTGGGATTGCTCAACGTCGCGCTGCGGTTGCCGACCGATCTGCGAGAAGCGCACGCGATCAACGCGGCGCTGGTCTTTCTGGCGTTCGTGATCGCGACCGTCTTCGCGGTCGTCGACGGCGTGCCCTCAGCTTCGGCAGTGCGCGCGTCGTGAGCGCTGCGTTGGCTCGCGCGAGCGACTATTTCGAGCTCTGCAAGCCGCGCATCATCTATCTGCTCCTCATCACCACCGTCGCGGCGATGGTGATGGCTGCTCGCGGCATTCCGCCGGCGGCGCTGGTTTTCTGGACGCTGCTGGGCGGCGCCCTCGCGGCCGCCTCGGCGGGTGCCTTCAACTGCGTCTGGGACGCCGACATCGACGCCGTGATGACGCGCACGAGCATGCGCCCGATTCCGCGCGGCCGCATTTCGAAGCGTGCCGCCACGGCCTTTGCGGTGACGCTCGGGGTCGCGTCGTTTGCGATCTTGTACGGGCTGGTGAACCCGCTGGCCGCCTGGCTATCGCTCGCCGGCAACGTCTACTACGTCGGCGTGTACACGATGTGGCTCAAACGCGTGACCCCGCTCAACATCGTTATCGGCGGAGCTGCGGGAGCGGTTCCACCGCTGGTGGGCTGGGCCGCCGTGACGCACGCCGTCGGCGGACCGGCACTCGGGCTCTTCGCGCTGATCTTCCTATGGACGCCGCCGCACTTCTGGGCGCTCTCGCTCATGACCGAAACCGACTACGCCAAAGCCAAGGTTCCGATGTTTCCGAACGTCTACGGCGATCGGCGCACGAAGCGCGAAATTCTCTACTACAGCATCATCCTCGTCGCCGCGTCGCTGGCGCTGTACCCGCTGCACGTGATGGGCGCGCTCTATTTCGGCGCCGCGGCCGTTCTCGGCGGCATCTTTCTGCTGGAGGCGTTTCGTACGCTGCGCGACCGGAACGGAAGCAAGCTCTACCCGCGCAAGCTGTTCCGTTTCTCGCTGGTTTACCTCGCGCTGATGTGCGCGGTAATGGTGCTCGACCGCATTCTGTTCGCGTGAATCCGCTGCTTTGGACGCTCGCGCTGGGCGTCTTCGCCGGTGCGCTCGATCTGAGCGTGCTGTCGCCGGCGCTGCCGGCGCTCGGCCGCGACTTCGGCGTCGCGACCAGCGACCTCGCGTGGATCTTTACGCTCTATCTGCTCGTGACGGTCGTCTCGATCGCGCTTTCGAGCACGGCGGCCGATCGTTACGGGCGGCGGCCCGTGTATCTCGCGTGCATCGGGCTTTTTGCGGCCGGCAGCGTGCTCGCGATCCTGTCGCCCGATTACTCCGTGTTCTTGCTGGCGCGAGCCCTGCAAGCGTTGGGCGCGGGCGGCATCTTCCCGGTAGCAACGGCGGCGATCGGCGACGTGATTCCGGCCGAACGCCGCGGCGCGGCCCTCGGCATGGTAGCGGCGACGTGGGGGCTTGCAGCCGTGATCGGTCCGACGGTCGGCGGAGTGGTGACGCACTATTTGAACTGGCGCTGGATCTTTGCGGCCAACGTTCCGCTCGCCGTGGTCGTCGCCGCGCTCGCGCAGCGGTACGTTCCGACCGACGCGCCGCGACGCCGCGAGCCGCTCGACGGAATCGGCCTGTTGCTGCTGTGCCTCGGGTTGCTCGGCGTCATGGACGGCTTGATTTCGACGCGGCCCGTCATGGCCGTCATCGGCGCCGGCCTGCTCGGCGGGTTCGTGCTGTGGGAGCGCCGAGAGCCGCATCCCATCATCCCGCCGGCGCTGCTGCGAGCCCCGCAGCTCGCGAAGACGTACGCGCTGGAGGTGTTGATCGGCGTGCTCGAGGGTTCGCTGTTCTTCATCCCGACCGTGCTGATCGGCGCGCAAGGTCTGTCGGCGGCCAGCGCGGGGCTGGTGGCGGCCCTCGGCGCGTTCGTGTTCGTCGCCGTCATACCGGTAACCGGACGCGCGCTCGATCGCGTAGGAAGCCGCGACGTTCTGCTGGTCGGCACCGTCTGCACCGAGATCGGCTTAGCGATCTTCGCGCTCGGATTCGAGTCGATGTGGCTGGCCCTGCTGTCGATGGTCGTCGCCGGCGCCGGTTTCGGCGCGCTCCTGGGAGCGCCGACGCGTTACATCGTGACCAACGAAACCGGTGAAACGACGCGCGCGACCGCGATCGGGCTGTTGAGCCAGTGCTTGATCGTCGGCCAGATTCTCGGCAGCTCCCTGGCCGGCGCCCTGATCGCGCTCGCGCCAAGCGAACTGGCGGGTTACCGGCACGCCTACCTCGGCTTTTGCGCCGTCGCTTTCGCGGCGATCGTCCTCACCGCCACCCTGCAGCCGCGCCGGCGCGAACGCTCCGCGCCGCTCGCCGTTTCTACGCAGGCTTAGACGTAGAACCGCCTGCCGAGGTGGGGCGGACCGCGCGGGGAGCGAACACCGGGCGAGTGGCGACGCACGCGGTCGAAAACCAGCCCCCTCCGTTACAGGACTACAACGTCTTCCTCTCGGATCGCGCGCTCGTCGAAGCGTTCGAGCGGTGCGGCGGAAACGCCGGCGATGCCGAGCTGGTCGAGCTGGGCGAACTGGCGGGCCGGCCGGAGACGATCGAGCTGGGTTTCGATGCGAACGAGCATCCGCCGCAACTGCGCACGCACGACCGCTACGGTCATCGCATCGACGAGGTTCGCTTCCACCCGGCTTGGCACGCGTTGATGCGTTACGCCACCAGCTACGGACTGCACGCGACGCCGTGGCAGGACGCCCGGCCGCATCCGCACGTGCGCCGCGCCGCAAAATTCTTCGTATGGTCGCAGGTCGAATCGGGGCACGGCTGCCCGATCTCGATGACGTACGCCGCAATCCCCGCTTTGCGGGTGCAGCCGGGACTGGCGGCGATCTGGGAGCCGGCGCTCGCGAGGACGGAGTACGATCCGCGGCTGGTGCCGATCGCCGAGAAACGCGCGGCGCTCTGCGGCATGGGCATGACCGAAAAGCAAGGCGGCTCCGACGTGCGCGCCAACACGACGCGGGCCGTGCCCGCCGGCTCGTCGCGCGGACCGGGCTGCGAGTATCTGCTGACCGGTCACAAGTGGTTTTGTTCCGCGCCGATGAGCGACGCGTTCTTGGTCCTGGCACAGACCGGCGCCGGCCTCGGCTGCTTCTTGCTGCCGCGGGTGCTGGCCGACGGAACCCGCAATCCGTTTGCGATCGTGCGGCTCAAAGACAAGCTCGGCAACCGAAGCAACGCTTCCGGCGAGATCGAGCTCGACGGCAGTCACGCATGGCTGATCGGCGAAGAAGGACGCGGCGTTCAAACGATCGTCGAGATGGTCAATCACACGCGGCTGGACTGCATCATCGGCTCGGCCGGGCTGTTGCGCCAAGCGCTTTCGCAGGCAATCCACCACGCGCGCTACCGCCGAACGTTCGGCGCGACGCTGCTCGAACACCCGCTCATGCGCAACGTGCTGGCGGACTTGGCATTGGAGAGCGAGGCGGCGACCGCGCTCTTTATGCGCGTCGCGCGCGCGATCGACGACGGCGACGCCGCGCTGCGGCGAATCGGCACCGCGGTGGGTAAGTACTACGTGTGCAAACGCGCTCCGGCAGTCGTCGGCGAAGCCCTCGAGTGCCTGGGCGGCAACGGCTACGTTGAGGAGTCGATCCTGCCGCGCCTTTACCGCGAAGCGCCGCTCAACTCGATCTGGGAAGGTTCCGGCAACATCAACGCTCTCGACGTCTTGCGCGTTGCCGCCAAGCAGCCCGAGGCACTGGAAGCGATGCAGCGCGAGTTCGCTTTGGGCGACGGCGATCGCCGCATCCGCGAGCAGGCCGCGCTGCTCGAACGCGAGCTGACGGGGTCGCCGGACGCGCTGGAGCCGCGGGCGCGCTCGATCGCCGAGCGGCTGGCGCTGCTGTGGCAAGCCGCGTTGCTGGTGCGTTACGCGCCGGCGGACATCGCCGAGGCGTTCGTCGCGTCGCGGCTGGGGACGCAGTCGGGGCGCACGCTCGGAACGCTGCCGGCAGGCACCGATTTCGGCGCCATCCTCGAACGTGCGGCGTCCTCGTGAAGTACCGCGAGTTCGACCGCCGCGCGCGCCTGCTGGCGCGCCGAAGGTGGACCGACCGCGAGCGCCGCGTCGTATGGCGCGGCCTGACCGGCCGTTTTGCGCTCGCCATCGAGCCGCTGCTCGGCGTGATCGTGATGACGGCGCTCGCGTTCGGCATCGTGTGGCGTGCGCAGCACGTCCCCGAGGACGCGACGCTGATCAAAATCTCGCCGTTTTTCGGAGTGACCGCGCTGGCGTTCTTCGCCTGGTTCGTTGCGCTGCTGGTCGCGCCGTTTCGCGCGTACCTTCAGACCTACGGCCCGATTTACGTTCTCGACGGCTACGTCCGCTATCGCGAGCCCGACGAACGCTCCGAAGACGACGCGCGCGGTTACGTGGCGGCGCTGTTTGCAGACCGTTCCGTCGCCTGCGAATGGGAGTGGCTGGGAACGCCGCGCCTGCCGAACGTCACGATTCCGGCACTGATCGAGTTTTCGACGTTCGCCGGAATCCATCGCATCGACGGACGCTCGACCGGGCTGCTGCCGGACGAAGATCTTCCATTGCTGGCGATCGGCATCGCCGCGCGCCGCGGACTGCGGGAAGACCTTTAGCGCCTCGCTCTAGGGAACGTGGAGCCGGCCGAGATCGGCGCGCTGCGTCGTCTCCGCCGGCCATCGGTGCCCGTACCCGGACGTGAGCACGCAGGCGCCTCCGATTGCGAAAATGGCGAGAATGCCGACCGCCACCACCCGGTAGAGGAATGTGGGAACGCCGCGGCTCTCGGGGACCTTGCTGAAATCGAGGTATTCGTCGTCGCGTACGATCATGACGAGTACGCTCCGCCGTGGAAGGTTCCCAGCACGCCGACGCCGGCGAGCAGCGCGACGATCGCGCCGACGCCGAGCAGCAGCAGCATCAGCTTGAAGACGTTGTTCTCGACGCCCGGCGTCTTCCAGTCTTGAACCAGGGCGTAGATCGCGACGAACCCGACGACGATGCCGCCGGCAATCGCGCCGATCCGTTCGATAACTGCAGGATCGATATGCATCGTTAATACCCTATATCAAGTAGAAGATCGAGAAGAGCACGACCCAGATGACGTCGACGAAGTGCCAGTAGAGCGTGCCGGCGGTGATGCCGAAGTGCTTGGATCGCGTGTAGACGCCGGCGGCCGACTGCAGCAGCAGCACCGTCAGGTAGCAGACGCCGACGAACACGTGGAAGCCGTGCATCCCGGTCAGCGTGAAGAACGACGCGCCGAAGATGCCGCTGCCCCACCACGACAGATGGTCGCGGAAAATCAGCAGGCTGTACTCGTAGCCCTGGCCGCCGAGGAACATCGCACCGAGCACGATGGTGGCGATCAGGCACCACATGTAGTTCATGAATTTGCCGTGCTTCCAGTTCTCGAGCGCGTAGTGCATCGTCGCGCCGGACCCGAAGAGCACGACCGAGTTCCACGCCGCAAACGCGACGTCGAGGCGGGGCACGCCGGCCGGCGGCCATCCCTGGCCGCTGTTGCGCAGGTACAGATAGGCGAAGATGAACGACGAGAACAGCACGCAGTCGCTGACCAGAAAGAGCAGAAAGCCTTGCAGTCGCAGCTCGCGCGTTTCGACGTAGAGCTGGTCGACCTCGCCGTGAACGTCGTGCGGAAGCGCTGCTACGGCCACGCGCCGGCCCCCTTAGTGCGCACCCGCCGTTACCGGCGGAGCGTCGGTGAGTTCGTCTTCGAGGCCCTTATACGGCAGCGGCTGCGAGAAGTCGTACGGCAGGCCGTAGACCGTCGGAATCCGCTTGAAGTTGTAGTAATGCGGCGGCGACGGGATCTGCCACTCCAGCGTGCGCGCGCCCCACGGGTTCGGACCGGATTTCTTGCCGTTGCGGATGCTCCAGATCACGTTCACGAAGAAGATCAGAATCGCGAGCGTCATCACGTAGGACGAGATCGACGAGACGCGGTTCCAGGTTTGGAACTGCGGGTCGTAGGTCGCCACCCAGCGCGGCATGCCCATGATTCCCAGCCAGTGCTGCGGCAAGAACGTGCCGTTGAAGCCGATGAAGAACAGCCAGAAGTGCCACTTGCCGAGCCGCTCGTCGAGCAGCCGGCCGGACATCTTCGGGAACCAGTAGTACATGCCCGCGAAGATCCCCATCAGGCTTCCGCCGACCAGCACGTAGTGGAAGTGCGCGACCACGAAATACGTGCCGTGCAGATGCAGATCGTAGGGGACCGCGGCTAAGAAGATGCCGGTGATGCCGCCGAGCGTGAACAGCGCGACGAATCCAACGGCGAAGAGCATGGCGGTCGTGAAGTGGATCTTGCCGCCCCACAGCGTGGCCACCCACGAGAAAATCTTCACGCCGGTCGGAATCGCGATCGTGAAGGTCAGGATCATGAACGGAAGCTGCAGATATGGGGCCAGGCCCGACGTGAACATGTGGTGCGCCCAGACCATGAAGCC
>DATJUC010000293.1:0-10760 GCA_035502675.1 Candidatus Acidiferrales bacterium | reverse complement strand
CGTCGCCCTCGAGCAATGCGTTGGTCGCCTGGGTCGTGGAATGCGCGATGAATCCGACGCCGGCCGGCGAGACGTTCGACTCGCGGAGCAGCCGCTCGATGGCGGCGACGATTCCGGCTGCGACGCCTTCCGGCGCGTCGTGGGTCGTCGGGACCTTCGCGCGTGCGACGAGCTCGCGCGTGGCGGCGTCGACCGCAACGACGTCGGTGAACGTGCCGCCGACGTCGATGCCGACGCGTAGTCTGCGTTGGTTCAGAGAAAGTCGGCGACGAGCACGAACGTCACCATTGCGAGCTCGACCTTTCCCGAACGTTCGACGCGTTCGAAGCGCTCGAAGACCTCGCGTAGCTCCCGTTCCAGCGATTCCGCCTCCGGCCCCGCATTCGGCAGGTACGACGACGACGACGCGCGGCCCACTATCCCGTCGAGATCGAGTTCCTGCGACGAGGTGAATGCCGAGCGCGTGACGACCGCGCGCGGAAAGCTCGCAAAGGTCGCAATCGCCTGCATCCGCATACCTTCGGTGCCGTCGCGGGCGTAGGCTCGAACGACGTCGCCGTACGCCTTGGTGAACTCGTTGCGCTCGTCGCGCTCGTATTGCAGCATCGCGGCCCGCCGGCGCGCGATCCGGCGAAACTCGGCCATCGCAAACGGGCTGGCAAACCAGTGAAATGCTTGACACGCGACGACGACGTCGACGCTTTGATCCGGCAGTCCGGTATCGTCGGCCGTGCCTTCCACCCATTCGACGCGCGGATGATCGGCCGCCGCCTGGCGCATCCCGGCGTTGGGTTCGATGGCCACGACGTGCGCGACGCGTGCGGCGAACAGGCGTGCCGAAATGCCCGTCCCGGCGCCGACGTCCGCCACGACCAGCTCGGAAGGATCGCCCAGCCCGGCCAGCGCCGCGTCGACGGCCTCGTCCGGATAGGACGGGCGAAACGCGGCGTACGCCGTCGCGCGGTCGCCGAAACGCTTCGTGGAATCGGCGCGCTCGCTCACGCCGATTCGGCGAGCTCGTCGTAGAACGCCGCGATCGTCTTGATTCCGCCGAAGAACTGTGCGAGCGAGAACTTTTCGTTGGGCGCGTGAATGCGGTCGTCGGGAAGTCCCACGCCGATCAGCACTTGAGGCAAGCGCAAGACCCGGTCGAAGGTCGCGACCGGCCCGATCGAGCCGCCCGTCCCGATGAACACCGGCGGCTTGCCGAAGCCGGCTTCCATCGCGCGCGCGGCGGCGGCGACGGCCGGGTGGTCGCGCGAGACGACGATCGGACGCACCGCGCCGCCGTCGACGACTTCGACGCGCACGCCTTCCGGCGCGATCGAGCGAATGTAATCGCCAACGATCGTGCGAACGCGCAGCGGATCTTGGTCGCCGACCAAGCGGGCGGAGATCTTGGCTTTGGCGTAGCTCGGCACGATCGTCTTGCTGCCCGGCCCGCTGTAGCCTCCCCAAATACCGTTGCACTCCAGGGTCGGGCGAAACCACATGCGTTCCAGCACGAGACGTCCGCGTTCGCCGTACAGCGCGGGAACGCCGAGCGCTTCGGCTTCGCCGGCCTCGTCGTACGGCAGCGACCGTAACTCGGCGACGGCCGCTTCGTCGAGGTCCGGGACTCCGTCGTAGAAGCCCGGTACCGCTACGCGTCCGCCGGCATCCTTGAGTGCGGCGATCACAACCGCCAGCGCTTCGATCGGATTGCGAACTACGCCGCCGAAGTAGCCGGAGTGCAGATCTTCGCTGGGTCCGTGCACGGCGATTTCCCAATGCACCAGTCCGCGCAGCGACGTCGTCAGCGACGGCACGTTTTCGGCGTACACCGCCGTGTCGGAGATGACCGCGACGTCGGCCTGGAAGCGATCGCGGTAGCGCTCGACGGCGGCGTCGAAATTCGGCGAGCCGATCTCTTCTTCACCTTCGACCACGATCTTGAGGTTGACCGGTAAGCGGCCGCGCGTGCGCAGGTGAGCGTCGATCGCCGACAAGTGCATGAGGACTTGGCCTTTGTCGTCGACCGCGCCGCGGCCGTAAAGATTCCCGTCGCGCACGGCCGCTTCGAACGGCGGACTCTTCCACAGCTCGACCGGGTCGACCGGCTGGACGTCATAGTGCCCGTAGATGAGGATCGTCGGCTTGCCCGGCGCTCCGAGCCACTGCCCGTACGCCAGCGGATTGCCGCCGGTCTCCAGTACTTCGGATTCGAGTCCGATCTCGCGCATGCGATCGACCAGCCGCTCGCAGCAGCGCCGGACGTCGGCAACGCGTTCGGGATCGGCCGAAATCGACGGAATCGCAACCCAGCGGCGGAGCTCTTCGAGATGTTCGCCGTTGCGCTCGTCGCAGTAGCGCACTAGCGCCGGATCGATCTTAGGCATGAAACGGTTCTCCTAGCGTTACGTCGATGGTCCTGCCTTCGCGCTCGATTTCGATGGCGTGCGGGCGCCCGTCGTACGCGCGCATCTCGGTCTGATACGTCCCGTACTCCCACCACGGCTTCCCGTCGAGCTTCTCCACGACGTCGCCCGAGCGCAGTCCGGCCGCATACGCCGGTCCTCCGCCCCGTACGTACACGCGCATGTTTCCGTCGACGGTTTTGAAAAAGGCGTAGAAATACGTCGGCGGGTCGCCGGCGGCCGCGGCGACGCCGTCGGCGAACAGCTCGGCGCTGCGAACCGGATCGCCGCTCGCCCAGTCTTGCAGCCGCGCTGCGCCCTCGCGCCCCAAGCGGCGCGCGTCGGCGGCTTGCGGACCGCTGGGGTAGACGCGGTGGTCGTGCCACTCGTCGACGATCCATCCGCCGCAATCTTCCAAACGCAATCCGACGTCGAAGTCGACGCCTTCGATCAGCGCGAACCGCGAGGTCGTCACTTGCACGAATGCGGCGTACGGTTTGTCGCTGCAATCGGTCGCGTCGGGTTGAACCGGTGCTACCCCAAAGGCCTTCAAGCCGGCAGACGAAAGCGCGTCGACGACCGCACCGGCGGCGGCGCCTCCCAGCGGCGTGCCGTCGTTCGCGACGCCGATGCGATCCGAGGCCGAAGCCCGCGCGTAGAATCCGCGCGCTCCGATCGCGCCGGCATACGCCGGAGGCACGAACGCGGCGAACGGACGCAGGCCGAACAGCGCCGGCGAGGCGATCGCGACCGCGACGGTTCCCAGCGTCGCCACCGCTACCTGAAACGGCAGCGTTCGCCGCGTGATCGTCGCGATCGGCACGCCGGTGAAGTTCGCGACCCAAACGTTGGCCGTGTTGGTGGGATCGCAGACGTTCTGCACCTGCACGACCGCCATGATCGCCGCGACCAGTACGACCGCCGGCAGGGCGTGGGACGAGAGCAGCACCAGAAAGATAGCAATTCCGACGCCGAACGGATTGAGCGGTCCGCGATAGAGCGCCAGTGGGCTCGCCAGGCCGAAGACGAGCACGTACGCGATCGGATTGCCGGCCCAGCCGCCGCCGACCAGCGGCGCCAGCGCCGTGCGGAACTGCGGCTCGGCGACCGCCGTCACCAGCATGCCGATGCCGACGAACAGCAGAATCGCCGGCGCGACGTCTTCGACGCCGCGGATCGCCGCCGCGACCAGCGTTTGGACCGCGTCGCGGGGCCGCGTGAGCAACGCGCCCGCCACCGCCGCGATCGCAAACGCCGGGACCGCCTGCACGTGCAAGCCCGGCGCGAAGTACAACAGCAGCGGCAGCAGCGGAACGATCAGTGCGATCGCCGGCACGCGCGACGCTTCCTCGCCGGGCGCCGGCCGCGCACGCACCGCCCAGGCCGCGTACTGGCGTTCGCGCGCGAACGCAACGGCGGCGTAAACGATCAGTGCGAACGCGTCGGCCGCTGCGAGCACGATCGCATAGCGCACGAGCTCGGCCTGCGTCACCCCAAACGTGCTCGTGTAGAACGTCCAGTTGGCGATGTTGAAGATGAAACCGAGCGCGAAAGCCATCAGAAACATCGTCGCCGCGACGGTGCGCGGAACGCCCGCCGTCATCATGATCGGCAGGACGATCGAGCCGACCATGATGATCGCGCCCAATCCGGAGAGCGAGACGAACAGCACCGCGACGATCGCGCACAAGGCCAACGCGAGGGTCATCGGCCGCTCTCCGCCGTACTCGGCCGCCAAATTGACGATCGCGCGCGCGATCCCGGTATCGAGCGTGACGCGTCCGAGCAATGCGCCGAAAATCACCGCCGCATACACCGGCGCCAGCGCGACCGCGCCCCCGGTGAAGATCGCGCCCCAATGCGCGAACGGTACGCCCGCCGCCGCCGACATCGCGATCGCCATGCACGGTACCGCGACCAGCGCCGGCACGATTCGCCGGTACATCAGCGCTGCGAAGACTGCGAACACCGCGAGAACCAGAACGGCTCCCGTCATCGGATCACGGAATCGAACGGCGGCAGCGACTTCGATGCTACGTAATCGTCGTACGTCGCGTCGTAGATCGCGTCGGCGCGGGCGATCGCACGCTGGGCGGCCATCCGATAGCGCTCGAGGTTTCCCGGCAACGCGCCGTCCCGGCTCTCGTATCGCCACGCGCGCTCGTAGAGCGGCTCGAGGTCTTCAAAGACGTCGCGCTGCTCCCACAGCCAATAGCGGCACCAGTAGAGATCCCGCAGCGAAGGCCCGTCGCTCTGCGCCTCGTCGGCACGCGCCTCCTGGTACATCGCGCGCACCTCGGTCGCGATCTGAAAGTTGCGCGCCAAGGCGTCGTATCGCCGCGCCGCGAGAAACATGACGAACGCGGCTTCGGCGTGCAGCGGGGGACGCAGACCGTACAGATGCTCCTCGACCGTTTCCGAACGCCGCCGAACCGCCGCCAAATCGACGCCGCGCACGCGCGCGGCCGTGCCGGCCGCGAACGGATCGCTCCAAAAGAGCGCGTCGGTGTTGGCGTTGGCGACGGCCTGAAAATCGTGCAGGTCGTCGGCCAGCGCGGCGACGTCGTCGCTGTAGCGCGCGTCGTCGATGCCGAAGAACGCGGCGGGAAAGTCGGCGGCGAACCGTTGCGGATCGGCGGCTCCCGGCTGCCACGCCGTCGCGGCCGCGAACAGCACCGGATACCACGTCGCCTCGTAGAGTGTCTGCCCGTCGTCGTGCCAAACCGTTTCGAACAGGCCGAGAACGCCGGCCTGCTTTCCTTCATCGATGAAGCGCCCTTCGTTGACCAGCGCGGTTCGCACGTCGGGGAAGAGCTCGTTCCAGTTGTTTGCGCCCGGCGCGACGAGCTGCTGGAAGCCCGCCGCTGCAATGCGATCGACGTACGGGCGGTACGTCGGCTCGATGCCGTAATGCCAGGTCGTAAAAACGACGCCTTTGGGGAGCAGCGGCAGGATCGCCGCGTCCTGCTGCACCGCGTCGTCCCACAGCATGGTGCGCGCGCCGCTGGGCGCGACGATTCGCTGCATCGCCGCGACGTGATCGGCAAACGCGCGCGCTTTGCCCGCGCCGGCGACGTAAGCGGCGGTCGTTCCCAAGCCGAGCGTGGCCGGCTCGTCGGAGCCGATGTGGAAGAACGGCACGCTGCCGACGGCGGCGAGCTCCTGGCTCACCACCCGCTGCAGGTAAGCGGCGCCGATCGCGCTCTGGGGCGAAATCAGCATCCCGTGCGGCAGTTCCGCCGCACTCGCGTAACGCTCGACGCGCAGCGTTCCGTGCATGTGCGAGAACGTCTGCTGCTCGGGAACGAGCGTCACGTGAAAGCGCGACGCGTAGCGCGCCAACTCGTGCAGCTGCGCGGGCGTAATACCGTCGAGCGGGGCCGGCAGCGGGTCGGTCGGACTGACGAACACGTGCTCCATGTACGGTGCGTAGCCGTTCATTTTGAACGCGGCAATCGTTCGGATGCGCTCCTCGAAGTAGCGCATCGTCGGAAGCGGTCCGCGCGAAACGTCGTCGGAAAGGACGCGCCAGCGCAAGGCCGGCCGGTCCTCGACGCGCACGCACGGGACGCTCCAGCGTCCGCCCGAGCCGCGAACCGGAAGCTGCGCCAGCGTCATCGCCCCGTAGAAGGCTCCGTCGGCGTCGCCCGCTTCGATCCGTACGCCGCGCGCGCCGACCGTGAGCCGGTACGCCTGACGCGGCAGGGCGGGGTCGAGGCGGACCGCGATCGTGGCGTCGCCCGCGCTGCCGGCGCGCAGGGCTCCGATCCGTAACGCTTTCCATCGCTCGTCGATCTCCTCGCGTGCCGCCGGATCGAAGGCCGCGGTGACGACGGTCGGCGGCGGCACCTCCGACCTGCCGCCGCACGATGCGGCGACGACCGACGCCGGCGCGGGGACGAGGTGCAACGGAACCACGCCAGGCCGTTAGTCGTCAAACCAGGGGCCGCCTGCGCGACCGCGTATGCTTCCATATGACGTGGCCTCACCGGTGGTGCGCCGTCGCGATTTTCGCCGCCCTCGCGCTCGGATCGACCGCACCTTGTGCTGCCGACGACAAGTCGCTGCAGAACGTAAAAGGCAGCGTTTCTTATCAGGCGCCCAACGCCCCGGCGGTTCCGATCGTCGTCAACGCGACGATCGCGCTCGCAGACGCGGATTACGCTATTACCGGCGCTGAGTCGCTCGCCGCGCTGAACCTGCCGGACAGCTCGCAAGTCTTGCTGGGCTCGCAGAGCAAGGTGCAGCTCGCGCTCTTCAACGTCGCGTCGGCGGCAAACGCGCAGTTCGTAGTTTACGGCGGCAAAGTGCGCTTCGCCGTGCGCCACCCGCACGGTGCCAAGGCGAACTATACGTTCACTACACCGACCGCCACCGTCGGCGTACGCGGGACGCAAGGCGACATTTCGTTCGACCCCGACGGCGCGTTACGCGTCAACGTCTACGAGCTCTGCGATCCCGACGCGCCGGTCGTCGTCACCACCAAAGACGGCACGCCCTACACGCTGAATGCCGGCCAGTCGCTGTTTGCGCAAATCTCCGATGGTATCGTGCACGCCGAGGTCATGCAGGTGACCCAAGATCTGATCGATCAGTTTTCGCCGGACTTCGGCGTTCCGACGAGCTGGGACCAGGCCAAGGGAGAGGTCATCGACTACGCGCAAGCGCAAGCGCAGAATGCCGCCGGCGACCTCGGCGGTCAAGCCGTCGGCGCGCTCGGCGGCCTGCTCGGCGGCCATAAGCCGAGCGCACCGAAAGCCTCGACCTGTTAGTTGGAAGACGCCGGCGCAGCGTAACCGCGCAGCGTCGCGTCGCGTCGATCGAGCGTCGCCGCCACTTCGTCGAGATACGCCGCCAGCGATCGGACGTCCACGGCGGCGGCGTCGCCGGCAACGCGGAGCACGTCTTCGTCGGCCGCCGCCAACGCGTCGAAACTCGTCACGGTGCGAGCCGCGTCCTCGAAGACGTGCCAGGTCTGCTGATTGACGAATCCGACGTTCACGATGGCATCGTCGATGCTGGTTTCCAGTTCGGGCGGCAGCGGCTCGAGCCGGTCGCGCAGATCGGCCAGCGCCTCCCCGAGATAGGATCGGACCAGCTCGCCCGAGAGGCGGCGGTCTCCCTCTTCCCGATAGCCCGGAAAGGACGGGATTTTCTCGCGCAGCGCCGCCAACGAATCCATGCTCGCAGCTACGACGCCGGCCGCCGGAGCGCCTCGGCCGCGCTCGGGCTAAAGTCGAGCGTGGGTCGCGACCGACCGTAGGGAACGTATCGAAAGCATGGGCGCGCTGCTTCTGGTCGCCGTCCTCGCCGCCTTCGCCGCGGCCGGGTACGCCTGGGTCTTCTTCCGCCGCTACTACGGCGAGCGGGCGGAGCATCGGCGCGTCGTCGCGCTCTTCTCGCGCTACGTCCCGCCGCCGGTGGTGGCCGATTTGCTGGCCCGCCGCGATCCCCGGCTCTTTTCGGCTCGGGAGTACTATGCGACCGTCGTGCACTGCCGGATTCGCAACTTCGCCCTCTTCACGGAGTCGCTTTCGCCGGAAGAAACGCTGCAGTACCTCAACGAGTTTTACACGATCGTCGGCAAGGCCACGCAGCGTCACCGCGGCATGATCGAGTCGCTGCGCGGCGACACCGTCGTCGCCGTTTTCGGCGTTCTGTTGGAAGAGACGTTTCAAGAGGAACGCGCGCTGCGCGCCTCGCTCGACGTTATGCGCATGGTCAAAGCGATGGAAAGCCGATGGGCGGAGCAGAACCGCCGCGCGTTCACGGTCGGAATCGGCGTGAACTCCGGGAAGATCGTCGCCGGCGATACCGGATTCGAGCATCGGCGCGAGTTTGCCATCGTCGGCAACCCGGCCGACGTCGCCGCGCGGCTCGAGCAGGCTTCCGAAGAGCTCAACGCCACCGTCGTCGCATCCGAAAAAACCTACGACGTCGTGCGCGAACTTTTCGTCGGCGTTCCGACGTCGTCGCTCCCGCTGCCGGGATTGCGGCGGCTGCACAGCGCCTACATCATTCGCGGGCTGACCAAACGCGCGACCGAGGATCGTAAGCTCACTCTTCCCTCGCAGCGCGCCTTCGCGCGCACCGTCGTCGAGAACGACGAGGACCCGCTGGAGCGCGTCGTGGCCGAGCCCGTGCCCGATCCGATGCCGCCCCAGCCGTCACGCGTCGACGCCGCGCGCGCGCCCGCGAATGCGGTCGACGAACGTTCCTCGGCATCGGCGATCGTCGAGCGTCCGTCCTATTCGTTCAAAGGCATCGAACCGTCGAAACAGCGCTTCTCGAGCTTCGACGCCGACGAACCCGCGCTGCCCGAGCCGCCGGCCGCTGCGAGCACGTACGAAGACGACCAAGGCCCGCCGGTTCAGCTCCCGCCGTAAGCTTCGCTATCGAAGCGCGCCGAACGCTTCGACGATCGCGGGCAGCGCTTCGGCGGCCGGCGCGCGAATCGTCAAATCCACGCCGCGGCTGATCGCCGTTTCCTGTGGATTGATCTCGGCGACGAAGGCGCCTTCGCCGTAGTGCGTGGCCAGCGCGGCCGCCGGATAGACGACGGCGCTGGTTCCGATGACGAGGATGACGTCGGCCCGCGCGGCGGCTTCGGCTGCCTCGCGCCACGTCCGCTGCGGGAGCGCTTCGCCGAACCACACGATGTTGGGACGCAGACGGCCTCCGCACTCATGCTCGATCTCCTCGATCGGAAGTCCGCGTGCGTCGAGCGGCCGCCGAAAGCCGCACGAGCTGCAGCGTGCCTCGCGCAAATCGCCGTGGAGTTCCAGCACTCGACGGGATCCGGCGCGAAGATGCAGCGAATCGACGTTCTGCGTCGCGAGCGTGAAGTCGTTCGCAAGCGCTTCGAGGCGCGCCAGCGCGTAGTGTCCCGCATTTGGTTTGGCCCGCTGGTGGGCCGCCTTTCGCTCGTTGTACCAGGTCCAGACCAGCTGCGGATCCGCAGCGAAACCCGCCGGCGACGCGAGTTCCTCGACGCGGTGCGTGTGCCAGAGGCCGCCGACCCCGCGGAAGGTCGGAAGAGCGCTTTCGGCAGATATTCCGGAGCCGGTGAGTGCGAAGACGGAGCGCGCGCTGCGCAGCCGGTCGACGAGGCGTTCCATTCCGAGCGTTAGCTTCGACTTCGGCACCCCAAAAATCCACCGGGGCTTCGCACGCGTTGAGTCTTACGAGTGTCCGCTCGTTCGTCCCAGGGCACCGTCCCGACGAAGCGAAGCCTATGGAGGTGACCCAAGACGCCGGCATGCTGATGGCACGCGTGCGAGAGCAAGACGCGCGAGCGTTCGAGACGCTCTACGACGATTATCATCGGCTGGTGTACGGCATCGCGCTGCGCATGCTCGGTCAGGCGGCGGCCGCCGAGGACGTTACGCAGACGGTCTTTCTTAAATTATGGAACGCTCCGGAACTTTTTCGCGGTGGAAACTTTACGGCGTGGCTGGTCTGCGTGACGCGCAACCGCGCGCTCGACGTTTTGCGCAGCCGGTCCTCGCGGCCCGAAGCCGAACTTCCCGAAACGCTGCCGGAAACCGAAGCGATGGAGGATACGGCCTTCGCACGCATCGACGCGGAGCGAGTGCGCAGCGCGCTCGCCGCGCTGCCGCCCGAACAGCGCGAGCCGATCGAGCTGGGCTTCTTCGGCGGCGTCACCCATGAAGAAATCGCGCGCCGCAGCGGAACGCCGCTCGGCACCGTCAAGACGCGGATTCGCTCCGGATTGCGCAAGCTGCGTGCCTTGCTCGACGAAGCGGTGAACGTATGAGCGATCGCGATCACACGCAGGCGATGCTCGACGACGTCGCGACCTACGCGCTCGGCGCGCTGCCGGCCGCCGATGCGGAGCGCGTGCGCCGTCACATCGCCGGCTGCAGCGAATGCGCCGGCGAGTATGCAGCTCTCAAACCGGTCGTGGCCGCGCTCGGCTCGTCGGCCGGCGCCGACGCGAGTCCGCGGCCGGGAGCGCTGCTCAAAGCGCGCGTCATGCAGGCGGCCGGCGCTCCCAACCGAGGCCGCGCGCCCGAACGGCCTCGCGCGCCGGTGTGGCCCGCCTACCTGGTGGCTGCGGCGTGCTTTGCGATCGCAATCATCACGTCGGTTTGGAACGTCGCCCTGATCGGTCAGCTCAAGCAGTCTCAAACGGAACTGACTCGCGTCTCGGAGCGGTCCAATGCGCTGGCACGCAACCTCGCCGACGAGCGCGCGACGATTTCGGACTTGCTCGATAGCAACGCCAAGCACTACGCCGCCGGCGACGACGAGGTGGTAGCCCGCGGCAGCCGGCTCTACGTCGCGATGCGCGCGCTGCCCGAGCCGCCGCGCGGCAAAGTCTACCAGGCGTGGACGCTCGCC
>DATJUC010000292.1:0-14500 GCA_035502675.1 Candidatus Acidiferrales bacterium | reverse complement strand
CCGGGGGACGAGATCATCGTCGAGTCGCCGTCGTACCCGGGCGCGCTGCAAGTCTTTCAGATCAACGGACTGCGCGCGATCTCGGTTCCGGTCGACGACGAGGGAATGCGCGTCGATCACGTCGAGGCCGTGCTCCGGACGCGCCGTCCGCGCTTCATCTACACGATGCCGTCGCTGCACAATCCGACCAGCGCGACGATGAATGCGGACCGTCGCGAGCGGCTCGCCACCATCGCGCGCCGGGCCGGCGTTCCCATCGTCGAGGACGATCCGTACGGACCGTTGGCGCGCGGCGACGCGCCCCCGCTGCTGGCGCTGGCGCCCGATCACGTCGTCTATCTCTCGACCTTTTCCAAGACGATCGCGCCGAGCTTGCGCGTTGGTTGGCTGGTCGCACCGCGCACCATTCTCGAGCGGCTGCTCTTACGCAAGCAAGCGTACGACATGGCGACCAGCCTCTACGTGCAGGCGGCCGTCACGGATTATCTTTCGCGCGGATACGATTCGCACGTCGAACAGCTGCGCGCCGAGCTGCGTCTGCGGCGCACCCTTGCGGACGAAGCAATTCTCCGGCATTGGCCGGCCTCGCTGAAAGTCAGCCGTTCGGGTGGCGGATTCTACGTCTGGGCGACGCTGCCGCGCGAGCTGCGCGCGCGCGCGCTGCTCGACGCTTCGGAGCGGCTGGGCGCGTCGTTTCTGTTCGGGGAGGCGTTCTTCGCCAATTCGGGCGGCGACCACCACTTTCGCCTCGCGCTGACGGCCGTTTCGCGCGACGAGATCGCCGAGGGCATCCGGCGTATCGGGGAAGCCGCCTCGGCCCTGCGCGCGTGACCTCGGGGAATCGCTGCGGGCGGGTGGAGTGTTTTGCGAAAAACCGGCGAACGCTCCAGCCCGTTGGACGAGGAACACGCACGCCGGTCGCTCCTAGCGTGGTACCGGCGTCACGGGCGTTCGCATCTTCCCTGGCGCACCAGACGCGATCCGTACGGAACGCTGGTGAGCGAATTCATGCTGCAGCAGACTCAAGTCGATCGCGTCGTCCCGAGATTCGAAGCCTTCTTGGAGCGATTTCCCAGCGTCTCGACGCTGGCTGCTGCGAGCGCCGCGGACGTGCTGCGCGAGTGGAGAGGCTTGGGCTACAACGCGCGCGCGCTGCGTCTCAAACGCGTCGCCGACTCGGTCGTGTCCGAACACGGCGGAAGCATTCCCAACGACTCGCTCGCACTGCGCGCGTTGCCGGGCATCGGTGCGTATACCGCGGCGGCGATCCGCAGCTTCGGATTCGACTTGGACGACGCGCCGATCGATACCAACCTGCGGCGCGTCGTCCATCGGCTGTATTTCGGAATCGAGTATCCGCCGGCGGCAACGCAAGCCGAAATCGATCGCCGGACGCGCGAGCTGCTGCCGCCCGGCCAATCCCACGACTGGAACTCGGCGCTCATGGACCTCGGCGCGACGGTGTGCACGGCGCGCGCTCCGAAATGCCTGATCTGTCCGCTGCGCGACGTGTGTGCCGCGGCGCCGGTCGACCCGGCCGCCCTCGAGCGCGCTCGCGCGTCCAACGGCCGGCCCAAGCCGGTTACGGCTTTCAAAGAAACGACACGCTACGCGCGCGGCCGCATCGTCGATCGTCTTCGCGAACTGCCGGCCGGCCGGCGCATCTCGCTGCTGGATCTGCACGCCGACTTGGCGAGGGCGCTTCCCAATCGCACGGTCGGTGAAATTGAAGGCTTCGTCTCGGCGTTACAGACCGACGGCCTGGTGACGCGGGAAGGCAACTCTGTCGCGCTCGCGGATTGACGATCCGCCGCGCGCCGGCTCAGCCCGAAAGCTCGGCCAACGAAATTTCGAGGTCGCAGGTCGCGGTGACTGTGCGCGCGGTGCCGGCGTGCGCGTCGACGATCGCGTACTCGAGGATCGGCTCGGCGTAGAGCTGCAAAGAAAAGGCCGGTTCCGGCGCGCTATTCTTGACGCGGTGGAGTTCGCGCGGCGTCAAACGGTGGTCGACGTCGCCGGCGCGCAGCGCGACGCACTCCGTCTGGCGTAGTGCGACCGGTTGCGCGTCGAACTCGCCGTCGCGTTCGTAGTTCTGAACGTCGAGCGAGCCTTCGAGCATGTACACCCAACATCGCGAGCTGCCGTGATCGTGAATCGGGCTGACCGATCCGGGTGCCCATCGCATGGCGATGAGCTCGTAGGCGGGCCGGCGGAGCAAGCGCGTGCGCGAGTACGCGTACGGGATGATCGGCAGACGGTTGCGATAGGCCGCGAACAGCTCCGCGCAACGCAACATCGCGGCCGAGAACTCGGCGTCCGCGATCAAGGTGGCCAGCGTCTTCACGAGACCGCCTCGAGGCCTGCGCCGGCGTCGCGGGCGATCAGCGCGCGCGCGATCGCGGCGGCTTGATCGCGCGTTTCCGGTACGGCGGTCGTTTCGTAGAAGAGCCCGCGCAGCGGGGGGCCGAGGGCGAAGAGCGTCTCGTGAGGCCGGCCGTAGCCGTCCACGACGCGAAACTCGGGCGTGGCGTCCAGCCCGAGGCGCAGCGGATCGGGCCGAAGCAGTCCGCGCGCGATGGCGTTGCGCACCAGCGGATGACGCACCCGCGCGTAATCGCCGTTGGGTCCGGTGCAGTTGACGACGGTTTCGACGGCGATCGACTGGGTCGCGCCGTTTCCGCGAACGTCGACGTCGAGCCGGCCGTCTTCGCGTTTGCGCGCGGCGACCGCGCGCCCGCGATACCGCACCAGCCGTCCGCTGCGCTCCATGCGCGCGAACGCCTCCGCCGTTTTTTCCGGAACGCGGTAGCGATGGATCGACCAATACGGCTGGACGTGGCGCAGAAAGCGCCGGCGTTCGCGCAGATCCCAGGACGCCCAAATCGACGCAGACATCTCTCGAATCGCTTCGATGACGTCGCGCCAATCGCCCCCGGCCGCTTGGTGGCGGCGGGCTGCGCGGCGCAGGGTCCGAAGCAGCGCGTAGGGCGTTTCGGTGCGCAGTCCGGGCGCTTCCGGCGGCGCCTCGACGCAATGGCCGTCGGTGGCCGGAACGAGCCCGTGGCGCGAAATGACGTGTACGCGGCGCACCGCGGTTCGCTCGAGCAGGGCGACGGCATCCATCGCGGTGAGGCCGCTGCCGATCACCAGGACGTCCTCGCGCACGCCCTGCGGGTCGAACCGCCAGGGGTCGCCGACGAAGCCTTCGTAGTGGCGCAGAGCCTCGGGTAAGAACGCGTCATCCGGAGGATAATTCCCCAATGCGAGCACGACGGCACGCGCCCGATAGCGATTTCCGCCGTCGTCGATCGCCTCGAAGCCGCCGCCGGGGGCGGGCAAGAGGTCGACGATCTCGGCGCGGGCCACGTGGAACCGCGGGCGTCGTGCGACGGCCGCGTAGAAGCGTTCGCGCAGATAGCGTCCGAAGAGGCGGCGCGGGATCTTGGCATGATCCGGCTGGTTGCGAAGCCAGCGAACGAGATGACGCTCGTCGCCCGGGACGGCGCTCATCGCCAGGGCCGAGCCGTTCATGTAGAGATGCTCGGACGGGGTTGCGTAGGCGCTGCCCGGGCCGGGCTCGCCCCCGTCGACCAGCAACGCGGTGAAGTTGCGAGGAGCGCCGGCCGCAAGCTCGGCGATCACGGTAGTGCCGGCGAGACCGCCGCCGACGACGATCGCATCGTAGCAAAAGGCCGATTCCATGGCCCTTTAAGTATCGGCAGCTTTCCTGGCGTCGACCATCGCCTCGATCGCGCGGAAGATCCGCGGGACGAACTCGTGTTTGTACGGATAGAGCTCGACGGGATCCGTGGTGTGCACCAGCATCGCCGTGTCGGCTTCGAAGATCAACAGGCGCCCGTCCCGGTCGAGGGTGCAGTCGATTCCGAAATACTCGAGGCCGGCGGCCCGCGCCACAGCGTCCAGCACGGCGCGCAGATCCCCGCCGAAAATCGACTCGAAGTTTCGTAAAAATTCGGCCTCCTCGTTCCGCATCCACTCGTGCTCCGACATCGGAGCGTTGTAGTAGTGGATCATCCAGTTGGGCGAGATCGCCAGGTGCACCGGATACGGACGCCCGTCGACGAACACGATGCGATACTTGCGATAGAAGCCGTCGTCCGACGCGTATTCGACGAACGGGCCGACGAAAAACGATTCGGCGCCGACGCGGGCAGCATACTGTTCGAGCTCGCGCTCCGAATCGACGCGCGCGAGATCGTGTCCGGCGTGCGAGCCGACCGGACGCACGATCGACGGATAGCCGAAAGGCAGCTCGCCGCGCACGAGCGCGGCTCGATCGACTCGCGCGACCGGAGCGACGACGCAGCCGGTCGCGGCAAGCGTGTCGGCCAGCTGCCGCCGCCCGATCTCGGCAACGCGCTCGGGCGCGTTGATCGACGGCCTGGTTTGACGGTCGATGAAGTTCCGCGCGAGCCGCAGCAGCGGCATCGCTTCGTCCGACTCGGCAATCGCATTGAAGACGACGTCGTATGCGGGCAGGCTCTGTCCGGCCAGACGCGCTTGGTCGAGTAAGAAGAGCTTGTGAACGCTGGTGGTCTTGCGATCGAAGAGAAAGTCGACCGGGACGTTGGCCTGCCAATCGCCGGGCGCGCAGAGCACCAGAATGCTGCGCTGCTCGGCGGGCGCGACGTGCGAGAACAGCCGCTGCCTTTCGAGCGCCCGGCGCAGATGCGCGACCGCTCCCGCGAGGTCGCCTTTGATCTGCAGCAGCTCGTACAAACCCAAATGTGCCGGCAGCCATTGCGGATCGACGCCGAGCGCGTCGTCGAAAAGCCGGCGCGCTTCGTCGACGCGGCCGTCGCGCAGCAGCAGGGACGCCTTTCCGGTCATGGCGGCGACTAGGTGCGGAGCGCGCGTCAGCGCGGAGTCGTACGCTTCGAGCGCCTCCTTTACGGCGCCCATCTCGTCGAGCACCATCGCCAGGTTGTTGTAAAGCAGCGCGGCGCTGGGAAACCGCACGATCCCCTCGGCGAACGTCGCGATCGCTTCCCGAAGACGTCCTTTCGCGCGCAGCTCGATGGCCCTTGCGTTGATCGCCGCGATGCTCGTCTCCGTCATGCCGCATCCTTACAGCGATCCGCCGCGACGTCCTGTAGGATGCTGCGCTCGCGCGGGGAAGCGGCGCTCCATGCCGGCGATTCCTTTTCCGCGCAAGCGCGTCTCGCGCGACGTGGCGCTTGCCGAACTCGCGATTTTGGAACGCACGTATCCCCACGCCGTCACGGCGTTGGAGTATCGCAATCCGTTCGAGCTGCTGATCGCGGTGATTCTATCCGCGCAATGCACCGACGCGCGCGTCAACGCGACGACTCCGGCGCTGTTCGCCAAATACCCGACGCCGCAGAAGCTGGCCGCCGCCAAGCCGGCCGACGTCGAGCGCATCGTCAAGAGCTGCGGATTCTTCCGGATGAAGGCGCGCAACGTGATCGCCTGCGCGCGCGACCTGGTCGAGCGGTTCGGCGGCCAAGTTCCGCGCGAACGCGAAGCGCTCGAATCGCTGGCCGGGGTCGGAAGGAAGACCGCCAGCGTGGTGCTGGCGGTCGCGTTCGGGGAGGCGGCGCTCGCCGTCGATACTCACGTCTTTCGGGTAGCGCACCGCATGGGGCTCACGCTCGGCAAAACGCCGCGCGACGTGGAGGAAGACCTTACGGCCTTGGTCCCGCCCGACAAGTGGCGGCTGGCGACGCACTGGCTGATCCTCCACGGGCGCGCGATCTGCAAAGCGCCGACGCCGTCGTGCGGACGCTGCCCGGTCAACGAGCTTTGTCCGACGCCTCCGATCTTGGCTAAAACCGTAACGGCCCGGGTGCGTTCGCGTGGTCCGGCGGCGGCAGTTCCGCCTCGGAAGCGATCCACTTCAGCAGCGAAGAAGCGGTGAGCCGATCGCCGTAACCGGCGTCGGTCGAGATCTTCGAGAGATTGATCAGCGACGGCACGCCGGCGTCCGGATCGAACTGATATTCGCCGTCCTCTTCGAATCCGTTGACGCGAACGAGCTGGTGGACGTCGTCGAGATCGAGACCGGCCCGGCGTTGCGCGAACCGTACGCGAACGCGCAGCGGCCGTTCGAGAACGACGATCTTGACGCCGCGGCGCTCGCCTAGGATCGCGTTGAGGCGCCTCGCGCCCAAGGTCAGCTGCTCGGCAAACAGACGCAAAGACTCTTCGGCGTCTTCCGGACGGCGCGCGACCGGCTCGCCCGTCGCAGCGTCGACCGCTCTGTCGATTTCGCGGCGCGCGCGAATCCGCGTCGCGGCGGCGACGATCGGATTTTGCGCGGTGAACTCGGGATCCATTGGGTCGGCCATCGGAAGCCTGATACGTCCTACCCGCGCTTCCCTTTGCCGACCAGCGCTCGCGATATCACCAGGCGCTGGATTTGCTGCGTCCCTTCGTAGATTTGCGTGATCTTCGCGTCGCGCATCATGCGTTCGACCGGATACTCGGCCGAATAGCCGAATCCGCCCAAGACTTGGACGGCGTCGGTCGTGACCGACATCGCGACGTCGCCGCACTTCAGTTTGGCCATCGCCGCCCACAACGTCACGTCGGGGCTGCCTTGGTCGCACTTGCGTGCGGATTCGTACAGCAGCAAGCGCGCGGCCTCGACGTCGGCCTTCATGTCGGCCAACATGAATCCGACGCCTTGATGCTGACCGATCGGCTTACCGAACGCGATTCGTTCCTTGGCGTAGTTGGTCGCATAGTCGAGCGCGCCGGCCGCGATGCCGAGCGCCTGCGCCGCGATGCCGGGGCGCGACTTGTCGAGCACGCGCATGGCGATCTTGAAGCCTTCACCCTCTTCGCCCAGACGGTTGGCGGCCGGTACGACGCATTCGTCGAACGCCAGCTCCACCGTCGGCGATCCGCGGATCCCCATCTTTTTCTCTTTCTTGCCGACGCTGAAGCCGGGCGTGCCCTTCTCGACGACGAAGGCGCTGACGCCGCGCGAGCCGGCGTCGGGGTCGGTCACGGCGAAAACGCAGACGACGTCGGCGACGCTGCCGTTGGTGATCCAAATTTTCTGCCCGGTCAGCGCGTAGCCGTCGCCCTTGCGAACGGCCCGCGTCCGCATCGATCCCAGCGCGTCGGAGCCGCTCGAGACTTCCGTCAGCGCGTAAGCGGCCAAGTGTTCGCCCGAAGCGATCTTCGGCAGGAAGCGGCGCTTCTGCTCCTCGCTGCCGGCGATCATGATCGGTAACATTCCGAGCTCTTGGACCGCGACGATCAGCGAGCTCGACGCGCACGCTTTGGCGATCTCTTCGACGACCTTGACGTAGGTGACGAACGTGCCCCCCAGGCCGCCGTATTCGGCCGGAATCGGGATGCCGAGCAGGTCGTTGGCGGCAAAGACCTCTTTGACGTCCCACGGGAACTCGCCGGCTTCGTCGATCGCGGCGGCGCGCGGCGCCACTTTTTCGGCGACGAGCTCGCGCACCATCGCCAAAATCATCGCCTCTTCGTCGTCGGTCGTGGGGTGCGTCGGTGCCATCGCCATGGTCGCTCTCCTCGCATGCGGTGCGTCGTGTTGCGGCTATTCTTCGGCAGGACGCGCGCGCGTCCTCACGCATAAGGCCCGATATGGAGAAAGTCTACGCTTCGTGCGCGGACGCCGTTGCGGACGTTCCCAGCGGCGCGTCGCTGGCGGTCGGCGGATTCGGGCTCAACGGGATCCCGCACAACCTGATCGAGGCGCTGCTGGAGCAGGGCGCGACCGACCTGGTCACGGTCTCCAACAACTGCGGCGTGGACGGCTGGGGCTTGGGCGTGCTGCTGGACAACCGGCGGATTCGCCGGACCACGGGTTCGTACGTCGGCGAGAACAAGGAGTTCGAGCGTCAGTATCTCAGCGGCGAGCTCGAGGTCGAGCTCTGTCCGCAGGGCACGCTGGCCGAGCGGCTGCGCGCCGGCGGCTGCGGCATTCCGGCGTTCTACACGCCGGCCGGCGACGGAACGCTGATCGCCGGCGGAGGACTTCCGTGGAAGTACGCCCCGGACGGCAGCGTTGCGATCGCGTCGCCCCCGAAGGAGACGCGCGTCTTCAACGGACGCGAGTACGTCCTGGAGGAGGGGATCGTGTGCGACTTCGCGATGGTGCGCGCTTCGATCGGCGATCGCGCGGGCAACCTCGTCTTTCACAAGGCGACCCGCAACTTCAATCCGCTCTGCGCGATGGCGGGTCGCGTGACGATTGCCGAAGTCGAGCATCTCGTCGACGCGGGCGAGATCGATCCCGAGCAAGTCCACCTTCCGGGGATCTTCGTGCAGCGCGTCGTGCACGTCGGACCGCAAGGTAAACGCATCGAGCGCGTCACGACGCGCCCGCGACCGTGAGGATCGATTTCGCATGCCGTTGACGAGAACGCAGCTCGCTCACCGCGTCGCGCAAGAATTGCGCGACGGGCAGTACGTTAATCTCGGCATCGGCTTGCCGACGCTGATTCCGAACTACGTGCCGCCCGGGATTACCGTGACGCTGCAAAGCGAGAACGGCATCCTCGGCATGGGGCCGTACCCGTACGCCGGGGACGAGGACGCGGATCTGATCAATGCAGGCAAGGAAACGGTGACGGTTCTTCCGGGAGCGTCATTTTTCGATTCCGCCCTGTCGTTCGGGATGATTCGCGGCGGCCACATCGATCTGGCCGTGCTGGGAGCGATGCAGGTCTCCGAATACGGCGATCTCGCCAACTGGATGATTCCGGGAAAGATGGTCAAGGGCATGGGCGGCGCGATGGACCTGGTGCACGGCGCCAAGCGCGTCATCGTCATGATGGAGCACGTCGCCAAGGGCAACGCGCACAAGATCGTTCGTAGATGTACCCTGCCGCTGACGGGACGGCGCGTGGTGCATCGCATCATCACCGACATGGCCACCATCGACGTCGCTTCGGAAGGCCTGGTGTTGCGCGAGCTGGCTCCCGGCGTCACGCTCGACGAGGTGCGGGCGGCGACCGAGGCCGAACTGCACGTGCCGGTCGCACCGATGGTCATGGAGGTTGCCGAGACGGGATAGCGGGAACTTAGACGGTATCGTTTTCTCGTCGGAGGTATTCCTACTATGCGTCTTACCGGTCTTCGTCTCACCGCACTCATTTTTGCTCTCGGCCTGGTCTTCGGTCTCGCCTGCGCCGGCACGGCGTTCGCCGTGCAGTCGCACATGGTCAACGCCCGCGGCGACTTGAACTCGGCGCTCAATCAGCTCGACGCCGCGGAGGCCGACAAGGCAGGCCACCGCGCCAACGCCATCAAGCTCGTTCAAGAAGCCATACAGCAAGTCAACCTCGGCATCAGCGCCGGAGCCCGCTAACCCACGTTTGGAGGAACGATGAAACGCTTGATCTCTCGCATCGGCATCGTGCCGCGGACGTTCGCGCTGGGTCTGGTTCTCGGGACCGCCGTCACGGGGACCGCCTGGGCCTATCAAACCCATATGTGGAACGCCATCCACGATCTGCAGGCCGCTCAGAACGAGCTGAGCCAAGCGACTGCCGACAAAGGCGGTCACCGTAACAGCGCGATGAATCTGATCAACCAAGCCATCAACCAAGTTCATCTCGGCATCAACTACGCCAATCGCTGACGCGAACGTTCGCGGCGGCTCTCCGGGACCGGCGCCGGCCGGTCCCGGTTTCTTTTTGCCGGCAGCGCGGCGAAGCTCCCTCGCCGTGCCCTTCGCCGGGCGGTACTCTACGCCGACAGGTCGCGAAACTGCGTGCGGTACAGGCGCGTGTAGAGACCGCCGCGTGCGAGCAGCGCGGCGTGCCGTCCGCTTTCGACGATGCGTCCGGCGTCGACGACGAAGATGCGATCGGCGGCCAACACGGTCGAGAGCCGGTGAGCGATGACCAGGCTCGTCCTTCCGCGCATCGCGGTGACGAGTGCGGCTTGGATCGCAGCCTCGTTCTCCGAGTCCAGCGCGCTGGTCGCTTCGTCCAGAATGAGCACGCGCGGATCCTTGAGCAACACGCGCGCGATGGCCAGCCGCTGACGCTCGCCCCCCGACAGTTTGTGACCGCGCTCGCCGACGACGGTGTCGTATCCGTTCGGAAGGCTCGCGATGAAGTCGTGAATGTTCGCGGCCGACGTCGCGGCGTCGAGCTCGGCTTGCGTCGCATCCGGCTTTCCGTAGCGCAGATTGCTCGCGATCGTGTCGTGGAAGAGATAGGTCTCCTGCGTCACGATGCCGATGTCGCGCCGCAGCGAGTCGAGCGTTACCGTGCGCACGTCGTGACCGTCGATGGAGACGCGGCCGGACTGCGGATCGTAGAAGCGCGGAACGAGCTGGGTGATGGTGGTTTTGCCGCCGCCGGACGGCCCCACGAACGCGACCGCTTCGCCGGGCGAGACGTGAAACGAGACGTCGTGCAACACGGTTCGTTCGTCGTCGTAGGAGAACGTGACGTTCTCGAAGTCGATCGCCCCTTCGACGTGCGCGAGCTCGACCGCACCGGCCGGCCGGTACGGCTCGGGCTCCATGTCCAGGTAGTCGAAGATGCGTTCGAAGACGGCCAGCGCGCTCACGATTTGAACCTGGATGCCGGCCAGCGCCGCGGTGCTTCCGTAAAGCCGTCCCGAGACGAACGAGACGAACGCCACGATGACGCCGACCGCCAGGCCGGTGACCATGGCGTACCATCCGCCGAAGAACCAGATGATCGCCGGCCCGATCGTGATCATCGCGGTGAGCGAGGCCAGGAACCAGCGGCCGACCATCGCGAGGTCGATCTCGAGCTGCATCAGCCGCGTGCCGACGCCGAAGAATCGGCTGCGCTCGTAGGCTTCACGCGCAAACGACTTGATCAGCGTGATCCCGGAGATCGAAAGCGTCTCTTGCGTGATCGACTCGATCTCGTCGCGCTTTTCGCGAGTCTGGCGGCGGACTTCGTACATCCGCCGTCCGACCGGACCGAGCGGAAAGACCATGACCGGCACGACCAGCGTGGCGATCAGCGCCAGCTTCCAGTTCCAGACGAACATCGCCACCAGCGTCGTCACGATGATCGCCACGTTGGTCACGATCGTGGTCAGCGTACCGGTTACCACGTTGTCGACGTTATCGACGTCGTTGCTGACGCGGTTCATGATCTCGCCGGTCTTGGTGCCCGCGAAGAACGCAAGCGGCATGCGGTGCAGATGCGCAACCAAGCCGGTCCGGATGTCGCGCATGATGCCTTCGCCGACGATCGAGTTCAGAAACCCCTGCAGCACGCTCAGCGCGCCGCTCGTCAAGGCGGCGACCAGCAGAATGCCGACCTCGATTGCCAGCTCCCGGACGTTACGGTGCGGGAAGGTGACGTCGATGATGCGCGCCATCACGAGCGTCGGAACCAGCCCCAGTGCCGAGGTGATCAGGATGCACGTCAGCACTACGGCTTGCTGGCGCCAATACGGCGCGAACAGCGCGCCGATGCGGCGCCAGTCGACCTTCCGCTTCGATTTCGGTCGATTGGGCTGATAGATATTGCTCCACATCAGCCCGTGCCCGGCCATCACGGTGCGGCCGGCCTCGGGTTACGGCTCGCGGTTTCGGTCGTTGCGGATGAGGTCGTCGCACCTCGGAGACGCTCGTCGCTCGCATCCTGCTCGCTTCTGCTCGAGCGCTTTTTGGGGAAAACGAAGTTTTGAAACGGCCGTCCATAGCCGGCCCCAAAAAGTCGCACGCTCCTCGGTTGCGACGACCCCATCCGCAACGACCCGCCTCGCGGACGAGCGAATGAGGAATCCAGCCTCGCGATCACGCGATTACCAACCCGCCGACGGCCGGAAAGGTTCGCGAGAATGCCGATGTCGAGCAAATGCTGAGGGACGGAGAGCTGTGTTTTGGAGTTCCCGAGGCGCAAGAATCCGATCCCGAAGATCAATGGGGGACGGTGATTTGGTGAAGCGTGACCTTATTGCCCTCGAGATCTTCGAGCGAGGCCAGCTTGCAGACCGGCGTCGTGTAGGGATCTTCGATCTTGACGCCCTTGGCGCGCAGATCTTTGACGGCCTGGTCGATGTCGTGAACCTCGAAGGCGACCCCGGCGCCCGATCCGGCCGGCCGGCCGAGGTAGTGGGTGGACATCACGCTGAAGAAGCCGCCGGCGACGTTGGCCTCGTTGTACATTTCTACGCCGTTGTCGACGTAGGGATTGTCGAACGGGATGCTCAGGACGTCTTGATACCACTTGCGCAGGGCCGCAACGTCGTTGGCGGGGTACGCGGTAAAGGCGATCTCTTTGATCATCGGCGGCACTCCTTACGTCTTTCCGTTGCGCATCGTCGCGAGTTCGCGGAAGAGTTTCTTCTCTTTGTCGTTGAGGTTCTGCGGCAACTGCCCGATGAGGCGGACGTACTGGTCGCCGGTGCCGCCGCCCTTCACTCGCGGCATACCCTTCCCCGAAAGACGAAGCAAGCGGTTGTTCTGCGTCCCTTCGGGGATCGTCATCGCGACTTGGCCGCTCAGGGTCGGAACCTTCACGTCGCCTCCCAAAAGTAAGTCGTAAATGCTCACCGGCAGGTCGACGTAGAGGTCGTCGCCCTTACGTTTGTAGGTCGAATCGTCTTGCAGCTTGACGATCAGGTAGAGGTCGCCGTTGGGGCCGCCGTTGGTTCCCGCGCCGCCCTGGCCGGCCAGCCGAATCCGCTGACCGTCGCCGATGCCCTTGGGAATCGTGACCTCGAACTTCTTGGTCATCAGCACGTGCCCGGTGCCGTGGCATTGCTGGCACAGGCGGCCGTTCTCGGTGCCGGTACCCTGGCAGCGCGGACAGAGGTCCTCGACTTGCAGCGAGACCGCTTTCTTTCCGCCGTCGTACACGTCGCGCAGGTTCAGCTCGATGGTCGTTTCGAGATCTTGCCCGCGGCGCGGAAATCCGGTCGTCTGGGTGGTCTGCCGCCGGCCGATGCCGGAGAAAAACATGTCGAAGAAATCCGAGAAACCGCTCGGCCCGGCGCCGGCCGCGCCCGGGCCGCCGAAGTTGAATTCGAACGACTCGTCGCCGGCGGTGCTGCGGTAGCGGCGCTGCTGCTCGGCTTGCCGCGCGGCCTGCTGCCAGTTCGGGCCGAGCATGTCGTATTTCTTGCGCTTCTCGGGATCTCCGAGCACCTCGTAGGCTTCGGATATCTCCTTGAAGCGCTCTTCGGCCTCTTTCTGATTGTTCGGATTGGCGTCGGGATGCCATTTGCGAGCGAGCTTGCGATAGGCGGACTTGATGTCTTTCTCCGCCGCCGTCTTGGGAACGCCGAGGACCGAGTAATAATCCTTGAAGTTCATCCGGAGTTCTTGGCCACGATGACTTTCGCCGGGCGCAACAACTCCTCGCCGATGTTGTAGCCCTTTTGAGCGACGTCGACGACGGTGTCTTCGGCGCCGCCGTCGATGGGGGGCGCGGTTCCGATCGCCTCGGCGACGCGCGGATCGAACGGCTTGCCCTTCACGTCGATGGGCTTCACGCCTTCACTCGCCAGCACGGCCTCGAATCCCTTGAGCGTCTGTTCGATGCCGCCGCGCAGCTTCTCGCCGCCGGCGTCGTACTGCAGGGCGCGCTCGAGATTGTCGATGACCGGCAAAAACCGCTCCAAGAGCGAGCGCCGGTGCGACGTCACGATCGACTCGATGTCGCGCGACATGCGTTTCTTGTAGTTTTCGAAATCCGCCATCGCCAGCAAGAACTTGTTGTAGTTGTCCTCGGCTTTGGCGTTGGCGGCCGCCAGCCGTTCTTGCAAACTCGGACCGTTCGGCGAGGACGCCGCGTCGTCTTCGATCACGGCCTCCCCGGCCTCAGTCCTCAACGTCTGATCGTCGTACATGTCTCTTCCAGTTGTGCGCTAAGTTCTAAGCACGGCTTTTCGCAGCCGAGGAGCGTCTCCCAGGCGCGAAAAGCCGCGTTGTTCGCGACGAGGAGTCCCCGTGCCGAGGGGACGGCTCGCCGCGAACGGGGACGCTATTTAGCTTCTTTAAACTCCGCGTCGATCACGTCGTCACCGGTCGGAGCGCCCGCTGCCGCGCCGTTCCCGGCTCCGGCGGCCGCGCCGTCACCGTTGGGCGCCTGCGGTCCGCCTTCCGGCGTCGCGGCCTTGTAGAGCAGCTCGGCCATCTTGTAGCTAGCCTGCTGCAGCCGCTCGATCGCGGGTTTGATCTCCTCGACCGTGCCGTTCTCGCTGACGCGCTTGAGTTCCGAGAGGGCTTGTTCGACCTCGCCGCGTGCGCCGGCGTCGAGTTTGTCGCCGACTTCCTTGAGCGACTTCTCGGTCGAGTAGATAAGGCTAGACGCGTTGTTGCGGACTTCCGCTTCTTCGCGCTTCGCCTTGTCGGCCGCCGCTTGCAGCTCGGCGTCTTTGACCATCCGGTCGACTTCGTCTTTGTTGAGGTTGGTCGAAGCCGTAATCGTGATCGCCTGTTCCTTGCCGGTGCCCAGATCCTTGGCGCTGACGTTCACGATGCCGTTGGCGTCGATGTTGAACGTCACTTCGATCTGCGGAATGCCGCGCGGAG
>DATJUC010000291.1:0-2738 GCA_035502675.1 Candidatus Acidiferrales bacterium | reverse complement strand
CGGCGATCAGCTGGGCGCGCAACTCGGCCGCGTCGACGTCGCCGGCGCGAACGCGGTGCCGGCGCGCCAGCGCGGCGGCGGTTCCGGCGGCTTGGCCGAGCGTCATGACGGTCGGCGTGAGCCGCGTCGATGCCAGCGCTTCGTGCGTCGTCGAGATGCACCGGCCGGCAACCACGAGCTGCTCCCGGTTGACCGGCAGCAGGCAACGGTACGGAATTTCGTAGCTCTCGCCTGAAGGCAGCCGGTGCGTGACGGTTCCTGCGCCCGACGGATTGTGGATGTCGATCGGGTACGCGCTGCGCGCAACGGCGTCGTCGAAGCGCCGGCCTTCCAGCACGTCGTCGCGCGTGAGCGTATAGCGCCCGACGATGCGCCGCGACTCGCGAATGCCGATCTGCGTGCCGGTGGCCGCTAGCCGGGCGTTTTCGAAACCCGGAACGCGTTGGCGAAAAAACTCCAGCAGCTCCATGACTTGCCGGCGCGCTTCGACTTCGGCGCGAGTGAGGTCGGCGGGATCGAGCGGATCGACGTCGACCACGCGCGTCATATTGACCGTCACCTCGTCGGGATACGGCGAGATGAAGAACGACACCAGCTCGCGCGGTACGTCGACCAGCCCGTCGGCTCGCGCCTCCTCCCACAAATCGTAGAGCCCGGCTACCGCCGTAAGCGCCGGCGCCGTGCGTTCGTGCGTCTTGAGCGACGTTCGCATCTGATCGGGATGCACGCGCACGTAGGTCGAGAGCTTGCCCAGATCGACGTGGCTGAGCCGAAACATCAAGCTGGCCGGCTGCACTCGTCCGCGCGCGTCCCCTTGCTGCGTCGGAACGCCGGCCGACGCCGCGACGAACGCGTCGGCGGTCGCGTCGATCACGATCTTTCCGCCGTACTCGCGGCGCCCCGCGACGGTTGCAAACGCCGCGCCGCAAAGCGCGTCGCCGTCGAGCAGTGCGTCCACGACGTACGCATGCAGCAGCAGCGTGACGCCGGCTTCGCGCGTCATCTCGAAGAGCAGCGCCTTGTGGACCTCGGGATCGAACGGCGTGATGGTTGCAACGTAATCCGAAGAGTCGCGCACGTGTCCGGGCGACGCGCCGGCGCGCATCAAGCGCTCGACGATCTCCTGTGCGATACCGCCGACGATCCGGTCCGGGCCGGAGTGGAACGTCATCCAAGGGCCGACCATCGCGGCGGTCGCGGTTCCACCGAGAAAGCCGTAGCGCTCGGCCAGCAACGTCTTGGCACCGTGCCGTGCGGCCGCGATGGCTGCGGCACAGCCGGCATTACCGCCGCCGACCACCAGCACGTCGTAATCGCGCATGGCGGGCGCCTTCGCCGCGGAAGGCCCATTCGCCGCCCTCTCAAAGTCTGGGTTCATGCAACCTCAACTCACGACCGAAGACCGCAGTTGGGCGGATCGCTGCGATCGCGCCGAAGAACGCAACTGGGCGATGGGGGCCCATTTGTCGGCGCTCATCGCTGCGGTCGGCTTTCCCTTCGGCAACATTCTCGGGCCGCTTGCCGTTCTGCTGTTCGGGGGTAACCGATCGCCTTTCGTGGCCGGGCACGCCAAGGCGTCGTTGAACTATCAACTGACGATCTCGCTGCTCGGCGTGCTTGCGAGCGTCGCCGCTTTGGGTGCCGTTCTGGCATTCGTCGTCGCGCCGGGGATCGCCGGTGAGTCCAAAGCGGGACTGGACGCGGGCGGTTTGCGCTTCCTCGCGGTATGGTTCGCGCTGGGTGCGGGATTCTTGCTGGTCTTCGTGCTCTCGCTGGTCTGGATCGTCATGGGCGCGATCGCCGCCGGCAACGGACGCCCGTACGTCTATCCGCTCGCGATACGATTCCTTCGCTAGCCGCGGCCGAGCACAGGGAGACGGCCGTTAACTGCATATTAACGGCCCATGTCGCTAACTCGAACGAAGCCGCTCGCGCGCATCCTGGCCGAGGGCGCGAACCACGACACCGGACTGAAGCGATCGCTGGGAGCCTGGCAACTGACCGCCATGGGCATCGGCGCGATCATTGGGACGGGCATCTTCGTTCTCACGGGCGTTGCGTCGGCGACCCGCACGGGGCCGGCCCTCACGGTCGCCTTCGTGATCGCCGGCATCGTCAGCGCGCTGGCCGCGCTCTGTTACGCCGAGGTCGCGAGCAAAGTCCCGATCTCGGGCAGCGCCTACACCTACACGTACGCGACCCTCGGCGAGCTCTTCGCGTGGATCATCGGTTGGGCGCTGGTGCTGGAATACGCGCTGGGAGCGTCGACGGTGAGCGTCGGCTGGTCGGGATATTTCACGTACATCCTGCAGACGCTCTTCCACGTGACCATTCCGATGGCGTGGCAGCATAGCCACTGGGACGCGACGCCCGGCATTGCCAACGTTCCGGCCGCGGTCATCATCCTGGTGATCACCGCGCTGCTCGTCAAGGGCACCCGCGAGTCGGGCACGGTCAACGCGGTCATCGTCGCGATCAAAGTCACGATCGTCCTCTTCTTCATCGTGGTCGGCGTCGATCACATCAATCCGGCAAACTATCATCTTCCGCCCGGCCCGCAGACCGGCGAGGGCGGTTTCTTCCCGTTCGGCTGGGGCAGCTTTCTCGGCAACGGTCCCGGCGTGCTGGGTGGCGCGGCCTTCATGTTCTTTGCCTACATCGGATTCGACGCGGTGTCGACGACGGCCGAAGAGGCGCGAAACCCCGGCCGGGATCTGCCGTTCGGCATCGTCGCCAGC
>DATJUC010000290.1:0-6919 GCA_035502675.1 Candidatus Acidiferrales bacterium | reverse complement strand
ACTGCGGCGACGACCACGACGTTCCGAGGTAGTCACCCCACGCTCCGCCGGTATAGACGGCCACCGGATCGAAGGGCAGCGAGATGTCCGGCTGATTGCGGCCGGAGCTGATCACGCCTGCGATGCCGCTCTGGTAGCTGGGCAGGGCAAAGACGGTCGAGACGCCGCCGCCGCCGGAATACCCGTCTTCACTTCCCATCGTGACCGACGAGATCTCCGAGCTCGAAACGGTGAAGTTGACGCCGCCGACCGAGGTGAAGTACGGGCCGCCCGCGGGCGCGCTGACGCCTTCCTGGTTGTCGTTACCGCATTCGTTGCTTCCGCTGTCGCCGGCCGACGCCGAGAACGTGACGCCTTCGGAAGCGCCCTGCTCCGCAATCGAGTTGGTCGAATCCGCGAACGCGGTGTCGCTGGATTCGCAGCCGCCGAACGACGAATTCACGACGCTGGCTTTTCCGTCGGAGAGGACTTTGTTGTACGCGTCTTCGATGTTTTGGTCGGCGAGCGACCCGATGTCGTAGACGATGATGTTGGCGCCGGGCGCCAGGCCCGAAATCGTCTGAACGTCGAGATCGGTCTCGGGGTCGTCACCGCTGCCGCCGCCGTCGACGGCTTCGTTGGTGATCGTGCCGGTCTGCGTAACGCCGGCCCCGGAGAGATATTTCGAAACGTAGCTCGTGTTGACGGGATCGTCGATGACGACTGCCGCCGTATACCCGGAGCCGTTGCATCCGTGTTGGACCGGGAAGTCGAACGAATCGGCAATCCCGGTCGCCAGCGTGCCGTCCGAGTTGGTCAACGGCCCGTTATCTTTGGCGGTACCGGTGCAGCCGCTGCTGGGCGACGAGGTCGGCGAAGGCGTCGGCGACGGCGAGTGCGTGGGCGACGCGGTCGGCGAGGCCGTCGGAGAAGCCGTCGGCGAGCTGGTGGGTTTGGCGGTCGGGCTCGGTGACGGACTTGGGGTGCCGGTCCCGCCGCCGAGCGTCAGCGCGGTCGAGTCGACGAAGAAGTCCGTCGCGCGGCTGCCGGTTTGCTGCGACGTCCAGGTAAGCGTAACGTTGCCGCCGGCGAACGCCGACAGGTTGACGGTCTGTTCGACGTAGCCGCCGTTGGCGTTGAGGTTCGAGAACGATTGCTCGGTCGTGCCGTTGACCGCGAGCTTGAGCGTATCGGCCGCGCCCGCGCTGCTACGCTCGTTCGTGTAGATCCAGAGATAGTACGTGAGCGTCGCCGTGCAGCCGCTGGGAACGGACACCGTCTGCGACAGGGTGTCGGTCTCGCGCCCGGTGTAGCCGTCGAGCCAAGCTTCCCAGCTACCCTGATAGGCGAGCGACGCGTCGTCCGTGATGACGTTGGCGGTGCTGGTCCAATCCACGTTTCCGGACTCGAAGCCGGGGTTCTGCAGTAGTTGTCCCGTGCAGCCCGACGCCATCGGCTTCAAGCCGACCGGCAACTCTTGGCTCGGCGCGCCGCCGGAGGGCTTCGTGCCCGGAATCGCCGACGGGAACGGCTGGTTGGGTCCGCCGGTTTGGTCGACGACGGTTCGCACGACCACCAGGTCGTTGAGCTCGGCGTCGCGCACGTAGCGCGCGATCGCCGCCGGTACCGTCGCGGGCTTCACGTTGACGTACCGCTCGCCGTACTTTCCTTGCCGTACGGTGTGGATCTCCGTCGCGAAGTACCGTTCCACGACGGCGCTGGGGGCCTTGGCGTCGACCAGCGTCCGGTTCGAATAGCGATGCGTGACCGTGAACCCGGCGCGCTCGAGGTCGCGAACCACGGCTTGCTCCTGTTTGGCCGTGGGCGCGTAGCGAGCGTCGAACTGTTGGCGCGTCAAGAACCGGTGCGTCCGCGACGCGCCGGCGACGAATCGATCGAGCGCGTCTTGGTTGTTGTAGCGCAGCGTCAGCGTAACTCCGACGGGCGCTCGCGGGTCGCGCCGTCCGGCGTCGGTGAACGCCAGTGCGCCGTGCATGTTCGGAACCGAAATCATGGGCGCTTGCGACGCCGGATTCGACGCGCGCAGCGCCGTCGTGCCGTCCTCGCCCGGGTTGCCGGCGGGCGACTGCGGGAGAAGCGAGCCGCTTTGGCCGCCGCACGCGGAAAGCGCGAGCGACAACCCGAGCGCTGCCGCTATGGCGCGAGATGATGATTGCATGTGCCTCCTAATATGTCTCTCAGCAACGAGCGGTACGGTAGGGTGCGTCCGTTGGAAACGCGCCGCGATATGCGGTCAACCTTACGTAAAGAGGCGGCAACCCGTCTAGACTTGGTTTCTCACATGTATTCCGGCTCCATATAAGTGGCGTTTCCACTTATATGAAATGCGCCGATATCTCGCTCCGGGCGTCGGCACTGGCAGGCCGCCCGCCTCGGCCCTGCGAACGGTCGCGGCTCATGCGTCTCGGGCCCCTTCCCTGCGCACGCGCCGCCGTGGTTTGCCTCCTGGTAGCCGCCCTCGTCGCTGCGACGCCCTTCTCGGCACTGGCGGCCTCTCAGTTGACCGGCCTGGTCGTGATCCCGAGCCGCTCGAACGCCGTCCGCATCGCGCTCAACTTCGCCGGCGGAGTACCGGCCGGCTGGGCGGTCACGGGGGCGGGGACGCAGACGCCGACCGTCGTTCTGCCGGCAACCACGGCGGCGTCCTCGATCAGCCAAGCGGCCTACCAAGGAAGCGGCGCCGTTTCTTCGGTCACCGTAACGCAGAACGGTCTGAACCTCTCGGTGGTTTTGCATCTCACCGCCAGCGCGATTCCGATTGCCTCGCACGCGCAGGCCGGCTCGATCTTGATCGACGTTGCCGCCCCGCCGGCGACGCCGAGCGTTTCGCCGGCGCCGGCCGCGCCGCCCACCACCGGAGACATCGGCAACGGTCAGAACTATACGATCATTCCGCTCAAGTACGCCGACGTGAGCGAGGTCGTCGGTCTGCTCGTTCAGGGTCAGCAAGTTCAGCCGAACGACGTCTTCAACCCGGAAGGATCGATCTTCAGCCTGCCCACCTCGAATAACGGCATCCCGACGCAGTCCGGGCCGTCGCCGTTCACGACCAATTCGCCGCAAACGGCCAGTTTCGGCGAACGCGTCAACGACAATATCGGCTACGACCGGCGCCTCAATGCGATCATCATCTACGGGACGCCCCAGCAAATCGCGCAATACAAGAGCTTCATTGCGTCGATCGACATCCCCGAGCCGAGCGTGATGCTTGAATGCCAGGTCATCGAGCTCGACGAAAGCGGTGCCAAGAATCTCGGCATCGACTTTACCAACGGCAACGGTGGGATTGCGACCGGCGCGGCGAGCCTCGGCCCGCTCAACAACGGTTCCGGATTCACCACTTCGCCGAACATCACGGCGCAATTGCAGGCGCAGCTCTTCGACACGATCGAGCACGGAGGAGGCAAAATTCTGGCGACGCCGCGGGTCCTGGCGCTCAACGGTCAGTCCGCGCAGATCCTCAGCGGCGACGCACTGCCGATCCTCTCGACGATCATCTATCCGGGGTCGACGGTCACGACCCAGCAGAACGTCAACTACGTCGCGGTCGGCATCAACATGCAGATCCAACCGCGCATCGATCCCGGCGGATACGTCACCTCGCACATTTTTGCCGAGGTCTCGAGCGTCACGCAATACATCCAGACGTCGCAGGGCCAAGTACCGCAAATCAGTCTGCGTCAAGTCAGCACCGAAGCGACGGTCCAGGACGGGCAGTCGTTCGTCGTAGGCGGCTTGCTGAAGGACGAGGAGATCACGAGTCTCTCGAAGATTCCGGGCTTCGGCGACTTGCCTCTGATCGGCGGCTTCTTCCGCGTGCGCCACGATACGACCGACCGGACCAATCTTTATATCTTCATCACGCCGCACATCATCCACACGCTGGGCGTGCAAAATCAGAGCAATACGCGCGTGAATCAATTACCGACGCCGGAAGTTCCGGGCCCGCTGCCGCACTCCAACGCGACGCCGACCCCGCCGCCGGCTCAGCCGCTCGAACCGCTGGTTCCGGCCGCCACCCCGACGCCCTCGGGATACATGCCGCCGCAGCGCGGCTAGTGAAAGTTTCGCGCGCGCACGCCGTCGACGATCCCTTCGCCGTCGAACGCCCAGACGCGCCGCGCCAGGAGATCGATGCACCCTTCTTCCTTTTGCAGCTTGCCTTCTACGATCAGCGTCGCCTGCGTGCGAATCGTTCGCCGATACCGCTCGTAGACGTCGGGTCGCACGATGACGTTGACGTATCCCGTCTCGTCCTCGATCGTCAAAAAAACGAATCCCTTGGCGGTGCCCGGACGCTGGCGCGTGATGACCATGCCGCCGATGCGGCAGATCGAATTCGAGGGCATCTCGCCGAGCCGGGCTGCCGGAATCACGCGCTGCGCTTCGAGCCGTTTGCGAAAGTGCGCGATCGCCTGACCGTTGGGCGTCACGCCGGTCGACCACAAGTCGAAGGCGGTCTCCTGTTTCGGCGCGATCGGCTTGAACGCCACGACGGGTTCCTCGACGTCCATCAGCTTCCCGAGCTCCCCGCGAGCTTCGCGTTCGTCGATCGCGCGTAAGGCCCACATCGCCTCGCGCCGCGTCGCGAACCACGGTGCGAAGGCTCCGGCGATGGCGAGGTTTTCCAGCGCTTCCTTCTCGAGCCGCGTGCGCTGCGCGAAGGCGAGTAAATCCGCAAACTCGCCGCCAGCCAGCGCCTCCTCCAAACGCCGCTTTTGCGCTTCGCCCAGACCGCGGACGATATGGAAGCCGAGGCGCAGCGCGCCTTGCGCGTCGACGTGCGACCAATACTCGCTGGCGTTGACTTCGACCGGCTTGATGACGACGCCGTGCCGGCGCGCGTCGTTCACCAGCACTTCGGTCGAATAGAATCCCATCGGCTGCACGTTGAGGATCGCCGCGGCGAAGACCGCCGGGTAGTGGCATTTGACGTACGCCGACGCATACGCCAACAACGCGAAGCTGGCCGCATGCGACTCCGGAAAACCGTAGTCGGCGAACCCTTCGAGCATGTGAAACAGCTGCTCGGCGGCCGGACGATCGATCCCGTTGCTCACCATTCCTTCGATCAAACGCGGATAGATCTCGAACATGCGCTGCCGCGACCGTTTGTGGCCCATGGCGCGCCGCAGCTCGTCGGCTTCTCCCGGCGTGAATCCGGCCGCCTCGATCGCCATCCGCATGCCCTGTTCTTGGAACAGCGGCACGCCCAGCGTGCGTTCGAGTACCGGACGCAGCTTCGGGTGCGGATAGGCCACCGGCTCGAGTCCGGAGCGGCGGCGTAGGAACGGATGGATCATCTGACCTTGGATCGGCCCCGGCCGGATGATCGCGACCTGCATGACGATGTCGTAAAAGCAGGCCGGCTTCATGCGCGGCAGCATCGACTGCTGAGCCCGGGATTCGATTTGGAAGACGCCAATCGTGTCGGCCCGCTGCATCATTTCGTACGTGGCCGAGTCGTCTGCCGGAATCGCGTGCAGCGCAAGATCGCCGGAACCCGAATCGCCCATGCAGCGCCGGTGCAGGGCAAACGCTTCCCGCAGGAGCGAAAGCATGCCGAGCCCCAGCAGATCGATCTTGATGAGCCCGAGCTCCTGGAGATCGTCCTTGTCCCACTGGACGATCGTCCGGTCGCGCATCGTCGCCCATTCGATCGGCGCGACTCGAATCAACGGGTCGCGCGTGAGGACCATCCCGCCGGAATGAATCCCCATGTGACGGGGAAAGCCGTCGATGCGCCGGCAGATCGCGTAGAGCCGCTCGCCGATCGTTCCCGCTAAGGTGCCGGCCGTTTCCTCCAGCGATTCGCGTGCGTCGAACTCGCGCGCCACCGTATCGACTTGTGCGAGACTCAACCCCAGCGCCTTTCCGACGTCGCGCAGCGCCGACCGCGCACGATACGTGACGACCTCGGCGGCCATCGCGGCATTCGACCGGCCGTACCGTTCGTAGACGTACTGCAACACCTTCTCGCGGTCTTGATGCGCGAAATCGATGTCGATGTCGGGAATTTCGCGCCGCTCCTCCGACATGAAGCGCTCGAAGAGCAGCTTCATGCCGATCGGATCGACGGCGGTAATGCCGAGAGCGTAGCAGACGGCCGAGTTCGCCGCCGAGCCGCGCCCCTGGCAGAGCACGCCGAGCTCGCCGGCTTTCTGTACGATGTCCCAAACGATCAAGAAATATCCGGCTAAATCCATCTTGGCGACGATGCCGAGTTCGTATTCGAGTTGCCGCTCGACGTCGGACGACAGCGGCGTACCGTAGCGCCGGGCGGCGCCGCGATAGACCAGTTCGCGCAGGTAGGATTGCCGCGTCGTTCCTTCCGGAACGGGAAAGAGCGGGAATTGGCCGGTCAGTTTCTCCAAGCGAAACTCGCAGCGCTGCGCGATCGCCAGCGTCCGATCGAGCGCCTCGGGATACGGGGCGAAGAGACGCCGCATCGCCGCCGGCGATTTCAAATGATATTCGGCGTTGGGCCGCAGCAAGTGCCGGACGCGCGCCTCTTCGAGCGAGACGCCGTGCTTGACACAGGCGAGCACGTCGGCGACCTGCGCGTGATCTTTGAACGCGTAGGCCACCCCGTTGGTCGCGACCAGCGGAATGCCCAACTCCCCGGCCAATTCGATCGAGTGCCGGTTGCGCGCGGCATCCGCCTCGGTGAGGTGATGCTGAAGCTCGAGATGGAATCGTTCGCCGAAGATCTCGCGCCAACGCGCCGCCTCCGAGCGTGCCGCGGCCTTTCCGGCCGACGCCATCGCGCGCTCCACGCGACCGAAAGGACCACCCGAGAGCGCGATGAGACCGGCGGCTCGCGTCGCCACGTCGTCGACCGCCAAGCGCGCGTGGCCTTTGCTTCCGCGAAGCTGAGCGATCGAAATCAGCTCGCAGAGGTGAGCGTAACCGGCCGCGT
>DATJUC010000289.1:0-5029 GCA_035502675.1 Candidatus Acidiferrales bacterium | reverse complement strand
TGTGTCGCAGGCCGTCGAAACGTGAGCGACGTTCGTAGGGAGGCGTTGCTACTCTGAGCCTCAGCATCGCTCTTGGAGGCTCTACCGTGAACCTGAAAGACTTCGCCGTCTCGTCGCTCGTCGCAGCCGCGCTCGCGGCCGGCTGCTCGTCTTCGACGCGCACTCTTCCGTACGCGGGTCCGTCGCTCGACGCGGTTCGTGCCCGTTCGTCCGGAGCTTACCGGATCGAAATTCTCGCGTCGCTGGGTGGAACCAACAGCGCCGCCAACGCGCTCAACGATCGCGGCTGGGCGACCGGCACCTCGTTTTTATCCGGAAACACGACGATGCACGCGGCGTTGTGGAAAGGCCATGCTCCGCCGATCGACCTCAAAACGTTGGGCGGCCCGAACAGTGCGGTCGAATGGCCGATCGAAAGCGAGCGCGGTTACGTCGCCGGCATCTCCGAAACGGCGACGCCGGATCCGCTGGGTGAGAGCAAACAGTGGAGCTGTCACGCGTTCCTTCCGGACGGTGGCAGCTCGGGCGATACCTGCTTGGGGTTCGTGTGGCGCGACGGCACGATGAAACCGCTGCCGACGCTCGGCGGCAATAACGGCTACGCCGCAGGTACCAACAAGGGTGACGTCGTCGCGGGCTGGGCGGAAACGTCGGCGAAAGACTCGACCTGCGTCGCTCCGCAGCAGCTGCAGTTTCTTCCGGTCACGTGGAACGCGGGAACGCTGGCCGTGCACCAGCTTCCGACGCTGACCGCCGGCGGAAAGACCGATCCCGACGGCGCGGCCACGGCCGCCAACGACATGGGCGAAGTGGTCGGAATCTCCGGAATCTGCGATCAGGCCGTCGGGCGATTCACCGCCCACCATGCCGTCGTCTGGCAAAATGGAAAGGTGGCGCCGCTGCAAACCTTCGGCGCGCGTTCTTGGAATACGCCGACGGCGATTAACGACAGAGGGCAAATCGCCGGATTCCTCAATCGCCCCGGAGCGAAGGATCGCAAGGGCGGCGTGAGCTGGGTCTCGGTGATCTGGCAAAGCGCTTCGGCGGCACCGACGAAGATCGGGTTCCTGCACGGCGATACGGTCAGCGAGCCGACGTCGATCAACGACTCGGGCGTCGTGCTCGGCGTCTCCTTTCCGAGCTCGCACGTCTGGATCTGGCGTAACGGCAAGCTCACCGACGTCACGAAACTGGCGCTGGCGAGCGATCCGTCGGTGCAGCTGCTCAGCGTCGGCGGCATCGACGCGCGCGGCGAAATCGCCGGGCAGGCGTGCGTCTTGGTGAAAGGCGCCTGCCCCGCGTCGAATGCCACGCTGGTTACCTTCCTAGCGATTCCTCACTAGGCCGCGTTTCCGCGAGCCGTCGTCACGGCGACGGCTCGCCGCGCGCTCTTGCTTCGCTATGTGGGAAGAGCGCGTGTGGGCTTCGCACGAGGATCGTGCTATGCGCTTTAGCGCGCGCGCCTCGAGCCGCGGACGCGATTGGAGCGGTTTCGAGGCGACGCTGTACAGCGCTACCGCCGGCTATTCCGAGGATTCGTTCGAGGAGCACAGCGTCAGCATGCAGGTCGGCACGCCGCTGCTGGTCACCAGCCGCTGCGACGGCATGTCGCTGGCGCACCTGCAGGTCCCGGGCGATCTCAAGATCGTGCCGGCCGGTGCGACCCGCATTTGGGAGACGGAACGGTCGACGGTCAAACTGACGATGTACGTCGGTCCGACGCTGTTGTGCGAGGCCGCCCGAGGCATGGGCGTCGATCCGGGGCGCGTGGCGATTCGCGCCGAGCTGCACGTGAACGACCCGCTGATGGAGCATATCGGCTGGGCCGTCAAATCGGAACTCGAGAGCGACGAGCCGGCCGGGCGCGTCTATGCCGAAGGGCTGGGCCTGGCGCTGGCGTCGCGTTTGCTCGGGCGGTACGCTCCGCGAATCGGCCCGCGCGTGTCGCCGGGCCTCCCGCGCCGCCGTCTCGCGCGCGTCCGCGAGTACGTGCGCGCCAACATTGACGGCGACCTCTCGCTGTTCGAGTTAGCCGCCGTCGCCGGCGTGGGCGCGTCGCACTTCAAAGCGCTTTTCAAGCGCTCGACCGGAGTACCGGTGCACCAGTACGTAATCCGCTCGCGCGTCGAGCACGCCGCCCGGCTTCTGCGCGAGGGCGACGAACCGCTGGCGCACGTCGCGCTGCAGGCGGGATTTGCCAACCAGAGCCATTTGGCGCGCTGCATGCGCCGCATCATGGGTGCCACGCCGTCGCAGGTGCGCGCCGACCGCTGAACCTAAAGGGTTTCGCCGCGCAGGCGCGGGAACGCCGCACTATGCGCTACGTTCTTGCAATTCTTTGCTCGTGCGCGATCCTGGGCAGCGCGCCGAACGCGGCTTCTTCGGCCCTGGTCGGGTGGGCGAGCGGTCCCGGCGTCGCCGCCGAGCTCGCCTTCGAACAAACCATGATGCAGGTTCCCAGTGCCGCCAACGCGATGGCGATCGAACGGCATCTTTCGTCGGTAACGCACCGCGCCGGATCTCCGGCCGACTACGCGACGGCGACCTACGTGCGCGACCGTCTCAACGCGGACGGTTTCGACACGCGGATCGTGCAATACCAAGTTACCGTTACGGGTCCGCTCGAGCAGAGTCTGACGATGGTGTCGCCGCGACGCGTCGACTTCGACTTGCTGGAAGGCACGCCCGGGCATCACACGGTCTGGGAGAAGATGGCGGGACCCGCATTCCTGGAGGAATCCGGCGACGGCGACGTCACCGGTCCGGTCGTCTACGTCAATCGCGCCGCCAAATCCGACTTCGCCGAACTCGACGCGCGCGGCGTCAATTTGAAAGGCGCGGTGGCGGTGGTGCGGCTGGGCGGCTTCGGCGCCGGCAGCATTCGCGACATCGATCCAAGCTACGTCGCGTATAACGAGCTGCGCAAGCGCGGCGTCGTCGCGATCTTGGAGTTCATGGATCCTGCGACGAGCGGGTACGGCGGCGGCCAGATGTGGCCGGCCGGCAACTACAAGAACACCAACATGGCCGAACGCATGTCGGGCATGTCGCCGCGCGGCTTCATGGCGTTTCCTCCCGGCGATCCTACGATCGCCGGCCACGCACCGGTGATGGGCGCCGCGCACAAGGCGTGGGAAGAAATTCCCCACGCCGACGTGCCCGAAATGAGCATCACGCAAAGCGTCGCGCGCACGCTGCTGGCCGGCTTGAGCGGCCCGGTGGTTCCGGCCGCCTGGCATCCGATGTACGAGTTCGTCCAGCACTTCGGCGGCAACGAAACGGTCCGCGTGCACACCAAGTATTGGCGGAAGCTGAAAACCATTTGGCTGGTCTTCGGCGACATGAAAGGCAGCAGCGATCCGAGTTCGATCGTCATGATCGGCAGCCACCGGGACGCGATGACGTTCGGCGCGATCGATCCGGGAAGCGGCACGACCGTGCTGCTGCAGGACGCCGACGCGTTTCACGCGCTCGTGCGGCAGGGCTGGAAACCGAAACGAACGATCGAGATCGCGTCCTGGGACGGCCACGAACTCGGCTTGTTCGGCTCCGCCGGCTACATCTACGAGCATGGCGCCGATCTTCGGACGAACGTCTTTCAGTACATCAATACCGACCAACTGACGACCGGCGACCCGTTTGTCGTCAGCGCGTCGCCGGGGTTGTACGCCTTCATGAAACAAATCTGCGACGCAGTTCCGGCGGCCGACGGCAACGGGATGCTCGGGGCTCGCGACCAGCGTGAGGAGCCGTTACTCAACCCGATCGTCGGCGGTTCCGATCATCAGAACTTCGCCTACATGATCGGCGTGCTCAGTACCTCGAACGGTTACTACGGACCGTTCGGCGCCCACCACACCGCCGAAGACAATCTCGACGGCTTGCGCACCTACGATCCCGGCATGCGCGAGGCGGTCGTGACGGCGCAGGTTACGGGGATTCAAGCCATGCGCGCCGCCAATGCGACCGTGGAACCGCTGCGAATCGAAGAGATCCCGGCCCAGCTGCTCAAAGACCTGATGCCGGTGCAGCTCGAGGCCTCCGAGCGCAGTACCGGCTCGGTAACGATGAGCGACCTGCGCAACGCGCTGGTCGCGTATCAGCAGGCCGCGCACGCCGCCGACGCGGCGATGGAAGCAGCCGAAACCGCGGGCGACGTCGCGGCGATGCAGCGGATCGCGGACAAGGAGCGCGCCGCCCGCGACGCCTTCTACGCGCCCGACGGTCTTTTGGAAAATGCGTACTACCACACCATCGATCGCGTCTTCGTCAGCTTTCCGGAGATCGTCTTCGCCGGCAAGGATACGACGCGCATCATGAACGCCACCGATCGCGTTCTCGCCGCCGCCAAAGAAGCGACCGCCGCTCTTTCGCGGTAGCTCTCTAAGCCGAGCGCGCCGCCTTCCGGGCGCGCTCGGCATCGATGAGCGCACGTTTGCGCTCGACGCCCCAGCGATATCCGCCCGCGTCGCCGTCGCCGCGAATCACGCGATGGCAGGGAATGGCGATCGCCGCAACGTTCGCAGCGCACGCAGCCGCCACGGCGCGCGCGCCGCGCGGGGAACCGATCGCGTCGGCGACTTCGCCGTACGAGCGGACCTCGCCGTACGGAATCGACTGCAAGAATCGCCACACGCGCAGCTGAAACGCGGTCGCCCGGATGTCGAGCGGAAGGTCGAGGTGCGGGCGCTTTCCGGACAGGTGTTCGGCGATCGCGTCGACCCAGCGCGCGAACTCTCCGCCGCGGGGCTGCATCGGCTCGATTTGGGCGCGCGGATACTCGGCGCGCAACCGCCTCTCGAGTTCCTGTTTCGAGTCGCCGAACTGCACGAAGCATACCCCGCGGTCGGTCGCGCCGATGAGCATGAGCCCGGCCGGCGAATCGAGCGTCGCGTACGAGATGGCCACACCCTCGCCGCCGCGCCGGTATTGCGCCGGCGTCATGCCCAGCCGTTCGGCGGCGCGCTCGTAAACGCGACTGGCGGATCCGTAGCCGGCGTCGTAGACCGCCGCGTCGATCGCCGCCGCC
>DATJUC010000288.1:0-3852 GCA_035502675.1 Candidatus Acidiferrales bacterium | reverse complement strand
CCGAGAAAACGGCGATCGCCGTTCTCTCGCACGCGTACTACGTCTCCGGCGCGATCGCCGACGTGCGCGCGATCCAAGCCCATTGCCGCAAGGTCGGAGCGTTACTCTGCGTCGACGCTTACCAGACGACCGGAGTCTATCCGTACGACGTCACGCAATGGGATCTCGACTTGGTGACCGGCGGATCCCACAAATGGCTGTGCGGAGGGCCGGGATGCGGCTGGCTCTACGTCAAGCCGGCGCTCTTGGAGCGGTTTCGCCCGGCGGTCACCGGATGGATGGCGCACGCCCGCCCGTTTGCCTTCGAGCCCGCGCCGATGGCGCACGCGGCATCGATGTATCGGTGGGGAACCGGAACGCCGACGATCCCCGGCTACGTCGTCGCGCAGCCCGGACACGATCTCATCCGCCAGGTCGGCGTTGCACGAATTCGCGAACACAACGTGCGCTTGACCGAACGCATCGCCGCGATGGCGCTGGAGCGCGGTCTGCGCGTCGTAACGCCGCTCGAGCCCGAGCGCCGCACCGGCTGGATCGGCATGGATTTCGACGGTGCGGATCGCGCGCTGGCCGAGCTCGTCGCGCGGCGCGTCTTCGTCGACTACCGTCCGGGCTGCGGGTTGCGCGTCAGCCCGCACTTCTACACGGCCGACGACGACGTGACGGCATTCTTCGAAGCGCTCGACGAGATTCGTGCCGCGCTGAAGTAGCAACCCTGCGCCGCGCGGCGGTGTCGAACCCTGCGTGGCAACCCTGATCGTCGACCACCGCAACGTCAGCGGTGCGTTCAAACGGCTCTCGCTTCCGGTTGCCGTACAAATGCTCGGCGACCAAGTGCTCGGCATCGCCGACACCATCGCGATCGGCAGCCTGGGTACGGTCGCACTGGCGGGCGCCACGGCGGCGACCACCGTCTTCATGTTCCTTGCCTTCGGCGTCTTCGGATTGATGACCGGAACGTCGATCGTTGCGGCGCAGCGCATCGGTGCGGGCGACGTCGACGAGTTTGCGCGCACGGTGCGCGCGGGCGCGATCTTTCCGTTGATCGCCGCCGGCATCTGCATCCTCATCAGCCTGGTGGCGGGTCGCACGGTGATGCACGCACTGGTGGGCGGCTTGCCCAGCGCGAACGCCGGCGCCGTCTACCTCGTGCTGCGCTGCGTTTCGATTCTTCCGATTGCGATCTCGGGCACGCTGATCGTCGGCCTCGGCGCGGCGGGCAATCGCATCCTGGGCATTTTGGTCCTGCTGGTCATCAACCTCGTGCACATTCCGCTGCTGCTGATGCTCGCGCTGGGATGGTGGACGCACCATCCGCTGGGAATCGAAGGAGCCGGGCTCTCGTCGCTGCTCTCGGAAACGATCGCCGCGTTCGTCGCGATCGGCTACGTCGCCTGGCGGCCGGCGTACCGCATCTTCCGCGAATTCAGCATGCCGTGGAACGTGGCGCGCAACTGCGCGTGGCTCGGACTTCCGGAGGCCGTCTTCCTACTGGGCGTAATGCTGCCGGACGTCCTCATCGTCGCGATGCTGGCGCCGCTCGGCTCGATGGCGATCTCCGCATTTCGCGCGCTCAGCGTCGTCTCCGACCTCACGTTCGTCGTGCCGAGTCCGCTGCAGAGCGCGGCGCAGATCGTCATCGGTCAGCGCTTGGGCGCGCGGGACGCCGCCGGCGCCCAATGGTTCCTGGCCCGCGCGCAGCGCGTCGCGCTGATCGTCACCGTGCTGGTCGGCGTCGCCGGCGCGGCCTGCGCGTGGCCGCTCGCCTTCGTTTTCACGCTCAACGCGGCGGTCGCGTCGTTGGCCGCCTTGCCGCTGGCGCTCCATATGATCACGCTGCCGCTCAAGGGCTGGGCAATGGTCTCGATGGCACCGATTCGAGCTTCCGGCGACACGCGATTCTCGATGACCGTCGGGATCGTCTGCAGTGCGCTGGTGATCCCGGTCGCGTATGCCGGCATCGAGCACCTCCGCATCGGGCTCTACAGCGTCCCCCTCGGCTGGATCTTCGCGTGGGGCGTGCGCGCTCTGCTGACGCAAATCAAACTGCGCGAAGGCGACTGGAAACGGCGAGCGCCGCTACCCGTCTAAGCCGGGGCTGCCGGAGGTGGAAGTGCGTCTTCGTGCGCCGCAGCCAGCCGGCCGGCACCGTAGCCGCCGTAGAGTGCCAGAACCGCGACGACGGCGTGCAGAATGACGTCGTATCCGTAGAGCGGCACGACGCCGAATACGGTGTCGGTGATCGGAATCAGCCCCAGCAGCGCGAGCGCACCGAAGATCCATGCCGTCCAACGGCAGTATCGCACCGCGGCCGCGAACGAAAAGGACGCCAGGATTCCCCAAACGCCTACGATCGCGTGAACGACGTCGTGGACGGCGTTGACCGCAAAGATTCCCGCCACGAATCCGTAGCCCGCGCCGAGTTGCAGGTATTCGTCGGACGGTCCGGCCGGCGTCGTGACAAACGGCAAGACGGCCGCAACTCCTGCCAGCAAAAACAGCGCTCCGATGACCCGCGCGATCGCCGGGGCTTTCATGCTCGCTCGCTTCGCCGAACCGCGCGGCGCATCTTCCTACGTCCGGGTGCGGGGATGCGCTAACTCGCGGCGAGCGCGCGCCGGAGCTCCGCATGGATCTTCCCGTTGGTCGCCAGGATCGAGCGCGCGTCGAGCTCCGCCGTTTCGCCGTCGGCGCGGGTCACGGCGCCGCCGGCCTCGCGCACGATCAGCGTGCCGGCCGCGACGTCCCACGGGTTGAGGTCGAACTCCCAAAACCCGTCGAACCGTCCGCACGCAACGTACGCGAGGTCGAGCGCAGCCGAGCCGTCGCGCCGCACCGCCTGCGCGCGCGCCGACACGGCGGCGAAGTTCCGCGCGTTGCGCGCGAAGTCGGCGGGATGGAAGCCGGTACAGGTCATTGCGCCGGCGAGCTCGGCGATCGACGAAACGGCGACCGGGCGGCCGTTGAGACGCGCGCCGCTCCCGAGCTCGGCGGCGAAGCACTCGCGCATGGCCGGCGCGTTGATCGCGCCGGCGATCAGCTCGCCCGACCGCTCGTAGGCAATCGAAACGCAAAACAGCGGATAGCCGTGCGCGAAGTTCGTCGTTCCATCGAGCGGATCGACGATCCAACGCTCGTCGGCCGTTCCACGATGAACGCCGCTTTCTTCGGCCAGGATCGCGGCTCTTGGAAACGCGTCGCGAAGGCGCGCGACGACGAGCGCTTCGCTGGCGCGATCCGCATCCGTCACCAGATCGGCGCGCCGCGCCTTCTCGTGAATCTCGCGCGGACGGCTCAAGCGCTCCAAAAGCAGCGCGCCCGCTTCCTCCGCGACGGCGAGCGCGACCTGCATCGGATCCGGCCGCATCGCGACCTTAGTTGAAGACGACGGTATAAGTCACGGTCAGCTGGTGTCCGCTGATCGTCTCTTGTCCTACCTGTACCAAGTAGTTCTGAATGACTTCGAACGGGTACGGCGAGCCGGTCGTCGGATTCTCGCACTGCGTTTCCGGACCGTTGGCTACGCCTTGGCCGCCCGACGTTATCGGGACGAACGAGCTGTTGTTCAGGTAAGACATGCTGCCGCCGCCATTGCACCCGGCCTTACCCAGCTGGGTTCCGGAATTCCCGCTGTCGGTTTCGAAGAGCAGCTCGCTGAGCGGCGCGCCGCCGGCGCAGGTGAAGCTGGGCGAGGCGCTGTTCTGGCAGGCCGGATTTCCCGACGTACTTACCGTCAGGTTCCAATCCGTGCCGGCCTTGGTTGCGCCGGTGTAGATGACGCTGGCCTTCACGACGTCGGTACCGGTCACGGTCTGTTCGTTGGTGATCGCGCCGAAGTCGATCGTCGCGCCC
>DATJUC010000287.1:0-2978 GCA_035502675.1 Candidatus Acidiferrales bacterium | reverse complement strand
CGACGACGCGGTCGAGATAGCGCAGCTCGCAACGGCGGTCGAGGCGCGAGCGATCGACGTCGACGATCATGCAGACGCCGCCGTTCATAACCACCGCGAGCGGCTGCGCTCCGCCCATTCCGCCGACGCCCGCCGTGAGCGTCACCCGGCCGGCGAGCGAACCGCCGTAATGCCGGCGAGCGAGCTCGGCAAACGTCTCGTAGGTCCCCTGAACGATGCCTTGGGTTCCGATGTAGATCCACGATCCGGCCGTCATCTGGCCGTACATGGTTAGCCCCTGCGCCTCCAGCTCGCGGAAGGTCTTCCAGTCGGCCCATTTCGGGACGAGGTTCGCGTTGGCGATCAGCACCCGCGGCGCGCGGACGTGCGTCTTCCAGACCGCGACCGGCTTGCCGCTTTGAACGATCAGCGTTTCATCGCCGCCGAGACGCCTCAACGTACGCACGATTGCGTCGAACGCGCTCCAGGAGCGCGCGGCGCGCCCGTTGCCGCCGTAGACAACGAGATCGTCGGGACGTTCGGCAACCTCCGGGTCGAGATTGTTCATCAGCATCCGCAGTGCGGCTTCCTGCGGCCACCCCCGGCATGAAAGCTCCGTGCCGCGCGGTGCTCGGACGACGCGAGACCCGGCCATGACGCTCATGGGTTGCGGTTTCGTTCTTGGCATGACAAAAACCTGACGCACGCGAACGTCGGCAGATGCTGCACTCGTTGGGACGTACGACGCTACTTCTTGCGCTCGTGGGCGCCTTCGTCGCGAACGCCTCGCCCTTACTCGCCGGAACCACCGGCTCGATCACCGGACAGGTGGTGAGCACGACCAAATCGCCGATTGCCGGTGCGCGCGTGGTCGCCGTCAGTCCTTCGCAAACGGCGACCGTGATCACGGATAACTCCGGGCGCTTTTCACTACTCTCGCTCGCGCCCGAGACATATACGATCACGGTGTCGAAGGACGGCTTCGACACGACCTCGCTGACCGGAATCTCGGTCTTCGCCGATCAGCTGCAGACGCTGCGCGTCACGCTCGCCCCGTCGCTGCGAACGATCGCTCACGTGACCGCACGTTCTTCGATGGATCTCGTAAAATCGGGCACGACGAGCGACGTTTATTCGGTGAACTCGACCGTCACCGCCGCCGCGGCCGGAATCGGCGGCGGCGGAAACCTGAACAACGCCTATTCGGCGATCGCGGCGGTGCCGGGGACCTTCGTCCCTCCCAATCAGCAGGGCTGGGATCAGATCGTGTATATTCGCGGCGGCAACTTCGATCAAGTGGGCTACGAGTTCGACGGCGTTCCGGTCAATCGTTCGTTCGATAACTATCCCGGCAGCACGGCGGGAACCCTCGGGCAACAAGAACTGCAAGTCTACGCGGGCGGCGGAACCGCCGGCGAGAGCGCGTCGGGACTGGCAGGCTTCATCAATCAGGTCATCAAGACCGGAACCTTTCCGGGCTACGGAACCGCCAGCGGCGGCATCGGCACGCCGACGTACTATCACAATCTTCAGATCGAAGCCGGCGGCGCGACTCCCGACCGGCTCTTCTCCTACTACGTCGGCGTCGGCGGCTACAATCAAGATTACCGCTATCTCGATCAGTTCAACGGCTCGAATCTCGGCAATGTTTGGGGATATCCGGCGATCGCGTTCAACACCACCAACCTCTATTTCGGCGGCGTCTATCCGACGTGCGGTTACCATCCGCCGAGCGGTTCGGGCTATTACAACGGCCCCAACCCGTCGCCGATCTGGGATCCGTTCTCGCTGAACCCGGGGCAGCGCGGCTACGTGCCGTTGCCGGTGAATACGAGCAACTCGCCCAACCAGGGAAACAACCCCGGCTGCTATCAAACCATCACGCCGGCGTACAGCGCCTACGGCGTTTCGAATTTGGCCGACCGCGAAAGCGTCATCAATCTTCACATCGGCGTCCCTCACCGGCACGACGCCGGCCGCGACGACATCCAAGTGCTCTACAACATCGTTGCGCTCCAAACGCAGTTCGTCAGCTCGCAGAACGATCTGGGACCGAATATCATCACCGAGCTGAGCCAGTATGAGTTCGGTCAGTCGGTACCGGAGGTCTGGCCCGATTTCGTCACTTGGCCCAGCGGAACGCGTTTCGGCCAGAGTGCGAACGGCATCAAGCCCGTTCCCTACTTCGCACCAAGCTCGCCGGACGATCGCTGTGCCAACATCGATCCCTACGGCGGCTACTCGGGCGTGCAGATCAAAGGCGAATGTGCGGCCGGAACGTTTTCCGCCGTACCGCCCGACAACCGCGACTCATTTTGGAATAACGCCGCCATCTTCAAGCTGCAATACCAGCACAATATCGGCTCCAACGCCTACATCCGGATCTACGGCTACACGTTCTACTCCGATTGGCTGCAGGCCAGCGCCCTGAGTTACGGCACGCCTTTCTACGGGTTCGGCGCACTCAGTTACGATTACGAACTCGAATCGCACACGCGCGGGCTCTCGATGACCGCCGCCGACCAGGTGAGTCCGGAGCATCTGCTCACTTTCGATGCGAATTACGTCACCGCGACGACCAATCGCTATAACAATAACAACTTCAACAACTATCTGACGACCGCGGCGACGAACCTGACGAACGGAAAGCAATGCTTTGCCTATTACAGCGGGTCGTATCTGGGCGAAGCGTACGCGCAAGGGCAGCCGGCACCGTGCAACAGCCCGCTGACCAGCGGATCTTTCGTCGCCCCCGAACCCGGGCCGACCGTGCCGGGTGCGAACTGGGAGGTGACCTACACCGGCAATTCCGGTTTCGTCAACACCGTCGAACCCAACTTCACCGCACTCGCACTACAGGATCTCTGGACTCCTACGGACCGCCTAAACGTCAACGTCGGTTTGCGCGACGAAGAGTACGAATACAATCTCGCCAACACGTCGGACGACGGCCAGGATTTTTGGTTCCTCGCCGGCCAGCGCGAGTTTTGCTACAACCC
>DATJUC010000286.1:0-2236 GCA_035502675.1 Candidatus Acidiferrales bacterium | reverse complement strand
AACTGGCCGAGCAGTTCGGTGCGCGCCACGGTCTTCACGAAGTGCTGGCGGCGCGGTTGAAGGTCAAACCGGTCGCCGTGCTCGTGGACGACGTTCACCTAGCCGCCGCCGACGACCTCGACACGCTGGACGCGCTGATCTTACTGACCCAGCGCCAGCGCCTCGTGGTGCTGGCGTGCCTGCTCGATGCGGGATCCTTCCGCGTCCCGTCGGCGGGCGCGCGCATCGCGCAATGGGTCGGATACGGAGCGACGAATCGGACGCTCTCGCCGCTGGACGATACCTCGGTCGAGCTGCTCGTTCGAGCCATCCTGCACGACCGTTCGGCGCAGTCCCAGTCAGCCGCAATCCCGAAGATCGTCGCGATCGCGTGCGGAAATCCGCGCTACGCCATCGAGCTGGCAGAACAGGCTTCCTCGGGCGACGCGCAACTCGTACCTCAAAGCGCGCGCGCCGTCGTCGACGGCTTGCGCCGTAGCCTCCCGAAGGTATCTTTCGAACTGCTGCTGGCATGCAGCGTCGTGGGAGAACGCTTTCGCGACGATTGGATCGGCGAGGTCTGCGCGCGTCCTTTAGCGGCGGTTGCGAACGCCCTTCAAGAAGGGTGCGATCGCGGGATTCTCGCCGAGGACGTGCGCGCGCCCGGGTGGTTCTCGTTCCGGCATCCAGCCCTTCGCAACGCGGTATATCGTTCGACGGTTTCGTTGAAGCGCCGCCTGTTGCACGAGCGCGTCGTCGAGCGTTTGAAGTTCGCCGATGGCGATGCCGAGTCGACGATGCTGCTGGCCGGGCATTACGAGGCATTGCGCGATCGCGTTCGCGCCGGCGATCTTCTGACGAAAGCGGCCGACGCGTTCTTCCAGGGAAACGAATTCGAAATGGCCGGCGATCTCTACGAGCGCGCGGCGAACCACGCGGCGCGCGGGTCGAAACGTTGGCTCGCGCTTTCGCTGCGGCGCATCGAGTGCCTCAGCAAGACCGGGCGTTACCGCACGATCGTCGAGCTGATCGACGAGATACGTTTGGCCGCCGACCTCACCGCCGAGCGGTCGACGCACGCCGAGCTGCTCTGGAGCCTGCTGTTCGCGCTGCTCAACGACGGCAATCTGGAACGCGTCCTCGCGGTCGTCGATGAAATGGCCGCCGTCGACGGTGCGAAGTCGCCCAACGCGCAGCGGGCTTCGGCGATCTTGGCCGGACACTTCTGCGGCGCCAACCGCCGCGATTTGGCGCGCCCGTTGATGGAATCACTCGATCCGCAAGCCCTCTCCGACGCAGAAGGGCAGTGGAGATATCTGATGGCGTCGACCCTGTTCGACGCGTCCCGCGAACCGCTCGGGCTTTTGTTGGAGCGTGCCGAGCGCGCAGCGGCGATCGGCGCCCGGCTCGGCAGGGCCGGAGCGCTGCATGCTTACGTCGTCGGCAGCGACGTCGCCATGCGCTACGGCGATCTCGCGCGGGCCGAAGCGTGTGCTTACGACGCCGAACGCTCGATCGCCGGCAGCGGCGATGCCGTCGCGGCATTGCGGCACGAGGCGGTGAAAGTGCACGCCAACGTCGCGATGCACGCGGGCGATACGATGCGCGTCCGCGATCTGCTCTTCTCGAACTTCGGATGGCGCGCCGGCGGCAAGTACAACGAGGCCATCCACGCGGCAGCCGGCGTCTACGTCGGCATGCGCAGCGGCGACGCCGGATTGGTCGATGCGTTCTTCGATCCGGAGCTGCTGACGGCGATGACGGCCGCCGGGGAGGGCGAGATCTGCGGCCTGCTGCTCTCGGGCTATGCCGAAGTCATGCACGTGCGGGCGCTGACCGGACGCCTGCAGCGGACGCTCGCGCAGTGCGTCGACCAGACGATCACCGATCCGCACCTCTGGATCGATCTGGCGGCCGCCCGGTTCGCCCCGGCGGATGCGCTGCCCGCATTCGAGCGCCGCGTTGCCGAATACGAGCGCGGCACGATCGCGCCGATCGCGCCGGCACATGCGGCGCTCTTTCGCGCGGTGCTGGCGCGCCGCCGCGGGAAGCTTTCGGCGGCAAACGCATTTGCACGCGATGCGGCCAAACGCTACGACGCTGCCGGCTGGCGGTTGCGGCAAGCCTCCGCGCTCGAGATTACCGATCCACGCCGTGCCGTCAAGCTCTACGCGCAGTGCGGCGCGGCGGCCGATGCGTCGCGCGTGGCCGCCTCGCAGACGCGCAAGATGAAGCGCTCGTCGTTCGGCGCCCGCCT
>DATJUC010000285.1:0-6842 GCA_035502675.1 Candidatus Acidiferrales bacterium | reverse complement strand
GTTCTGCACGTTTTGAACGGCTTGGTTGAAGCCTTGAACCTGCGTTTCCAGGTTCGTCGAAATCGCCAAACCGGACGGATCGTCGGCGGCCGTGTTGATACGCAAGCCGGACGAAAGCTGGGTGACGACGTTCTGTAACTGATTTTGGTTGTTGTCCAGGTTCAGCTGGACGCTATTGGCCAACAGGTTGTTGGCGATGCTCAAGCCTTCAGACATGGGCGCACTCCTTTGTAACTCGGTCTTTTCCTTAAGAGGCCTTGGCCGCCAACGCAGCGCCGGCGCAGTCGTAGGTACGGGGCAGCTTTTCCCGAGCGGAATACTCGCCGCCCGGCAACGTGATCTGCAGCGCCTTACGCGCCCGCACGTTGATCAGAATCGGTGCGGCCAGGTTCATCGACATCTCGGCGGCGTCTTTTCCGACGACCACCACGCAAAGGGTCGTAAAATCTCCGGCAGCGGTAATGCCCAGCGCCACGAACGCCGAGGCCGGTAACTCCGGCTGGTACCAGTCGAAGAGACTTCGCGGCGACGCTGCGGGCAACGCGACGCGCACGTCGTCGAGACTCTGCAACCAGACGAAGTTCGGTTGGGACTCCAAGGCGAGCACGAGCCACCGCGTACAGGCGGCAAAGCCCGGCATGCCCCACGGAAACTCGATGACGTCGGTCTGGGTGTACGCGATCTCTCCGAATCGCGGAAGGTTCGCGCGGACCGCAATCGCCGGTGTTCTTGACTCCATGGACGTGATGCCTTTCCCGCCTTACGAGGAGGTCGTGAGGTAGTCGAAGAGATCTTTCTGCTCGAGCTGTGACGTCGTCGAGTACGCAGCTTGTAGCGCGGTCTGGGTCAGCGAAAACTCCGTCGTAGCTTTGGCGACGTCGGTGTCTTCAATGCCGGACTGGGTGGTCGTATCGGTGTTGACTTGCGCCGACGACCCGCTGGAGAGCGCGTTGACCTGCTGGATGGTCGCGCCCACCTGCGCGCGCGCCGAAAGCATCACCTGCGTCACGTTATCGATGTCGCCCAGCTGCGCCGACAGGTCGTTGACCACGTCGGCCTGTCCGCTGAGGTTGAAGGCCTCGACGAAGTTCCCGGAGGTCGTAGCGCCGGTTCCGGGCGTCGGCGTATCGCTTACTTGAAACGGTCCGTCTCCGCTCAGCGTGAGCTTATCCGTCTGCGTGTCGAACGAAGCCGTCACGCCGGTGGCGACGCTCGCGCCGTTGATCGCCGCCACGACTTGCGTCATGGTGTCGGTAGGCGGAAGCGTAATCGTCGTCCCGTTCGGCGAGGCGGCCGACGAGATCACGATCGAAACCTCGGGCGGGACGCCGTTGTCGAGGGTCAGCGGCGTGGCCGCCAGCGAGTTCGGCCCGACCAGCTGCGCGAGCGTCGTGCCGGCCGTGATGGCCGTGCCGACGGCGTTGACCTGAACCGAGCTGGTATCGGCGACGTTGCTCGTGTTGAGGGTGTTATAGAGATTTTCGAGCACCTGAAAGACGCTCGGAGAACCGTCGGCCGCGTCGTAGTTGAACGCCTGCTGAAGCGTCACCGACGACGTAACGGTCTGGCCGTTGGGCAGCACCTGGGTCTGTGCGACGTTGTTGCCGGTGAAGTTCACGACCGTCGCTGCGCTGCCGTTGGCCGTCACCGGAACCGAGCTCGGGTTCGTCGTTCCGGCGAAAACGTAAGTTCCGGCATACTGCGTGTTCGCCAAGCCGATCGCTTCCTGAAGCAGCTGTCCGACTTGGATGCCGATCTCCTGAAGCTGCGTCGACGTGTTGGTATCGCTGGCCGCCTGGACCGCCAGCGAGCGCGCGCTCTGCAGGACGTTGGTGAGCGAGCCCAAAGCGCCGTCGACCGTCGTCAGCTGCTGCGACACGTTGCTGAAGTTCGATTCCAGCTGCGTCTGCACGCCGATGTCGCTGCGCACCGACAAATCCTCGGCGATCTGCATGGGGTCGTCCGAAGGAACCTCTACCTGCTTGCCGCTGGAGAGCTGCTGGCCGTAGAGCGCCTCCTGGGCCTGCAGCAGGTCCATTGCGGCGGTCTGCTGCTGGTAGATCGTCGAGGTCGCGATTCGCATCATGGCTTAGCCTCCTGCCGTGCCGACGCCCAGAGAGTTGATGGTCGTGCTGAGGACTTGATTGAGCACGTTGAGCGTCTGAGCGGCCGCCGTGTACGCGCTCTGATAGGTGATCAGGTTCTGCGTTTGCTCGTCGAGGTTGATGCCCGAAATGCTCTGCCGTTCCGCGTTGATGTTACTGGCGAGCGTGGTCTGCGTCGTCGTTCCCGTTTGGGCGGTCTGCGCGTCGAGACCGACTTGGGTGACGAAGTTTCCGTAGAACTGCCCGAGCGTCTGCGTCGGTGCCGCGCCGATCGAGAATCCCGCGGCGTGATCGTTCTGCGGCGTAAACGTGATCGACTCGACGCCGTTGGCGAAGCTGACCGCGGTCACGGTCGCGTTCTCCTGCGGAGCCGCTCCGCCGGGCTGGGCGTCGAGGGTGAGGACCTGTCCGACCGCGACCTGGTCGGCGTATTGGCCGTTCGCGGGAATCGCGACCGTCATCGGCGTCCCGGCGACCGCCGCCGCAGGGCTGTCGAACTGCAGCGCGGGTACCCCGACGTTGTTGGAAAACATCGTCACCAGCGAGTTCGCGACGCCCGAGTTGGCGGGCCCGAGCGCGTTGCCGGCGTTCTGATCGACCCCGTTGATTGCAGACGCACCCAGCGCCGAAAGGATCCCCGCGCCTCCACCGGCGTTGGGCGTGTCGGTAATCGTGAAGTCCGGCGTCGAAGCCGCGCCGCCCTGTTGCGAGCGCAGATACTCCGACTCGTTGGACGGATCGCGCGTGAAGACGATCGTCTGAGAGCTTGCGTCGAAGGAAGCGTCGACGCCGTATTGGCCCGCGTTGAAGTTGCTGATGAACTGATCGATCGTCGTCGCGTTGGCGCCGGCGACGTTGCCGTTGGTCTGATAGGCGAACGTCTGGGCGACGCCGTTGACGGTGATCGTCAGCGTACCGTTGGTGCCGCCGGCCGCTCCCGCGTCGGCGGCGGGCGCGTTCGCCAGGGTCGCATTTCCGTCGAGGATCGCCGACGTGTCGATCGAGTTGTTGGCCGAGTTCATCGGAACCACGAGCGATCCCGCGGCGGTGGAGACCAGCGCCGTCGGCAGCTGCGACGGATCGCTGATGCCGACCGCGATATCGGCGGCCGTGACCGGTTCGGTCGAGACGCTGGACACGAACAGCGCGCCGCCCGTCTGGCCGCCGGCCGTATAGCCGGACGTCGTGACGCGGTTGGTTTCGTTCGCCAGCGCGGAAGCGAACTGATCCAGTTGCGTACCGTAGACCGAGAGCTTGTTGTTGTACAGATCCGCGTACGCGGCCAGCTGCCCGCTCCCCAGCGGTATTCCGGTCGGACTCGAGCCGGCCGGCGGGTTCACGAACTGAATCGTGAAGATCGGCGCGCCGTTGGTTCCGGTACCGATCGTCGGTGACGCGAGGTGATAGGCGACCGTGTCGTTGACCAGCGCCTGGCCGTTCACGGTAACCAGCGCCGACCCGTCGGGCTGGATCGAGGTCTGCGTGGTGAGGTACTGCGACAGCTGGTCGATGTCGTTGTCGCGCTCGTCCTCGTACGTATTCGGGCTGTCGCCGGCCGCCGTCGACGCACGGATTTGACCGTTCAGCGCGGCGATCTGGTCGAGCAGGCCGTTGACGGTCTGAACCGTCGTTCCGGCTTGCTGCATGACCGACGCTTCCTGCTGGGTCACGGTTGCGGCGTCGTTGTTCAGCGCGGTTGCCAGGGATTGCGCGGAAGACAGCACGCTTTGGTTCAGCGACGTCGACGAGCCGCTGCTGCCTTCGGCGACCAGCGCGTTGACGGCGCTTTGAAAGGCGGTGTACTGCGCGCTCACGCCCGAATTCGGATCGCCGAACGAGGACTGCAGCGACTGCAGCTGCTGCTGTTCGATTTGATAGTAGTTCTGCGAGGACGACGCTCCGCGGAACAGCTGGCTGTACGACTGCGAGTAGATGCGCTGGACTTGCGAGACGACCACGCCGTCGCCGGTCGTACCGGCGACCGCCGTCGAGTAGCCCGGCGATCCGACGATCGGCGCGGCCTGCTGCAGGATCACCGACTGCTGCGAGGCACCGGGAGTATTGACGTTGGCGATGTTGTCGGCGGTGACGTTCTCGGCGTACTGGAAAGCTTCGAGCGACTTGCTCATCAAGCCCAAGCCGTAGAACGAACCCTGCGGAAAGAAGCTCATGGCTACGCTCGGCTGCTCACCAGCACGCTATTGGTCGGCGGCGGCACGAAACCGCGGCGCTTGTACGTCTTGGGGCCTTCGCTGGCGGCCTGCTGCAGCGTCGACGTTACCTTCATCAAGCGGTCGAGGCCGCTGGCGATCAGCGCCTTGTTGTTGTCGCCGCTGATCCGAAGTCCGATCGAAAGCGTCGTCAGCTCGTAGACCCGCTGATTGAAGGTCAGCGCTAGTCGCCGCGGAGCGTAGGCGCAGACCTGGCGCAGCGTCATCTTCCCGAATCCACGCGCCTGCATGCCGCGGCGCTTGACCGACGAGGACGCGAAAGCCCGGCGCGCACCGTCCAGGCCGCGCTCGGCCAGCCCGATCTCCTGCGCCGAGTTTCCGACCAGCGCCGCCGTCAGCCGGATGGCGGCATCGTGCACGCGGCGCAGCGCCGCGGCTTCCTCATCCAAAACCGTCGCAAAGCTTTCCCACGAGTCGCTCACGGTTCGATCCTTCCTGGCGAGACGTCGGCGTGCGCCTCGTTCTTTGCGTCGGCGAGGACCGCCGGACGCATTTGCCGTTCCATCTGGGCCGCCAAGCCGACGCCTCCGGACTTGGCCATCTCTTGTGAATACTCGTCGTCGAGCATCGACTGCCACGTCTGCTCCGACGCCGAGTCTTGTCCGAAGATCGAGTCCTGCGGCACGGTCTCGCGCATCGAGTCCATGACCATCTGCAAAAAGACGCCTTCGAACTGCGTCGTCGCCGCGTGCAGATTGCTCAAGGCCTTCTGCTGCTCGGCGGTCAGCGGTGCGCTCGCCGCGCCCGTTACGTGCGAAACGTCGGTCATCTTACATGATCTCCACGTCGGCCTGCAGCGAGCCGGCGTCGCGCAGCGCTTGGACGATCGAAATGAGGTCGCGCGGCGACACGCCGATCGCGTTGAGCGCGCGGACGACCGATGCCAGCGTGGCCGCCCCGGCGATAAAGGTCAGCTGGTGCCCCCGCTCCTGCGCGTTGGCGACGCTGTTGCTCTGCACGGCCGTTCTGCCCCGCGCGAACGCGTTGGGCTGCACGACCTGATTGGTGGTTGCGATCGTGATCGACAGGTTGCCGTGCGCGATCGCACACGGCGCCAGTTTGATGTCCCCGCCGAAAACGACCGTTCCGGTGCGCTCGTTCATGACGACTTTTGCGGTCTCGTCCTGCACCATCGAGAGGTCGGATGCGTCGGCCAGAAATTGAACCGTGTTGTTCGCGTACTGCGCGGGGAGGTTGACGTGCACCGTCTCGGCGTCGCTCGCGAACGCCGTGCCGCGACCGAAGCGGGCGTTGAGTACCGCCGCCAGATCCGCTGCCGTCCGGTAGTCCGGCGTGGTCAAAACGTAGTTGAAACCGCTCGGATCGCTCTGCAGCGGCGTCGTCATGTCGCGGGCGATGACCGCCCCGTTGGGAATGCGGCCGGCACCCGTGAAGTTCTGGTTGATCGTCGAGCCGTTAGCGCCGGCAAAGAAGCCGCCGACCGAGACCGGACCCTGTGCCGTCGCATACACCAGATTGTTGGCCGCGTGCAGCTCGGTGAGCACCAGCGTCCCGCCTTGCAGGCTGGTCGCATCGCCCATCGCGGAGACGACGACGTCGACGTTGTCGCCGGAGTGCGCGAACGGCGGCAAAGTCGCTTCGACTACGACCGCGGCGACGTCGCGCGTCTGCACTTCGGTTTGATTCACCGACAAGCCGAACGACTGCAGGACGTTCTGTATGGTCTGCTCGGTGAAGATCACGGCCGTCGAATCGCCGGTTCCCTGCAAGCCCACGACGATGCCGTACCCGACCAGCTGGTTGCCCGTCACGCCTTGCACGTGCGCGATGTTCTTGACGCGCACGATCGCGTCCGAGGGCGCCGCCAGGGCGGTCCCGCTCAGGATCGCCGTCGCCGCCGTCAGAGTCGCCACCGCGTTGAGAAACTTGCTCATCGTCGTCCTTACCATGCGTTTAGAAGAGGAAGTTGAGGATCCGCTGGATCAGGCCCTTATGTTCTTGGTTGTCGCCGTAGAAGACCGCGTGCACGTTGGCGACGCGCGAGCTCGGAACGGCGTCCGTGAAGTCGAGATCTTCGGGTCGAACGTAACCGGTGATGTGCAGCGTCTGGTGGCGGCCGTTGACGTTGATGCCTTGGTCTCCGGCGATCGCGAGCACGCCCGAGGGAAGGACGTCCGTCACGGTCGCCATCATCGCCGAAACGAACGAGTCCGCCCCGCTGGCCGACTTGTTCGAGGAGGCGTTGGTCGCGCCGTTGACGGCCGGAATGTTGAACACGCCGCTCAGCGCGAAGCCCGCCGACTTGGCGCTTTGGTAGACGTCGGTGTGCGAGTTGGACTCGTTGAAGTCGAAAACGACGTACACCAGGTCGCCGACCTGCTGCGCGCGGTGGTCGGGTCCGAGGCGCAGCGGATGTCCGGGACCGGCCGGCGGCGGAGCCGCCTGATAGAGCGTGTCGGCACGTCCGGCCGCCGAAGCCGCCAACGACAGCGCGGCCAGCAGCAGCGCGATGCGTCCGTGTCGGTTCATTGTTGCGTCACCCCGA
>DATJUC010000284.1:0-13425 GCA_035502675.1 Candidatus Acidiferrales bacterium | reverse complement strand
GAGCGGATCGTACGGCGCGCGCTGGCGGCTCACGGGAAGCCGATCGAAGACTACGTGGTCGCGCACTGTCCCGAGCGGGTCATTCCCGGTTCCATCATGACCGAGCTGAGAAACAACGCTCGCGTCGTCGGCGGCCGGATCCCGGCGGACGCAGAAGCGGTTCGCGAACTCTACGCATCGTTCTGCCAAGGCGAAATCGCGACCACCTCGATCGCCGTCGCCGAGTTCGTCAAGATCGTCGAGAACACGTTTCGCGACGTGAACATCGCCTTCGCCAACGAGCTGGCGACGCTGGCGGAAGATATGGGCGTCGACGTCTGGGAAACGATCGCCCTGGCCAACAAGCATCCGCGCGTCGACATTTTGCAGCCCGGCCCGGGCGTGGGCGGCCATTGCATTCCGGTCGATCCGCATTTCCTGTCCGACGCCAACCCGATCGCGTCGGAGCTGATTCAATCGGCACGCCGCGTGAACGACCGGATGCCGTTCCGGATCGTGCGGCGAATCGGCGAGCTGGTCGGTCCCGGACAAGGTGCGAAGATCGCGATTCTCGGAGCGGCCTACAAGGCCAACGTCGACGACGCGCGCGAGAGCCCGACGGTACGGATCGACGAGCTCTTACGCGACCGCGGGTACGAAACCGCTATTTACGATCCGCTGGTGAAGCGCTTTCACCGTCCGCTGTGCGAGACGCTCGACGAAGCCGTCTCCGAGGCCGACGCCGTCGTTCTGGTCACCCCGCACGACGTCTTTCGAGAGATCGATCCCGCGGCGGTGGCGCGCTCCATGCGCCGGCCGCGCCTGGTCGACACGCGCAGGTTCTTCGATCCGGCCCGGTGGCAGGGCTGCGGTTTCGAGTGCTACGTGCTCGGGCGGCCGTTTCTGCAACCCGTCGACGCGGTGGTATGAGCGCACTCCGGAGACTGGCACTGGGTTTTCCGGTAGCGTGGTCGCACCGCCGCGCGTTTCATTTCGACGAGCGGGAAGCGCCCGCAACGGGCCGCTATTTCGTCGAGTGGGATCCCGGCCACGGCGTGTACGGCGAGGACTGGGACGGCGGCCCCTTCGACGGCGAGGGCGTTCTGTTGAGCGGAAGCGCGCGCCGCTACCATCCGATTCGAATCGCGCAGTTCGCGCTGCATCGCTTCGGCGTCTGGCTCGATTCGGGCGATCCGGCTGCGCGACGCGATTTTCTCGCGCAAGCACGATGGCTGCGCGACGCGCAGCGGCCCGACACCGGCCTTTACCACTTCGAGTTTCCGTGGTCGAAGTACGGCGCCGGCGCCGGCTGGACGTCGGCAATGGCGCAGGGCGAAGCAATTTCGGTGCTGCTGCGCGCCGACACCCTCGAGCCGTCGAACGGCTGGAGCGCCGCCGCGATCGGCGCCGCGCGTCCGTTCGCGCGCGAGATCGGTCATGGCGGCGTCGTCTGGCGCGGCGGCGACGACGTTTTTCTCGAGGAGATCGCCAACCAGCACGCCCCCCACGTGCTCAACGGCTGCATCTTCGCGTTGTGGGGCATTTGGGAGCTGCAGGCGCGCACCGGCGATGCCGGCCTGGCCGGCGTGGTTGCGTCGACGGTCGCGACGCTGCTGCGCTGGCTGCCGCGGTTCGACACCGGCTGGTGGAGCCTCTACAGCCTGATGGCCGACGCCGGCGGCCAGCCGCACGTCGCGACCTTGAAGTATCACGAATTCCACATCGCCCAGCTTAGCGTTCTGGCCAAGATGTTCGGCGAGCGCGCATTCGAAGATGTCGCGCAGCGGTGGCGATCGTACGAGGAGCGGCACGAGTGCCGCCGTCGCGTGATCGGGTCGTCGCTGCGCAGCTTGCCGGGACGCTTTTTCGGACGCGACACGGTGGCCGGCGGCGCCCGCGCGTGAAGGTCCTGATCGTCACGCATTTTTACCCGCCGGAGCCGGCCGCGGCGGCGAATCGCGTCGCGAGCCTCGTTACGGCGTTGAGCGCTGCCGGCAACGACGTTACCGTCGTCACGAACTTTCCTTCGTTTCCGCGCGGGCGGTTCGCCGAAGGGGCGCGCCCGTTTCAGCGCGTCGAAGAATCGGGCCGTACGCGGGTCGTCCGGCTATGGTCCTGGCTGCCGCAGAAGCTCCCCGGAGCGCGGCTGCTGCACTGGCTGACGGCCGCTCTCTCGGCGTCGGCCTACGCGACCTTTACGCGCGAGCGCTACGACGTCGTCTTGATCAGCGCGCCGCCGATCACGTTGGCGTTGCCGGCGATCGTTGCGTCGCTGCGTCACCGCGCCAAGCTGGTGGTCGACGTCCGCGACGTCTTTCCCGACATCGCGATCGCCATGGGTGCCTGGAAGAAAGACGCGTTGCTGACGCGCTGCGTCGAGTTCGTCGCGCGAACGCTGTATCGCCGGGCCTCGCTGGTCGTGGCCGTGACGCCGACCGCGATCGCGCAAATCGCCGAACGCGGCATCCCGGCGTCGCGCCTGATGCTGGCGCGCAACGCCGCCGAGCGCAGCGACGTGGTCAGACCGCCGGCGCGGGACGAAAACGGATTCGTCGCGATCTATGCCGGGAACCTAGGGCTCGCGACCGACGTCGACGTGTTGCTCGACGCCGCCGGCCTGCTGGCGGAAGACTGCATCAAGATCGAGATCGTCGGCGACGGCGCGCAGCGCGCGCGGCTCGACGAGCGCGTACGAAACGAAAGCTTGCGCAACGTCGTCGTGCGCGGAAGCGTTCCGCGTCTCGACGCGATGGCGATGGTCGCCCGCGCTGACGTTTGCGTCATTCCGCTGCGCAAGGGTATCGAAGAGAGCGTCCCTACCAAGCTCTACGATGCGCTCGCCGTCGGCTGCCCGGTGGTCGTCGCGGCGGCCGGCGAAGCTCGGCGCGAAGGGGAGTCGCTCGGTATGCCGTGCACGCCGCCCGGCGACGCGCAAGCGCTGGCGGCGACGCTGCGTCAGTTGGCCGAGCTGGAGGATAACGCGCTGCGCCGGCTCGGCGAGTCGGGACGGAACCGCGTCGAGGGCCGCGCCGATCGCGCCGGCATCATGGACGAGCTGGTGGGGCGCATCGCGGCGCTGGCCTGACCCGCGTAACAGTTCCGAAGCAACGCCACCATCGCAAAGACGAGCCACGCATATTTATACGTGAAGAGATCGATGGTCATCGAGACGACCGCAATGGCCAGGAGCGCCGCCTCCATCATGACGCGGTAATCGTAGAGCTCGTCGCTCGGCTGGATGACGCGAAGCGAACGAAACTGAGCGACGAAGAAGAGCACGATCAACCCCAGACCGATGACTCCCAGCTCGACGAGGTAATGCAGCACGAGGTTGTGCGCCGGACTGTCCCAGCCGAAAGGATACGGTTGGCGAACGGAAAGATAGAACAGGTCGTAGGCTTGTTGAAAGTTCCCGATGCCGTAGCCTTGGATGGGGCGATGTTTGGCGGCCTCGAGGCCGACGCCCCAAATCGTGGAACGGCCGGATCCGCCGGTCGCAAAAATGGTCGAAAAGCGCTCCCAAATCGACGTCGCCGTCACGCTGAGCGCGGTCACGACGAGGACCGCGGCCACGGCCGCGACCTGAAGCCGGCTGCGCGAGCGCCACAAAAAATAGATGACGATCGCGACCATGGCGGTGAGCGCTTCGCGCGATCCGCTCAGCAGCACCGCGACGAGGAACACGGCGAGGGCGCCGACGCAGACCGCCTTTGCCAACAGGTTGCGCGCGCGCAATCCGGCCGTCATGACGACGATGATCGGAAAGAGCATCGAGTCCGCGAAGTGATTGACGTCGATCGAACTCTGGCCCACCTGAATCACGAGGCGATGCACGTCGTCGGCCTGTTGCGTCAGCGCCGGGTTTTGATAAAACAGCCGGATTCCGAAGACCGCCGCGCTCAGACCGCCGACCGCTACGAGAAAGAGCAGCCGGCGGTACTGGTCGACCGAGATGGGCATCATCGTGAGCACGACGTAGAGGATCGTCAGGCCGGCATAGGTGGGCAGGATCGTAAAGGCGACGCTCTGGTCGAGCGACCACAAGCTGCTGGCGAACATCCAGGTCAAGAGCACTCCGAGTACGATGACGGGAGCGCCCGAGACGGCCAGCCCTTGCCGGCGCACCAGCCAAACGAAGAAGAACCCGCCCGAGACGATGCCCAGCAGCTTGGTGATCGTCCCGAAGGGGCCGGTGCCGAGCAGGTTGTCGAAGGGTACCAGCACCACGTAGATCGCGAACGGAAAGTCCAGCGGGCGCTTCAGCGCGGCGTACAGCGCGATCGGCGAGGCGGCCAGTGCCACCAGACCGACGGTCATGAGGTTGGCGCCGCGCGTCAAAAGGACGATGATAGCCAGCCCGATCAGCGACACGATCGCCAGGAGCAGCGTTCGCATGACGCCGGGGGATACCGTTCCTTCAACCATAGGCTCTGGGAAAAGTGTATCGGGCCGGCCGGCCGGCGTCGAGAAACGAAGGTCACAAGGTTAGGGGCCTTTGCCCCTCACCCGGCCGCGGGGCGGTGAGTATGCTGACGAAGTGCACGGATTTTGGCTCTGGCAACTCGTCCTGGCTATGGCGCTCAATTGCGTCGTTCAGGCGCTGGCGATCGCGGCGTACGCTGCCCGTTTGGCAGGCGCGCGTTCCGGGCGAGTGGCGACCGCGATCTCGCTCTTCAACATCTTTGCGACCAGCAGCCGGTTCGCGCAGATGTTCTACACGCCGATGCTGGGAGCGCTGTCCGACCGCGCGGCCTTTACGAGCCTGGGCGCCTACCAGTGGCAGCTGCGCGCGATCGTAATTGCCGGCACGGTCGGAGCCGTGATCGGAACGCTCGCGATTCCGACCTTCGTGATGCTCTATCTTCGCGCGATTCGCGCGCTCGAGCGCAGCGGCAGCGTTCCAAAGGCCGCACTGGCGATGTTCCGGCCGGCGACCGTCGCGGTCGTCCTGCGTGAAGTTAAGTTCGGCGTGGCGACCAAAATCCGGGAACTGCCGCTTCGCAACGTTCCAAAGGACATCTTGCTGCTCAACGTTTCGGTGACGGCCGTCTACGGTATCGGAATCGTTGCGGCAGCGTACGCAAGCGTCCTCTATCCGCAGGCGGCGCGGACGGCAGTGCTGTCGAGCGGTCTGGTGAACGGCTTTGCGACCATCGCGTACAACATCGTCGTCGACCCGGCGTCGGCGCTCATCACGGATCGCGCCGTGCGCGGAGAGCGGTCGATCGACGACGTGCGGGCGCTGGTGGCGGGCCTGTCGATCACCGCGGTGATCGGGATGGTTCTCTCGCAGTTACTCCTCGTGCCGGGAGCGCGGCTGATCGAGTTCGGAGCCAAGCTCATCACTCACGGTTAGGCGGCGTTAGTGTCCCGGAACCTTCATCGCCGGACCTAAGCGGACGACGTCGAAATCGTCGATCCGAATCTTCGAAAGCGCGGCGAGATCGGCCTTATTCCATGGGTTGCTGCCGTCCGGGGCGTTCGCAAAGTACAGAGCGTTTCCACTGGCGCCGGTGTCGGCGAGAAAGACGCCGTACGTTTTCATTGCGTTGACGACCATGGTCGCTTGGGGTCCCCAGCCCGCCGTCGAGAAATCGGCGTGCAGCCGCAATCGGGCACCGTAGGGCAACTGCAGGGAGCTGGTGCCGCGAAACGGCAGCTGATCGGTGTCGCTGGCGGGCCGAACGAAACCGTATTGCGACGCCGTGTGGGCGATAGCAGCCCAGTTCAAAGCGTGGCGAATGGCGCCCGACTGATAATCCTCCCACCGAACCATTCCGGCAAACAGCGACAGTCCCGACGCCATCGCGGATGGCTTTCCGGGCGGCAGCGGTGCGAACGGCTTGGTCATATCCCAGTTCGCGCCGGAGTATGCGCTGAGCATCCCCGCCGAGAACCTCGTATCGTACGTTTCGTAGAGACGGCAACCGGCCGCGTCGACCACCATCGCATGGCGATCCGAGAGCGGCTCGATGTAGAATCCCGGCTGCCACGGAATCGGAACCGGGAAGGAGTGCCAGCGCACGCGCGGCGCGACGCTGAGCTTCGGCGTTGCGGCGTTGGCGAGGTTTACCTGTTCGACGCCGGTCGAGGCGTAGAAGCCTGCGGTATTCCCGGCGTCGCGCATCGACGCGATGTACGCCGCGCTCTTGGGGTCGAGCGGGAGGTTTGCAACGACCGCGTTGTAGGTATCGTTCGGGGTGAACACCGGGCATCCGGCGTAGCTCGCGACGCCGGCTGCGGACGTCGCCAACAGCGGCGGTGCGCCGGCCGTCCCGACGGCGGCGATCGCAGCCGGCTGCGGCCCCGAGGCCGTACACGCAACCAAGGCAATGCAGAGCGTCAGCATCATGAAACCTCGCTCGGTGTCGCTTCGAGTCGTCATCTTCAGTTCTCCCGCCTCTCACGCCGGTGACGCGTCGCGCCGATCGTAGTCCGTTGGTCCCATAGGCCCTCGGGTCGGATCGCAAGGAGCACCTTCACGCGTTTCGAGCGCGCACACCCCGAGACCAAGCGAGCGCGCCTTTACGAACGTCCCGGATCGTAGGACCTCGGCCTCTGCCGCAATGCCTGCGGAAAATCGTATCATTGGCAGGAGAAGGAGAAGCAGATGAGAGTCGACGGGTGGAGTCGAGCGATGGCCGCTGTGACCTTCGCAGCCCTTACCGCGTGTTCGAGCAGTTCCCCGAATTTGGGCGGCGCAGGCGGCATCTTACCCTCGACGGCGTCGACCGGCGCCGTGAAGAAAACGACGCTGGGAAACTACATCAAGCACGTCGTCCTGATCGTGCAGGAGAACCACAGCTTCGACAATCTCTTCGCGACGTTCCCGGGTGCCGACGGCACGACGACCGGCAAGATGAACAACGGGACGACCGTTTCGCTGCAGGAGAGCAATCTCTACTCCTCCGAGCTGCTCGATAACAGCCACCGGGCCTACGAGATCGATTACGACCACGGGAAAATGGACGGCTTCAACGCCGTTTGGGTCAGCAGTGAGCCCTGCCCGATGTGCGCCTATCAGTACGTCAACCCGGCTCAAATCGCGCCGTACTGGACGATGGCCAAGCAGTACGTTTTGACCGATCACATGTTTCCGACCGAGAGCAGCGGCAGCTTTACGGGGCATCAGGATCTGATTCGCGGCGACACCGAGCTGGACGATCAGGAAAGTGCCTTCGACTTTCCGTCGCACGGACCGTGGGGTTGCGACGCTCCGCCCGGAACGACGGTACCGCTGCTCATGAAGACCGGCAAGGAAGTTCTCGACGGTCCGTTTCCGTGCTTCACGTATTCGGCCATCAGCGATCTGCTCGACGCTAAAAGCGTGTCGTGGCGCTATTACACGCCGATCCTGGACGGGTCGGGTGCCTCGCTTGCCGGCGCTTACTGGGACGGCTTCGACGCCATCGCTAAGGTGCGCTGCGGAACCTTCTCTCCGCCGGGTACGTGCACCGGATACGGTTCGGATTGGGCGAACATCTCGTCGCCCGAAACCAACGTCTTCTCGGATATTTCGAAAGGCAAGCTGCCGGCGGTTTCGTGGGTGATTCCCGACGGTCAGAACTCCGACCACGCCGGCTTCGGAAGCTCCGATACCGGGCCGTCGTGGGTCGCACAGGTCGTCAACGCAATCGGCAAGAGCAAGTACTGGGATTCGACCGCGATCGTGGTGACCTGGGACGACTGGGGCGGCTGGTACGATCACGTCGCGCCGCCGCAGGTCAACTACGCCGGATTGGGAATGCGCGTGCCGGCAATCGTGATCTCGCCCTACGCAAAGAAAGGCTACGTCTCGCACACGACCTACCAGTTCGGCAGCATCATCAAGCTCGTCGAAGACGTTTACGGTCTGGGCCGCCTCAACACGACCGACGTGACCGCGAACAACATGGACGACTGCTTCGATTTCTCGCAGAAGGCGCGCGCGTTCGTGCCGATCCCGGCCAAGTACTCCAAGAAGTTCTTCGAACGCCAGCCGCCGTCGAACATCCCGCCCGACACGAACTAGCGGATCAAAGAACCTCGAGCGAAAGCGCGCGTTTCTGATCGTTCGCGTACTCGGCGTCCGGCGGCGCCGGCGCGAAGTGGAGCTTCAAGACGCGCAGCATCGCTGCGACGGGAACCGCGAGAAACGTGCCGACGAGCCCGAAGAGGGCCGAGAAGATCAAAATGGCGGCGATGATGATCAAGGGCGAGAGTGCGACGCTGTCCTTCATGATTCGCGGAAGGATCAGGCTGCCGTCGATCTGCTGGATGACCCCAAAGAGAATTCCTACGATCAGCGCGCTTTCCCAGCCGTTGAAGATCCAGGCCAGCAGGACCGACGGAATGAATCCGACGATCGCGCCCAGATACGGAATCAAATTCAGAATGCCGGCACTTACGCCAATTAGCAGCGCGTAGGGAACGTGCATGATCCATAGCATCGCCGTGATCATCGCGCCCAGGATCAGACCGTCGAGAACTTGACCCCGAATGAACGCGCCGATGGTGGCGTTCAGGTCGGCGAGAATGGCGAGCGTCTTGGGTCGCGCGGCCGGCGGAACGAAGCCCAAGAAGCTTCGCTTGACGATCGATGCGTCGGAGAATAGGTACATCGAGAAGATCGGAACGATGATGAGGGACATAAACAGCGTGACGATCGAGAAGAACGCCCCGAGCGTTCCTTGCACGAGCCCCAGCCCGTACCGCGCGGCGAAGCCGCTGATCTGTGCGGGCAGCGTATTGACGTAGTTTCGCAGATCGGGCGGAAGTTTCTCGGCGATCGGGTTGTGCGGGTCGGCCAACTGGTGCTGGAAGGACGAGACGATCGGCGGCAGACTGACGAGCAGCGATCGGGCCTGCCCGACCAGCGGCGGTACGATCACGACGAAGGCGACGGCCAGCGCCACGCCGATGATGAGGTACACCAGGAGCAGCGCCACGAGCAACGGCATCCTTCGCCGAAAGAATCCGACGATCGGCGCGATCAAGTAGGTCAGCAGGATCGCCGCAAGGATGACGATTCCGGACGTCCCGAGCAAGTGGAGTCCCCGAATGAAAACCGCCACCAGGGCCAGGCACAACGCAAAAAGCGCGACCGCTTTCAAGGCCGCGGTCGTGCGTGCTTCTTTCTCCATACGGTCCTCCGCGCACAACGTATTTGTCACGGATTTTGAAGGGCCCTTTCGGCCGGCTCCGCGCCGACTGTCCGGGAGGGCGGCCTTAGGGCAGAGACAGCCAGAAATGTGCGTGATTGACGCCGCGCAACGTCAAGGAGCGAAGCTTCAGATTGTGGCTCCAGCTTCGAACGACGACCGGGCGCGTGCGGTACGAAGCTTCTCGAAGGCCCGCGCGCGCGAACTCCTTGCGCCATGCCGTGGTACTTAGGAAGCAGACGCCGCATCCCGCGGTGTTCGCGCCGAGACGCCGCACCAGCGGCGCCAGCGTTTCGCTGCGCGACAGCGTGTAGGTGAGATACCCCGGCAAATTGTGATGCAGCGCGCCTTCGTAGGCGTTCTCCAGGACCGATATGCGACCCGACGGAGCGAGCAGCTTCTTCGCTTGAACGACGGCCTGGTGCTGAAAGAGACGCGACCGCCGGTACGTGTCGCCGACGAAGTGGTGAAGCGAAAAGTTGAAGAAGACGAGGTCGAACGAGGCGGACGCAAAATGGCGGGCCGCCTCGGTCGCGGAAACCAGCGAGAGCTGCTTGCGCGGGTGCTCGCTGTTCTGAGCCAAGAGCGTTTCGGCCGTGTCGAGGGCGACCCCGTTGGATAGCGGATAACGGTTGAGGATGCGATCTGTGAAGATGCCCTTCCCGGCGCCCACGTCCAAAAACGTAAATGCGCGGCCGGAGAAGTCTCTTTCGATGAGCGAAGCGACGAGCTCGAAGGACTCGTCGGATACATAGTCGTGATCGAACGTTGCAACCTGAGTTTCGGATAAAGCCCGAAGCGCCTGCGCTTCCATTGATTCGAGCATATTGGAAGCGGCACGTCCACGCGAGAGGCGAAGGCCCCCGGCCGCAAAGACGTTCGTTGCGGATCTTTAGGAATAACGGACGCGGGCCGCCAAGCCGTTGGGACGGCCGTTTCATTCCCGACCCGCGGACTTCTGGACGGGAGATTCGTTTTCGAGACGCCGGCCCCCGAGGGCGGCACTGCCGCGGCGGAGTTTTTGAATACCCTGACAGCCGGCGTATCGGATCTTTGGATACGAACAGGGCCTACACGGGTGTACCACCGGTTCACGTCAATCCGTTCGGCGCATCGCGGCGCGGCGTCACGGCGTCGGACTTCCCCTTTTACGATTGTTGCGACCGCATCTTTCCAAACGCGTCGCGGCGCCTTAGCATCGATCCAGTATTGATCGCTCGCAGGGCGGTCCTCCGTCAAAACTAGGACTCTCGCTTCATGGCCTGGGACTGCCGCGCGGGACTCCTCGACCGCTACAATGGGAGGAGCGTATGCGAGCCCGTCTAGGTATTGGACTTTGCTTGGCGATCGTAGCGAGCGGCTGCGCGCAGCAGTCTCAGTCGTTTACGACCCCGGATGCGCTTGCCCTTCAGTCGGCCGGCGCGAATCCGACGGACCTTCGACCGCTCGGAGCTTGGGGTTTTCCGAACGTCGACGAACGACGTGCGGGAGCTGGGGTGCTGTACGCTTCCGAATGCGGCGGCGCGCGCCGTCCTTACAACGTGTGTGGGTTCACGCTGCCATTGCGCGGTGGGCAAACACCGGACGTGACCGTCGGAGGCATTCCCGAACCTATTGCCATCGCTCAGGATCGCGATCGCCTGTACGTCGGCAGTTTCAGCAGCAGCACGGTATACTCGTACTCACTGCCGCTGTCAAAGTCGTCGGTCCGAGCGAGCGCTCCGGTTATCGGCGACCCAAGCAGCATGGCTGCCGCGGGCGGCTTTTTATACATCTCGGGGTCTCGGCGCGGCTTCGCAGAGGTCGTTCGCCGTCGACTTCCTCTAACGCCGGCCGAGGATGGAATCGTGCTGTTCGCAGGGAGCAGCGGCCCCAACGGGTTCGAGCCCGATTGGTTCGCCGTGCAAGCGACGAGCACGATGTTAATCGTTCAACACGTCAAGGCAAGGACCGTTTCCGGTTACGCATTACCGGTTTCGCGCGGGGAGCGGCCGGCCTTCGTCATCGCGAATCTGAACCCGCAGGGATTAGCGGTCGATGGTCGCGGCGAACATCTCTTTGTTTCTCGCGGCCGCGCCGTCTACGATTACCGGCTTCCGTACGTATCGGGTGAGAAACCGCTCGTGCTGCAGGTCGATGGGAGGTTCTTGCCGTTGGGAAATGTCGGCTCCCTGGCGGCCAGCGCCAACCACTTGTACGTGAGAGCGTGGCTCAACATCTTGTCGTATACACTACCGCTCCGAGGCCACGAAAGTCCCGATGCCGTGGTCTCGATCCGCGGCGTAACGAATATCTTCGCCGGGAATTAGCACCCGCTCGAGGTTGGCGCTCGAACGTTGGTAGGGAAGGTGGGAGTCGAACCCACATGAGTCTCCTCGGCCGCTTTTGAGGCGGCTGCGTCTGCCATTCCGCCACTTCCCCGAACCCTTACCGAAGGCGAAGGGGCGGTTTCGCTTGGAAGAGGCGCTCGGCCTCCGTGGCGTCGGCGGCCGCGTAGATCCCTAATCGAAGGTGCACCGTTCGCCGAGCGAACGTCAGCGTCACGATCTCGGCGCCGCGCGTCGCGCGCGTTTGAACCTGCGCGACGTCGCCGGGCTCCCACGATATCGCTGCAAAGCGCCGTCCGTGCAAGACGCCGGCGAAATTCTCGGACGGGGGAGCCACGACGGCGTCGCCGGGTTCGAAGGCGAAGCCGGAGACGCTCTGTAGGCGGGCCCCGGCATTCGAATCGTTCGGCGAAAAGGATTCGGCGATCGCCAATGCGTCATCGTCGGGAGCGAGCGACAGGGTGCGCTCGAACCGAGCGCCGCCTTCGGGAAGATCCGGCGCTTCGTAGCTGCACGTGAATGCGTCGCCGCTTACGGGCTGCGGCGCGCACGCGTACGGCCGGTTGAACGTGCCGGCCGGCAGCGGGTGCGTGTAGGCTGCGATGTAGTCGCGCGCCGAAGGCGGGGGCGCCGGATCCACTGCGTCGCGCAGCAGCCCGATACTCGAGGCCGCGTTGTCGAGGCCGGCGGCGCTTAGCGTGGCGACTCGCGCGCCGGCGTTCGGCGCGAAGGCGACGTACAGCCGCGAACCGTCGAAATGCAGCACGTCGCGCGCCGCGAACGGCGGCGGCGTTCCCGTCGGCGGCGGCACGGCGGGGATGCCGGTGCGCGCCGTAATGCCGACCGGCAGCAGCACCGCGCTGCGCGCGGCGACGCGGGTACGCCCGAACGTGCGCGCACCGTCGCTGGGGTCGACGACGTCGAGAAAACCGCGCGCCGCGTCTTGATTGGACGCCAAAAACGTCGCGTCGTCGAAGGCGGCGGCGGGCGTCGATGGACGAAGGCCGGCAAGCGTAAACTTCAAACGACCCTCGCGGCGGAGCGCCGCCAGGCGGGCGGCGACCGGAGGACCGATCGTCGCCGCCAGACGCGGCGAGACGACGATCGGAATCACGGCTGCGGCGTAGCGGTCGATCGCAGCGCGATCGTCGTACGCAAGATCGACGAGCCGGCACGAAAGGCGACGGCGCGCGCACTCTTGCTGCATCGCAATCGTCGCGTCGGCAAATGCCGAGAAGTCGTTGGCGGTGAGAACCGACGACGAAAAAAGACTCGGCGGCCAAACGATCGCGACGCCGGCTTGGGGATGCGTGTCCGCGATCGCCGCGCCGTACGCGCGCACCAAATCGCCGAACGCGGCCGTCGGCGCGTAGCGAGGAGAGGCCGCAAGGCCGGCGGTGAGCGCCGCATCCCAGGCGTACGACCAGTTTGCCCAAGGCGCTTCCCAACCGTCCGGGTCGATGGTGTCCTGCGGAGGAAACACGACGATGCCGTGCGCGCCGTCTCGCAGCAGCTCGTGCAGGGCCAGCGTTGTGTTCGAAGGATCCGCGGGCCGAGGCGCGCCTTCGTCGGCGCTTTGCAGCCATCCGGCTTGAAACTCGGCTTGCATGACCGGCACGCTCGTCTGGGTCCCCAGCAGTCCGGTTGCAAAATCGAGCTGAGCGAGATCGTGGGCGCCGATGCTGTCCGCGTCGCTCTGATACCAATCGCCCCACGCCCAAGCCGGTGCCGCGGCCGGCACTTTGGTCTCGAAGGTGTTGATGAAGAGCGGAACGCGCGAGCCGGCCGTCGACGCAACGGCCAGCCGAAGCCAGGCGACGTACGCGTGCCACCGCGGTGCGGGCCAGGTGTCGTTGTCGAGGTAGGCGCCTTGATCGTCGTCCAGCGCGATGGCGATCACGTCGTGCGACCAGGGTTCGATGGCGTGCAGCACGTCGTGCAGCCACGCCGATGCATAGCGCAGATGCACGGGATTGTGC